>JAQGNS010000454.1 GCA_028291705.1 Nevskia sp.
TGGCCTTCCATTTCGATGAAGCCGAAACCGCGGCACTTGCCGGAGAACACGTCGTGAGCCAGCTTGATCGAGCGCACGCGACCGTGAGCCGAGAACAGCTCGGTGATTTCCTTCTCGGTGGCGTCGGACGGCAGGTTGCCGGCATAAATTTTCAGCATGATTCGCTCCGTTTTGGACATCCTGTCCAAGCACCGGTCATCCATGACCGGACTGTTGAAATAAGCAACGAAGCCCTGGACCATTCCAGGGCGCTTTCTCAAAAACTCAATGTACCTTGCGCGACTTGCCGGCAATACGTTCGGCGTCGCGTGACGGCCGGCCGTTGCCGCCGCGGCCGAAGCCGTGGCGCGGGGGATTCGGACGCTGCGGGCGCGCCGGGGCGTTTTCCGGCAGCTTCATCGCGGCGTGGCGCGCGGTTTCTTCCGCGGTCGGCTGCGAGCCCGGCTCGAAGCCCGGCACCATCGAGGACGGGATTTCCTTGCGCAGCAGGCGCTGGATGTCCTTCAGTTCCTGGCGCTCGTCGGAGCTGACCAGGGAGATGGCCTCGCCTGAGGTGCCGGCACGGCCGGTACGGCCGATGCGATGGACGTAATCCTCCGGCACGTTGGGCAGCTCGTGGTTGACCACGTGCGGCAGTTGGTCGATATCGATGCCGCGGGCGGCGATGTCGGTGGCCACCAGCACGCGCACCTTGCCGGCCTTGAAGTCGGCCAGGGACTTGGTGCGCGCGTTCTGCGACTTGTTGCCGTGGATGGCGGCGGTGGTGATGCCGTGGCGGGCAAGCTGCTCGGCCAGGCGGTTGGCGCCGTGCTTGGTGCGGGTGAACACCAGCACCTGCTTCCAGTCGCCTTCCTTGACCAGGTGAGCCAGCAGGCCGGTCTTGCGCGACTTGTCGACCGGGTGCACGCGCTGCGCCACCAGTTCGGCGGCGGTGTTGCGCGGCGCCACGTCCACCGTGGCCGGGTTGTGCAGCAGGCTTTCGGCCAGACCGCGGATTTCCGGGTTGAAGGTGGCGGAGAACAGCAGGTTCTGGCGCTTCTTCGGCAGCACCTGGATGACGCGGCGGATGTCGCGGATGAAGCCCATGTCGAGCATGCGGTCGGCTTCGTCCAGCACCAGCGTCTCGACGTTGGAGAGGTTGACCGTGCGCTGCTGCAAATGGTCGAGCAGGTGGCCCGGGGTGGCGACGACGATTTCGACGCCACGGCGCAGCAGGTCGATCTGCGGGTTGATGCCGACACCGCCGAAGATCACGGCGGTGCGCAGCTTGAGATGCTTGCCGTAGGTGCGGACCGACTCGGCCACCTGGGCGGCGAGTTCACGCGTCGGCACCAGCACCAGCACGCGGGGGCCGGGGGCGCCGTTGGTGACGGTGATCAGCTTCTGCAGGATCGGCAGGGTGAAGGCGGCGGTCTTGCCGGTGCCGGTCTGGGCGGCGGCGAGCAGGTCGCGCCCCTCGAGCACCAGCGGAATGGCCTGTTTCTGGATCGGCGTGGGCTCGGTATAGCCCTCGTCGGCAATGGCACGCAGCAACTCGGGCGCTAAGCCCAGTTCGGAAAACGACATCTTTGATACTCCTGAAGCCGCCACACCACGCAACAAGCATGGAACCGGTTCAGGCAGTGATGATTGAGGTTGGCGCATACGCCTCACCAGGGTGAGGAACAGCGCCGGGTTTGTCGGGAAACCGGGAACCGGCTTCTGGGGCGCAACCGGAGCGCCACTTCAAACTGGGCGCAATCTTACAACATTATGCCGATTCACGCTTGCCACCCCCGCCGCCGGCCGTGCCGGCCAGTCATGCCCGTGTAAGCCGGCTGGGGTTATGCTTGCCTCCCCTACAACCCCGAAAGGATGCGCCGATGAGCAAGTTCCGCACGCTAGGTTTGTTGCTGACCACCACGCTGGCCGTGGCCGCCTGTTCACAGAAAGCCCCGGACCAGGCCGCCCCGGCCGCCGCCGCAGCCCCGGCTGCCGCCGCACCCGCCGCCCCGGCGGCGAGCCTGCCGCGCCAGAAGGCCCCGGATGGCACCGCCGTGACCTTCGTCGGCATCAAGGACGGCGACACCGTCGCCAGCCCGGTCAAGATCGGCTTCGCCGTCACCGGCGCCAAGATCGCGCCGGCCGGCACCATGGACGCCGGCACCGGCCACTTCCATCTGCTGATCGATACCGACCTGCCCCCGCAGGATGGCCCGCTGCCCGCCAACGACCACGTCAAGCACTACGGCAAGGGCCAGACCGAGGACACGGTCACCCTGACCCCGGGCACGCACACCCTGCAGATCGAACTGGCCGACGGCCTGCACGTGCCGTTCGATCCGCCGGTGGTGTCGGACAAGATCACCGTCACGGTCAAGTAAAGCGGCGCGTTCGCCCATCGGGCGCGTCGTCGGCCCCGGCTTCGGCCGGGGCTTTTTTTTGCCCGCCTTTTGCGCGCGGAGACCGCTTGCGCGGATACTTCCACACTCACAATTTCGACGGTCGTCCAGCCGGCAGGCCCATTGCCATGCCCTGCGACGCCCCGCACACCACCGGAGAGAGGCAGGCATGCAAATCGAAGACAGCGCATTCATCGTTACCGGCGGCGCTTCCGGGCTCGGCGCGGGCACGGTGCGCAATCTGGTGCGCCTCGGCGGCAAGGTGCTGATCGCGGACCTCAACGAGATCGCCGGGCAGGCGCTGATCAACGAGCTGGGCGCGGCGGTGCGCTTCATCCGCGCCGACGTCACCGCCGAGGCCGACGCCAAGGGCGCCGTGGCCGCCACGGTGGAGAATTTCGGCGCGCTGCACGGCCTGGTCAACTGCGCCGGCATCGCCATCGGCGAGAAGGTGCTGGGCAAGGAAGGCCCGCACGCCCTCACCAGCTTCGCCCGCTGCCTCAACATCAACGTGGTCGGCAGCTTCAACTTCATCCGCATCGCGGTGGAGCAGATGGCGAAGCAGACCGCCAACGAGGAAGGCGAGCGCGGCGTGCTGATCAATACCGCCTCCATCGCCGCCTACGACGGCCAGATCGGCCAGGCCGCCTATGCCGCCTCCAAGGCCGCGGTGGTGGGCATGACGCTGCCGATCGCGCGCGAACTGGCGCGCAGCGGCATCCGCTGCGTCACCATCGCCCCCGGCCTGTTTGAGACGCCGATGATGAGCGGCATGCCGCAGGATGTGCAGGACTCGCTCGGCCGCAGCGTGCCCTTCCCTTCCCGCCTGGGCCGCGCCAGCGAGTACGCGGCGCTGGTGCAGCATGTGATCGAGAACCCGATGCTCAACGGCGAGACCATCCGGCTGGATGGGGCGCTGCGCATGGCGCCGAAATAAGGACAGAGTGCAGTCGGGATAAAACGTCGCAAAAGCAGGAGAACCGGTCATGGCTGACAGAGACGGACAATCGCGCCTGGCGGTGCTGATCGACGCCGACAATGCACCAGCGGACATCGCCGAAGGCTTGTTGCGGGAAGTCGCCAAGTACGGCGTGGCCAGCGTCAAGCGCGCCTATGGCGACTGGACCACGGACAATCTCAAGAGCTGGAAGAAGGTGCTGCTGCATCATTCGATCCAGCCGATCCAGCAGTTCGGCTATACCTCCGGCAAGAACGCCACCGATTCCGCGCTGATTATCGACGCGATGGACCTGCTGTACACGGAACGGTTTTCCGGCTTCTGCATCGTCTCCAGCGACAGCGATTTCACGCCCCTGGCCGCCCGCATCCGCGAGCAGGGCCTGACCGTCTACGGCTTCGGCGAAAAGAAGACGCCGGCCCCCTTCGTCTCGGCCTGCGACAAGTTCATCTATACGCACCTGCTGAAGACCGCCGTCGCCGATGAAGAGCCGGCGCAGGAGAAGAAGCCCGAGGCCGACGGGCCGATTTCGAAGAAGAAGCTGACCAGTTTCATCCGCTCGGCCATCGATGCCGGCTCGGACGAATCCGGCTGGGCCGCCTTGTCCGCGGTGGGATCGAACATCGTGCGGCAACTGCCGCAGTTCGACCCGCGCGACTACGGGCACAAGAAGCTGCGCGACCTGGTGGCGGAGATGAAGGAGCAGTTCGACCTGGACGAGCGCCCGCACGCCGACGGCCACTCCAAGGTCATCTACCTGCGGAACAAGCGGAAGAAATCACCGGCGCCGGAAACCAAGGCGCGCTGAGGAAAGTGCGGTAATACGCCCCTGCATGTCACACCGCAGGCGGCTGTCTCGTCTTGATGGCAAGCCGGCAATAGTGCCGGCATTTCGCCCATCGAGAGGACGCAACATGGAAGCCCGACTCAACCTGATGAAAGCCGCTCCGAAATCCTGGAACGCCATGCTGGCCTTGCAGGACACGGTCAACAAGTGCGGCCTGGAGCAGACCATCCTGGAACTGGTGAAGCTGCGCGCCTCGCAGCTCAACGGCTGCGCCTTCTGCATCGCCATGCACACGCGCGACGCGCTGAAGCACGGCATCAGCCAAGAGCGCATGCACCTGCTCAACGCCTGGCGCGAGGCACCGCTGTACAGCGAGCGCGAGCAGGCCGCACTGGCCTGGACCGAGGCCTTGACCTTCATCACCCAGGGTCACGCTGCGGATGCGGTGTATGAGCAGGTGCGGCAGCAGTTCAGTGCGGAGGAGACGGCCAGCCTGAGCTTCGCCATTGCCGCCATCAACATCTGGAACCGGCTGAGCATCAGCGCGCGCACGCCGCCGCAGGTGGATGCGGCCTGATTCCGCAGCGGTCCGCCGGGGACCACTGCGGTCATCGCCCGGAGGATCGACGCAGATTCAGGAGTTGCCGCCGGCCTTGGTGTCTCGCCGGGGCCGGCGCACCACTCTCACCTTGCCGCTGCTGCCGCCGCCGCAGAAGAAGCGGTCGCCGCCGTCGGACTCCAGCCCCGACACACCCACGCCAGGCGGCATCTCGAGTTGCTCCAGGGTTTCGCCGGTGTGGGGATCGATGCGCCGCAGATCGCTCTCTTCGTTTTCCCAGGTGCCGTGCCAGAGCTCGCCGTCGACCCAGCTGACCCCGGTGACGAAGCGCTGGGACTCGATGGTGCGGAGAACCGCCCCGGTCTGCGGATCGATCTGGTAGATCTTCCGCTCGCGGTAATGACCCACCCACAGCGCGCCTTCGGCCCAGGCCAGCCCCGAGTCGCCGCCGCCGCCGGGCGCAGGAATGGTGGCGAGCACGCGGCCGGTCTGCGGGTCGATCTTGTGGATGCGGTCCTCGGAGACCTGGAACAGGTGCCGGCCGTCGAAGGCCGTGCCCGCATGCGCGGCGACCTCGATCGAGCGCAGCGTCTCCCCGCTTTTCGGATCGAAGCTGCTCAGCCTGTCTCCCGCCGCGATCCAGACCTGTTGGCCGTCGTAGGTGACGCCACCGATGCTGTCGACACCCGGAAAGGGACCATATTCGCGAACGATTTCAGCGGCTGACTTTTTCATGTGCCCATCCTAGTCGCCTTGCAGGGAAGCGGGGAGTAACAAGGTCGTCGTGAATCCCGGCACCGGCGGCGTCATCCAGCGGCGGGCCCTGCCGCGGCCGAACGACTGCACCTTGTCGGCGGCCGCCAGGATGTCGAGCGCCCGCTGCACCGTGCGCTGGCTGGCGCCCAGGGCAAGCGCCAGGGCCGAGCTGGACCACGATTCACCATCGGAGAGGAAGGCCAGCACCGCCGCGTGCCGCTCTTCGACCGGCCGCGCCAGCACCACCACCTCGCGTGCGCGGCGCGGCACCAGGGCAAAGCCCCGCTGCGTTGCGCTCACGCCGGCCAGCGGCCGCAGCAGCGTGCGCAGCCGCCCGAGTTCGACCCGCAGGCGCGCCCGGTGCGATTCATCGGCGTGCCTGGCGCGGAAGGCGCGCGCGACGAGCGCATCCCGCGTCACGTCCGCGGGCCAGGCTTCGCCCAGCGCGCGGGCCAGCGTGAACAGCACCGGGCGCCTGGCGAGCGAGACCACCGTGCCGGCGTCGCGCACGACATGACGGCACGCATCCACTACCAGCGCCCTGGACGCCAGCAAGGCTTCCACCTCTTCAAGCAAAAGGGGGCGCTCCTTGCCCTGCGCAATCAGGCGCGCGGCGGGTGTGTTCATGACCAGGGCTGCGCTTTCGACCTCCGCCGTCAGTGCCGGGATGCCGGCAACGCTTGCGGCACGCCCGGCACGGGCCAGCGCCGCACGCGCCGTCTTCGTGTTGATGCGCCGCATGGCGATCCCCGCCACGACCAGCTCATGGGCGGCCCGCAAAGCAGGTGGAAACGGTGCGGCGTCGAGCCGGGCAAGCTTGTGCTCAGCCTCGTCGAGGCGGCCGATCAGGAGCAGACGCCGCACTTCGAGGTACCGCGCGTGCGCGGCGTTGACCCGGTCGCCGTGCGCTTCGAGCGTCGCCCGCGCCGCGTCGAGCGCCTTCGCGGGCCAGCCCAGGTCGCGCGAGGCGAGCGCGATCTCGGCTTCGGCGACGACGCACCTGGCGCGGGCCATGGCCTCTTTCGGACCGAAGGCGCGCGCCGCGCTGCGCAGGAGAGCCTTGGCCCGAACCAGATCGCCGAGTTGTGCCATGGCGATGCCGCGCAGCGCGAGCGCCGGCGCGTCGTCGCGCAGGGCGATGCGCTTCAGTGCGCCGAGTGGATCACCGGCCGCGAGCGCACGCGCCGCCGCGGTGATCAGGGAATCCATTTAGGACCTGCCAACACATATTTGGTCGTCGCGTTGCCCCGGATTGCCGGCCAGGCAAGGCGCGAGGAGCGCGACGTACTTGAAGTACGTGAGCGACGAGCAACGCTGCATGGCCGGCAATCCGGGGCAACCCTCCGGGACGGCTCTGGGTGCGCGCATCGCGGCGTTGCTCTCTCCTCGTGTACATCAAGTACACAGCGTCGGTCGCGCCTTGCGCTGCACGCACCCAGAGCCGTCGCGTCGATCAAATATGTGTTAGCAGGCCCTAATCCCGCCACACTTGTCACTCCCACCATTCGAATCCCGCCGTTAACTTATCACACGCAACCCAGGCAATACCTCGTATCGGACACCGAACGAACAACGCCAGATACCCAACGGAGAAACGAGTGATGACAACGCACAGGATCGCAACACGCAAGGATTGGCTGGCAGCGCGGATCGAGCTGCTCGAAGCGGAGAAGGAACTGACGCGGCGCAGCGACGAGTTGGTACAGCGGCGCCAGGAGCTGCCGTGGGTCCGCGTGGACAAGGACTACCGCTTCGAGACCGCCGACGGCAGCGCTTCGCTGGCGGATCTGTTCAAGGGCCGCTCGCAGCTCATCGTCTACCACTTCATGTTCGGGCCCGACTACAAGGCGGGGTGCCCCTCCTGCTCGTCCATCGCGGACGGCTTCGACGGCATCGTCGTCCACCTGGCCAATCATGACGTCACGCTGACGGCGGTGTCCCGGGCACCGCTGGCCAAGCTGCTGACCTACCAGAAGCGGATGGGCTGGACCTTTCCCTGGGCCTCCTCGGCCGACACCGACTTCAACTTCGACTACAGCGTCGCCTTCAGCAAGCAGCAGCAGCGCGAGGGAAGCATCGAGTACAACTACGAGCGCGGCGGCCACGCCATGGACGAGATGTCGGCGATCCCCGAGCCTGTCGCCCAGTTCGCGGCCTCCTGCGGCACCGACGCGCCTACCTACACCCGCGACCGGCCCGGCATCAGCACCTTCGTGCTCGAGGACGGCGTGGTTTATCACAGCTATTCCAGCTATGCGCGCGGCGTGGACGGCATCTGGGGCATGTACCAGTGGCTCGACCGCGCGCCCAGGGGACGCAACGAGACAGGCGTGTGGTGGCACCGTCACGACGAGTACGCGCGTTGAGCCAAGCCGTGAACATTGTTGGCACGGGCGTTGGCACAGGCGTCGGCACCAGCGGAGGACGGGAGGTCTCGCCGGGCATGGTTTCCAGGCGAGCCTCCCAACGCATCTTCTTCGGCGTCTCGGCGCTGCTCTTCATCGCCAGCGCTGCGCTGGCGATCGCCTGGTGCGGTTCCATGTCGGCGATGGACGGGATGCCGATGCCCGGCGGCTGGACCATGTCGATGGCCTGGATGCGGATGCCCGGGCAGAGCTGGCCCGGAACCGCGGCATCATTCCTCGGCATGTGGACCGTGATGATGGTGGCGATGATGCTGCCATCCCTGATGCCGATGCTGTGGCGCTACCGCCAGGCCATCGGCAGGACCGGCAAGACGCGCCTTGGCGGGCTGACCGTGCTGGTGGGCTCGTCGTACTTCCTGGTATGGGCCGTGCTCGGGATGATCGCTTTTCCGTTGGGCGTCGCATCGGCGGCAGCGGAGATGCAGCTGCCGGCGCTGGCGCGCGCCGTTCCGCTCGCGGCCGGCGTGGTCATGTTGATCGCGGGCGCGCTTCAATTCACATCATGGAAGGCACGACAGCTTGCCTGTTGCCGTGGGACACCGGGACGCAGCCGAACACTGTCGGCGGATGGCGGCACGGCCTGGCGCCACGGCCTGCGCCTGGGCCTTCATTGCAATAGCTGTTGTGCTCCGCTGACGGCGGTCCTCCTCGTCATCGGCGTCATGGATCTGCGTGCGATGGCCGCCGTCACGGCGGCCATCACCGCCGAACGTCTTGCACCGGCCGGTGCGCGCATCGCGCGGATCATCGGGGCCATCGTTGCAGGCGCAGGCCTGATCCTGATCGCGCAAGCAGCCGGGATCGGATAACGCATCCCATACAGCGGGCTTGAACTTCACCCACGGGGCAAGCCCTATACGGACAGCGGGAGCCTCGGACACCGAGGCGACAGACGCGGAACGACTTCGCAACGAAGCGTTCGCAATCCGCTGGACAAGAACACCACGAAGCACCCTGCCGCGCTTCCGCTTGCGCGACCAATCGCGCTGAGTCGCAGCCCTGAATCGCAGCCATGGAATAAATCGCGACCCCGGCCGTCTAGTAAGGGCATACGCGATACAGCAATGCAAACAGCATCAAGGGTTCTGTCAATCAATCGGATGAGGGCCGTGGAATAAATCACCAACTCATCCGTCTGGTAAGGGCAGACGCAACACAGCAACGGAAACAGCAGCAGGTTTTTCCACCATTCAACCGGTCTATGAAGCCGATAGGAGTTTCAAATGAACATGTACAACAAGTTTGCCAAAGCCGCCGTAGCCGCCACCCTGGTCG
>JAQGNS010000455.1 GCA_028291705.1 Nevskia sp.
ACCACCGAGTCGCAGCTGCATCGCGAAATGGCCAGCGGCCTGTCCTGCCCGGTGGGCTTCAAGAACGGCACCGACGGCAGCGTCAAGGTGGCGGTGGACGCGGTGCAGTCCGCGCGCAGCCCGCACCGGTTCCTGTCGCTGACCCGCACCGGCGAAACCGCCATCTTCGAAACCCGCGGCAACGCCGACACGCACATCATCCTGCGCGGCGGCAGCACCGGCACCAACTACGACGCCAAGTCGGTGGAAGCGGCCTGCGCGGCGCTGACCAAGGCCGGCATCCAGCCGCAGGTGATGATCGACTTCAGCCACGCCAACAGCCAGAAGCAGCACAAGAAGCAGCTGTCGGTGGCGCAGGACGTCGGCCACCAGATCGCCGGCGGCGACAGCCGCATCATCGGCGTGATGGTGGAAAGCCATCTGGTCGAGGGCCGCCAGGAAATCGGGCCGCGCGACCAGATGGTCTACGGCCAGAGCGTCACCGACGCCTGCATCCACTGGGACGACACCACCGAACTGCTGCGCGGCCTCGCCGCCAGCGTGGCGCAGCGCCAGGCACGATTGGCCAAGTCGGCCTAAGGTACTTCGGTCCAGATGCACGCCTGCTGTCCCCTCTCCCGCTAGCGGGAGAGGGTGGCCCGAAGGGCCGGGAGAAGGCCGCTGCGCGGAAGAAAACCTGCTGCTTAAACCGGCATCGCCCTGCGGTCGGCGAAATTGATCGCCCCCCGCACCACCCGGTAGATGTACCAGGTGCCGGTAGCCACGTAGCCGACCAAGGCCACCGGCACCAGCACGATGGTGAACATCAGCAGGGACAACACCGCCGTCCACAGCAGGCTGTACCAGAAGGTGCGCAGCAGCCAGCGGTGATGGCTGCGCAGGAACTCGTTGCCGGTGTCGTTGACCTTGAGGTGATTGATGATCACCCCGGCCACGGCGGCGAGGCCGCCGGTGAACGGCGTCACGCCGTACAGCACATAGGCCACCAGCAGCGTGTTGCGCTCGCTTTCGCTGGGCTCGGCGGAGGGGACGATGGTGCTGTCGTTCATGCGGGAACTCCGCTGCAAGCCAGATGAGACCCCAGTGTAACCACCCGGCCATGGCCGACTGACGTTATTTGACGGCACAAACAGCCAGTTTGTGACGTATCGCATGCCTGTGGTCAAGATTTCCCCATGGTGTGCGTTGGTGCGCATCTTGCTCCAGCACTTCCAGTAAGATGCGCACATAAATCGCCGGGGAGCTCCCGGTCTCGGGGAAATTCAATGTCGATTCAAGCGGTTGGCAAGAAGACTTCGCGTGTCCTGCGGCGTACCGGCCTGGTCCTGGCCCTGAGCGCCGCCGCGGCGGTGCCGATGGCGCAGGCTGCCGGCGACGGCAGCGGCCTGGCCGCCGCCATCGCCAAGGCCATCGCGGCCCTGCAGCAGGCCGGCCAGCAGACCCAGGCGGCGATCCAGAAAATCCAGGAAGAGACCCAGGCGGCGCTCGGCAAGATCCTCGGCCAGTCCGGCGGCACCCTCGGCGGCAGCCTGCAGCAGACCATCGCCACCTTCACCCTGATCCTGAAGGAAGCCAACAAGAACTACCTGGACCCGACCCCGGGCACCACCAGCAGCACCGTCACCATTTCCTACCAGGGCCTGGCACGCACCTACATCGTGGTGCGCCCGGACCCGGCCACCACCGACGCCCCCGCGCTGATCCTGATGCACGCGCACGGCATCACCCCGCAGACCATGGCCAACCTGGCCCGCGCCGGACGCCTGGCCCAGGACTACGGCGTGTGGGTGTACCTGCCGCAGGGCGAGAACGGCAAGTGGAACGAGGATCCGTCCTCCACCAGCACGGTCGACGACATCGGCTTCATCTCCGCCCTGATCGACAAGGCGGTCAGCGAAGATCACGTCGACAAGAAGCGCGTCTACGCAGCGGGCTATTCCGCCGGCGGCTTCATGGCCGAGCGCCTGGCCTGCCAACTGTCGAACAAGATCGTCGGCTTCGTCGCCGTGTCGGCGACCCTGCGCAACTCCCTGGCCGTGGCCGGCGAGTGCACGCCGAGCCACACCATGCCGGCAGCCTTCATGGATGGCACTTCCGACCTGGTGGTGCCCTACAAGGGCGAGCCCACCCTGCAATCGGCTGCCGCGGCAACCGCCTTCTGGGCGGTGAAGAACGCCTGCGCCGCAACCGTGATGAGCACCACCGTCCTGCCGCAGCAGGCCAAGGATGGCACCACCGTGGCGCAGACCAGCTTTACCCAGTGCCCCGTGGGCGCCGCCACCTCGCTCTACACCATCAACGGCGGCGGCCACACCTGGCCGGCCTCGCCCTACAGCGTCTACACCGCCTACCTCGGCAAGACCACGCAGAACCTGGATGCCACCGTCGCGCTGTGGCAGTTCCTGACGCCGTACTCGCTGAAATAAAGGCAGCGTCGTAGGTCGGCCTCGCACCAGCCGACCTACAGTCCGCGTATAAAAAAGGGCCGATCTTGCGATCGGCCCTTTTTGTTGCCCGCTTGTTTCAACAGTCCGGACACGGATGTCCGGGAGCTTGGACAGGGATGTCTACCAGTGTTCGCCTTTGAACACGTTGGCGAACACCACCTGTTCCAGTGTCGGCTTCGGCGCCGGCGCGTCCTTGTCCTTGCCGCTCTTGGCGGCGCCGGACGAGGGGAACAACTGGAAGCCCTTGGACAGGATGTAGTCGTTGACCTTGGGCCACAGCGCGTAGCTGACCGAGGCGGCGGTGCCGAGCGTGGTGGCGATACTCTTCGGCCGTTCCATCACGGCCTTGATCACGGTATCGGCGGCGTCGTCCGGCGACCAGGTCGGGATGTAGCTGTAGATCTTGGTCGGCGCGATCATCGGCGTGCGCACCAGCGGCATGTAGATCGCCGTGGTATGGATGTTCTTCGCCTTGATCTCGGCCGACAGGCAGCGGGTGAAAGCATCCAGCGCCGCCTTGCTGGCGACATAGGCCGAGAAGCGCGCCGCGTTGGCCAGCACGCCGATCGAGCTGATGTTGATGATGTGGCCGCTCTTGCGGTGCAGCATGCTCGGCAGCAGCGCCATGATCAGGCGCACCGAGCCGAAGTAGTTCAGCTGCATGGTGCGCTCGAAATCGTGGAAGCGCTCATACGACTCGTTCACGGCGCGGCGGATCGAGCGGCCGGCGTTGTTGATCAGCACGTCGACGTGACCGAAGTCCTTCAGCACCGCCGCCGCCATCTCGTCGATGGCCTTCATGTCGTTGAGGTCGCAGGGGTAGACGAAGGCTTCGCCGCCGATGGTCTCGATGATCTTCTGCGTCTCGTCGAGCTTGTCCTTGGTGCGCGCCACCAGGATCACCTTGGCGCCGGCCGCGGCCATTTTCTTGGCGGTGGTGAAGCCGATGCCGGAGGAGGCGCCGGTGATCAGCACGATCTTGCCGGCCAGGCGCCGCACCAGCTTGGGCGAGGCCTTGTAGCTCAGGTTCAGGTACTGGTCCCAGTAATTCCACAGCACCGGGGCGTAGTCGGCGACGTCGGGGCACTTGACGCCGCTGCCGCGCAGCGCGGCGCGGGCGTTCTTGTCCTCGAACACGGCGCGGTTGGTGGCGTAGCCCAGCACCGACATCGGCACGCCGATGGATCTGGAGATCTGCTTCTTCACCGATTCCGGCACCGCGTCGCCGATGCGACCGGTGATGGCCCGCAGCGCGCTCGGCAGGGTCGGCACTTCCAGCTTCTTGGCGAACTCGGGGCCGTGCGCCGCGGCGAGGAAGGCGCCGAGCAGTTCGCCCACGGTGGGCGAGTGCGACTGGATCAGGCAGAAGCATTCGCCGTCGAGGCCGTCCTTGTGGGCGATGGCTTCCATCGCCTTGACCACGTAGTCCACCGGCACGATCGGCACGCGGCCGCCCTCGATGCCGAGCAGCGGCACCCACTTGGGCAGGCGGTGGCTGATCTTCTGGATCGCCTTGAAGAAATAATAGGGGCCGTCGATCTTGTCGATCTCGCCGGTCTCGGAGGAGCCGACCACGGCGCCGGGACGATAGACGCGGAACGGAACCTTCGATTCCTCGCGGACGATCTTCTCGGCCTGGTACTTGGTGCGGTAATACGGATGCTTGGTCGACTGGCCCTCGTCGAACATGTCCTCGGTGAATTTGCCGACGTAGTCGCCGCCGGCCACCGCCACTGAACTCATGTGATGCAGCCTGACCTTGCCGCCCAGCTCGTTGACGAAATCGACGACGTTGCGCGTGCCCTCGGTGTTGACCCGGTCGGCGGTGGCGTCGTCCATGTTCATGTCGTAGACGGCGGCCAGGTGGAACACGTGGTCGATCTTGCCCTTCAGCTTCTTCGCCTCGGCCGCGTCGACCAGGCCCGGCATGGTGATGTCGCCGTAGACCGGGAACAGGCGGTCGCCGTATTCGCCGACACGCTCCACCAGCGCGTCGAACTTCTCCTGCGAAGACTCGCGCACCAGGATGTAGACCTTGGCGTCCTCGCGCGCCGCCAGCCGATCCACCAGGAAGCGCCCGATGAAGCCGGTGGCGCCGGTGACGAAGTAATTCATTGTTCTGCTCCTAGGCCTGTATTTATTCGATTATCAAGCGCTGCCGGTTCGAGCCGACACCCTCTCTCGCCCTGACAAACTAGCATATCCGGGCCAGAACGCAGCCCGGACCAGGGTAGTTCTTGCCGGCGCCCGGCCCGGCTTTGCTTGCCCCGGCAAGCGACCGGCATGGCCTATTTCGGCTCATGCCCGGTTCCTGGTCCGGGACCATGTCCTGCCCCGTGTCCTGTGAAGGTATCCATGGTGCCGTAGACGCGGAAGACATAGCGCGCCACCCAGTCGAACAGGCGCACCGGCAGCAGCCCGCGCAGGGCGCTGGAGACGTAGACCGTCCAGGGCATGATCAGCCGCGGCCGACCCACCTTCATCGCCGCCCAGACGCGGTCGGTGACGTATTGCGGCGTCAGGATCGGGGTGAACAGCATGGTCTTGGCGCCCTCGAACATGCCGGTCGAGATATAGGTCGGGTTGACCGTGGTGACCCGCACATGCGCATGGCCGGCTTCCTCCAGCTCCAGCCGCACCGAATCGCTCCAGCCGGTGCAGCTCCATTTGCTGGCGCAGTACACGCTCATGCGCGGGTTGGCGATCAGCCCGGCGGCGGAGGCGATGTTGACCACGCGCTGCTCTCTGCCGCGGCTGGCGATCATCGCCGGCAGGAACTCGCGCGCGATGTACATCGGCGCCATGGCGTTGATCGACATGGTGAAGGCGATGTCCCTCACCGCATCGTGTTCCCAGAAATACTTGCCGCGCACCACGCCGGCGTTGTTGAACAGGATCTCCGGGTCGCCCACCTCGGCCCGTACCTGCGCCGCCGCCTCGGTGATGGCTTCCAGCTTCGACACATCGACCAGGTAGGCGTGCACCTTGCCGCCCGCAGCCTTCAGCTCCGCCGCGGTCTTCTCCAGCTCGGCCTGGTTGATGTCCCACAGGATCACCGCAGCGGCGCCTTCCCGCACGGCGAGCTGGGCGTAGATCTTCCCCATGCCCATGGCGGCGCCCGTGATCAGCACCTTCCTGCCGGCTACGCTGTGCATCGTCCACTCCGCATCGGTCGAAATACCCGAGGGAGTATAGGTATCGGGGCATGGCGGCTGACTGGCCGTGGCGACAGGGCCCGCGCCACCTCACCCCATTGTCATCCTGAGCGCAGCGAAGGATCTGGCCGGATCCTTCGCTGCGCTCAGGATGACAGGAGGCAAAGAGCGATCTGTCAGCCCGGAGCCGCGTATTCCTCGGCAAATCCGCTCGGCAGATGCGGCCGCAACAGCGCCAGCCGCTGCGTCAATTCATCCGCCGTATAAGCCCGCGCCGGATGCCGCCCCCAAACCGGCGCCGGCCAGGCCGGATCGCCCGCGTGGCGCACGATATGGTGCAGGTGCAGCTGCGGCACCATATTGCCCAGCGCCGCGATATTGAGCTTGTCGCCCTGGAAGGCGGTCATCAAGGCCCGCGACAGCGCCGTCGACTCGCGCAGCAGCAGCGCCTGCCCGGCCTCGTCCAGCTCGTAGATCTCGCGCAGGCCGGCGCGCTGTGGCACCAGGATGAACCAGGGATATTGCGCGTCGTTCATCAGCAGCAGCAGACCCAGCTCGAAACGGCCGAGCCGGTGACAGTCCTTCGCCAGTTGCGGATGCAGGGCGAAGCTCATACACGCGGCGCGAGCAGCGTGGAGGGGCCCAACGCGTAGCGTGGGGATCTTGGCGTCGCGAGTCGGCTCATGCCGGCTTGCCTTCCTTCAGCGATACCACCGCCATGGTCAGGCGCGAGATGCACACCAGTCGCTGCTGCTCGTCCTCGATGCGGATTTCCCACACCTGGGTGGCGCGGCCGACATGCAGCGGCCGGGCGGTGCCGGTGACGGTGCCCTGGGTGACGCCGCGGATGTGGTTGGCATTGATCTCCAGCCCGACGGTGAAGACCTGGCTGGGGTCGGTGCACAGGCTGGCGGCGATGCTGCCCAGCTCCTCCGCCAGCACGCAGGAGGCGCCGCCGTGCAGGCGCCCGTAGGGCTGCCTGGTGCGTCCGTCCACCGGCATGGTGCCGCGCAGGTAATCCTCGCCGATTTCGGTGAGGCGCAGGCCGATGTGCTCGCCGATGGTGCCGGGGATGGGGAAGCGCTTGTCCGTCACCGGACCCAGGGTCACGGCTTGTTTCCAGATGGCCATTGGCGGGCTTTTGTTTGGAGGGGATGGAAACAGTCTAGCGCAAGCCCGCAACACA
>JAQGNS010000465.1 GCA_028291705.1 Nevskia sp.
GATGGGCCTGGCGATGCAGCTGATCTTCACGCCGATGATCCTGCGCCTGATGGACCAGAAGCGGCGTGTCTGAGGAGGCGACCATGTTCGCACGCACCAACCCGCAAACGGCTCCGCAAGCGCGTGAGCTGCCGCAGCGCATGGCTGATGCCCTGCGCATGCTGGCGGTCGACGCGGTGGAGAAAGCGAAATCCGGCCATCCCGGCGCGCCGATGGGGATGGCGGAGATCGCCGAGGTCTTGTGGAACCGGCACCTCAAGCACGACCCGACCGACCCGCACTGGTGCGACCGCGACCGTTTCGTCCTGTCCAACGGCCATGCCTCGATGCTGCTCTACGGCCTGCTGCACCTGAGCGGTTATGACCTGTCGACCGACGACCTCAAGCATTTTCGCCAACTGCATTCGAAGACGCCGGGACATCCGGAACACGGCCTCACGCCAGGAGTGGAAACCACTACCGGGCCGCTGGGGCAAGGCCTGAGCAACGCGGTCGGCATGGCGTTGGCGGAAAAGCTTCTGGCGGCCGAGTTCAACCGGCCTGGCCATGAGGTCGTCGACCACCACACTTATGTCTTCATGGGCGATGGCTGCCTGATGGAAGGCATCAGCCACGAGGTCTGCTCCCTGGCCGGCACGCTGCGCCTGTCCAAGCTGATCGCCTTCTACGACGATAACGGCATTTCCATCGACGGGCCGGTGGCCGGCTGGTTCGGCGACGACACGCCGGGCCGCTTCCGCGCCTATGGCTGGAATGTGATTTGCGGCGTGGATGGTCACGACGCCGGCGCAGTGGACCGTGCCCTGATCCGTGCCCGCCGCCAGTCCCGCGAAGCCGACGGGCGCCCGACGCTGATCTGCTGCAAGACCGTGATCGGCAAAGGCGCGCCGAACAAGCAGGGTGGAGAAGGCGTGCACGGCGCGGCCCTCGGTGCGGAAGAAGTGGCGGCAACGCGTGCCGCACTGGACTGGCCACATGCGCCGTTCGATATTCCCGAAGACGTGCGCGAGGCCTGGGACGCCCGCTCGCGCGGCAGCCGTGCGCAGACGCACTGGTGCGAGGCCTTCGCTGCCTACGATGCGGCACATCCGCAACTGGCGAAGGAGCTCGCTCGCCGGCTGGGCGGCGAGTTCCCGCAGGATTTCGAGCAGCGGGCCAAGGTCCTGCTCGATAACGCCCTGGCCAACCGCAAAGAAGTGGCGACGCGCAAGGCCTCGCAGCAGGTGCTGGAGCAGATCGGCCCCGGCCTGCCCGAGCTGCTGGGCGGCTCAGCAGATCTCACCGGCTCCAACCTGACCGATTTCAAAGGTTGTGTATCCGTGGGCAGCGAGGGCAGGGGCAATTACCTGCATTACGGTGTTCGCGAATTCGGCATGGCCGCGATCATGAACGGCGTTGCCCTGCACGGCGGCTTCATACCGTACGGCGGCACCTTCCTCACCTTCAGCGATTACAGCCGCAATGCCGTGCGCATGGCGGCGCTGATGAATCTGCGTGTGATCCACGTCTTCACCCACGATTCGATCGGCCTGGGCGAGGATGGGCCGACGCACCAGCCGATCGAGCACGCTGCATCCCTGCGGCTGATTCCGAACCTGGACGTGTGGCGGCCGGCCGACGTGCTGGAGACCAGCGTCGCGTGGCTGGAAGCCTTGCAACGCGAGGATGGTCCCGCGGCCTTGCTGCTGTCACGGCAGAATCTTCCGGTGCTGCAACACGATGCTTCCAGCCCGGGCTTTGCGCGCCGCGGTGGTTACGTGCTGAGCGACGTTAGCGTGCCGCAACTGGTGATCATCGCCACCGGCTCGGAGGTGGGTCTCGCCCTAGCGGCGCAGAAGCTGCTGGCCAAGGAGGACATCGCGGCGCGGGTGGTGTCGATGCCCTGCACCAGCCTGTTCGACCGGCAGCCGCTATCCTATCGCGACGCGGTGCTGCTGCCGAACCTGCCGGCGCTGGCGGTGGAAGCCGGTCATCCCGATGGCTGGCGCAAGTACGTCGGCCGCAGCGGCGCCGTGGTCGGCATCGACCGCTTCGGCGAGTCGGCGCCGGCACCCGAGCTGTACCGCCATTTCGGCCTGACCCCCGAACATGTTGCCGCGGCGGCGCGGCAGCTGATTCCGGAACGGCGCCGGGAAGAGCGCGAGGCGGAGCCGCACATCGTGCTCTCCGGCAATTGAAATACAGACTGCACAGGGTAAAGAAATCCATGTTCGACCTGATCATGTTCGACCTCGACGGCACGCTGGTGGATACCGCCGGCGAAATCGGCGATACCGTCAACGACGTGCTGCGCGCCCTGCGGCTGCCGCAGGCGTCGGACGAAGTGGTGCGCACCTGGGTCGGGCAGGGCAGCCGTGAGTTGCTGATCCGCGCCTGCGCGCATGCGGCGGGCCTGTCGCAGGCCGAGGTGCGGGCCAGCACCACGATGGAATCGGTGATCGAGATGTACGGCCGTTTCCATGAAAAGCGCTGCGGCACCCGCAGCCATGTGTATCCCCATGTCGTCGACACCCTCACCGAACTTTCGGCGCGCGGTGTCGCCACAGCGTTGGTCACCAACCGCGAGACGCGCTTCGCCGAGGCGGTGTTGCGCGCCCACTGCTTGCATCACTATTTCAATCCGATCATCTGCGGCGACACCCTGCCGGTGAAGAAGCCGGACGCGGCCACTATCGAGCACTGCCTCAAGCTGCACGGCGTGCCGAAGGATCGCGCCCTGCTGATCGGCGACTCCGGCGTCGATGTCGCCACCGGCCGCAATGCGGGCGTGGCCTGCTGGGCAGTGCCCTACGGCTACAACAGCGGCCTGCCGATCGAGGACGCCGACCCCGACCGCGTCATTGTCGACATTTCCGCCGTGCTGGCTGCGACGCGATCGCCGCGCCAGGCCGGTGCAGTCCCGCAGCCTCACAACTCCGCTGCATCCGCTTAGCTCCGAGGAGAACCTTCATGGCAATGATTTCACTGCGCCAGTTGCTGGACCATGCGGCCGAGCACGACTACGGCCTGCCGGCGTTCAACGTCAACAACCTGGAGCAGATCCAGGCCATCATGCAGGCGGCGGAGGCTTGCGACAGCCCGGTGATCCTGCAGGCTTCGGCGGGCGCGCGGAAATATGCCGGCGAAGCGTTCCTGCGCCACCTGGTGGAAGCGGCGGTGGAGAGCTACCCGGACATCCCCGTGTGCATGCACCAGGATCACGGCGCCTCGCCGGCGGTATGCCAGGCTTCGATCCGCAGCGGCTTCTCCAGCGTGATGATGGACGGCTCGCTGCGCGAGGACATGAAGACACCGGCGTCCTACGAATACAACGTCGAGGTGACGCGCAAGGTCAGCGAGCTGGCGCATGCGGTGGGCGTCTCGGTGGAAGGCGAACTGGGCTGCCTCGGCTCGCTGGAAAGCGGCGAGGCGGGCGAGGAGGATGGCTCCGGCGCCGCCGGCAAGCTGGACCACAGCCAGTTGCTGACCGATCCGGACCAGGCCGCCGATTTCGTCAAGGCCACCAGCGTCGATGCACTGGCCATCGCCATCGGCACCAGCCACGGTGCCTACAAGTTCACGCGGCCGCCGACCGGCGACATCCTGGCCATCGACCGGGTCAAGGCGATCCACGCGCGCATTCCCAACACGCATCTGGTGATGCACGGCTCCTCCAGCGTGCCGCAGGAATGGCTGGAAGTGATCCGCCAGTTCGGCGGCAAGATCAAGGAAACCTACGGCGTGCCGGTGGAGGAAATCCGCGAAGGCATCCGTCACGGCGTGCGCAAGGTCAACATCGACACCGACATCCGCCTGGCCATGACCGGGGCGATGCGCAAGAGCATGGGTGAGAAGCCAGCCGAGTTCGATCCGCGTGCCTTCCTCAAAGCGGCGACCGCGGCGGCGCGAGACATCTGCAAGCTGCGCTTCGAGGCCTTCGGCAGCGCCGGCCAGGCCAGCCGCATCCGGCCAGTGCAACTGGACCGCATGGCAGGCCGCTATGCCAAGGGCGAGCTGCGCGCGGTGGTGCACTGAGCGTGAAGGACCTGCCCGCCAAGGGGGCGCTGATCGCGCCCAGCATCCTCTCGGCCGACTTCGCCCGGCTGGGCGAGGAAGTGCGGGCAGTGCTTGCCGCCGGCGCCGACTGGATCCACTTCGACGTGATGGACAACCATTACGTGCCGAACCTGACCATCGGGCCGATGGTCTGCGAAGCAATCAGGCCGCACGTGGGCGAGGCGTTGATCGACGTGCACCTCATGGTGGAGCCGGTCGATGCCTTGATTCCGCAGTTCGCCAAGGCCGGTGCCGGACTGATTTCCTTCCACCCGGAGGCCTCGCGCCACGTCGACCGCAGCCTGCAGTTGATCCGCGACCAGGGCTGCCGCGCCGGGCTGGTGTTCAACCCGGCCACGCCGCTCGACTGGCTAGACCACGTGCTGGACAAACTCGACCTGGTGCTGCTGATGTCGGTCAACCCGGGCTTCGGCGGCCAGTCGTTCATCGAGTCCACGTTGGACAAGCTCAAGCTGGCCCGCGCGCGGATCGAGCGCCACGCGTCGGAGAGCGGGTGGCACATCCGGCTCGAGGTGGACGGCGGGGTCAAGGCTGACAATATTGCCCGCATCGCCGCCGCCGGTGCCGATACCTTCGTTGCCGGATCGGCCATCTTCGGCTCCGGCGACTATGCGGCAACCATCGCGCAGATGCGCGCCAACATCACCGCTACGGCGGCAGGCTGATGCCCCGGTGAGCGAGCTGCGCGCCTTGTTGTTCGATGTCGACGGCACCCTGGCCGAGACCGAGCGCGACGGCCATCGCGCCGCGTTCAACCAGTCCTTCGGCGAGCACCGCCTGCCCTGGCACTGGGGCGAGCGCTTGTACGGCGCATTGCTGTCGGTTACCGGCGGCAAGGAACGCATCGCCCACTACGCCGCGGAATACGATCCGGACTGGCTGGCGAAGCCGGGGTCCGAGGCGACGATCGCCGCCATCCACGCCAGCAAGAACCGCCACTACCAAGATCTGCTGCGCAACAGCGGCATCGGCCTGCGCCGCGGCCTGCGCCCGCTGCTGGCCGAGGCGCGCATGGCGGGTTTGCAGCTGGGTATCGTCACCACCACCAGCCGTGGCAACCTCGACGGCCTGCTGGCGGCGACGCTGGATGCGGATACGCGGGACGCATTCCGCGTCCGCGTGGCTGGCGAGGACGTGCGCCGCAAGAAGCCGGACCCGGAGTGTTACACCCGAGCCCTGGCCGCCCTGAACCTGCGCCCGGATCAGGCCCTGGCGGTGGAAGATTCGCGCAACGGCCTGCTGGCGGCGCGGGGCGCCGGGTTACAGGTGCTGATCGTGCGCAGCTTCTATTTCGCCGATGAGGATTTCGGCGAAGCCTTCGCCGTGGCGGACGATTTCCGCGATCTACGCCTGACGGAATTGCGGCGGCGGTTCGAGCGGCATTGTGGTGACTCTGTGTCAGATACGACACACTTTTCAGTGGTACCTGACACAGTCCTTGTTCAATGATGCCGCCGTGGCTACTGTAGGCCGCAACCACCCCACGGAAGAGCAGAACATGATCAAGGTCAGCGTGATGTACCCCAACGGCAAGGGCAGCACCTTCGATATCGCCTACTACTGCGACAAGCACATGCCGATGGTGAAGCAGAAGCTGGGCGCGGCGCTGAAGAACATGGCGGTGGAGCAGGGACTGGCCGGCGGCGAGCCGGGCGCCCCGCCGGCCTACCTGGCCTTCGGCCACCTGTATTTCGATTCGGTCGACGCCTTCCAGGCCGCCTTCGGCCCGCATGCCTCGTCCATTCTCAGCGACATCCCCAACTACACCAACACCCAGCCGGTGCTGCAGATCAGCGAAGTGAAACTGTAGAAGTAAATGTTGGGGCGCGGCCGAATGATTCGACCGGCTATTTGAATCCACCAGCGTGAAGGGACAGGAATGAGTCTGGAAAAGCGCAGCGAACAGGCCTGCTTCGGCGGCACCATGGGCTTCTACACGCACCGCTCGGAGGCGACCTCCAGCGATATGCGCTTTGCCGTCTACTTGCCGCCCCAGGCGAAACAGGGCAAGGTGCCGGCCCTGTACTACCTGGCCGGCCTGACCTGCACCGAAGAGACCTTCGTCATCAAGGCGGGCGCGCAGCGGCTGGCCGCCGAGTACGGGCTGGCCCTGGTGGCCTGCGATACCAGCCCGCGCGGGCTCAACCTGCCGGGCGATTCCGACGCCTGGGATTTCGGCGTCGCCGCCGGGTTTTACCTGGACGCTACCGCGGCGCCGTGGTCGACGAATTACCACATGGGCAGCTACATCAACGACGAACTGCCGGCCCTGGTCGAAAAGAATTTTGCGGTGAGCACGGAACGTCGCGGCATCTTCGGGCACTCGATGGGAGGGCATGGCGCCCTGGTGTCGGCGCTGCGCAATCCGACACGCTGGCATTCGGTGTCGGCTTTCGCCCCGATCTCCAACCCGGTGGCGGTGCCCTGGGGCAAGAAGGCCTTCGGCAACTACCTCGGGCCGGACCAGAAGAGCTGGGAAGCCTGGGATGCCTCGCTGCTGATGCGCCGCAAGGCCTACCCGGGCTGGATCCTGGTGGATCAGGGGCTGAGCGACCAGTTCCTGGCCGAGCAGCTGCAACCGCAGGCGCTGGAAGCGGCGGCAGCCGCCTCCGGCCAGGCGCTGACCCTGCGTCGCCATGAAGGCTACGACCATTCCTACTGGTTCATCCAGACCTTCATGGCCGATCATCTGGCGCACCACGCCAAGAACCTGCTGTAAGAGCGGTCGAACAATTCTTTCGTGTATCGGCCGATGCCACCGTTGCCGGGGCATCGCGTCGTATCGGCGGTAAACCCAATCCTGATTTCCGCTTCATGCGCGGTCACCCGCGGTGGGGCCTGGCGCCTGTCCGCTGCCGCCGGCGCGATGCGAAATCCGCCGGTGCCGAGCGGTGTGCCGCAGGCCAGAACGGATGCGGTCACCCCAGGCAAACGGGGCAGTCGGGAGGTTGGGTCATATCCGGCACACCGTTGTGGCGTAGCCGACCCGACGCCTTGCGGCAGGCCAGTTTTTCGAGCTGGCTTAATGTTTCAACATATTGATAGAAAACATATTTTTGTTTCTATGCTAGATGGCACGGCGGCTGCTTAGTTATAGGTCGAGCCGAATGCTTGCGCATGCGGACGGCGTCAGAAACCCGTAATCCCCGCCGGCTTTCCGGCAGTGGCGGCGGGACATAAAGACATGATGTGAAGG
>JAQGNS010000468.1 GCA_028291705.1 Nevskia sp.
CGGGTGCAAGGCGGCCTGCTTCGCGGCGAAGAAGAAGCTGGCCTTGGCCTGGTGGCGGTCGAGCAAATCCAGCACCCGCGGCGTCACCTGCGGATCCGGCCCGTCGTCGAAGGTCAGTCCGATCTCGCCGCGCCGGGCCGCCGCTTCCGGCAGGCGCACGATATTGGCGCCGACCGCGCGGCTGGTAGGCCACATGCCGAAGCAGCCGAGCAGCACATGATTGCCGAGCAGGGCCAGCAGGGAGCTGCGCCAGAATGCCGGAAACAGGGGGATGGCGGCGATGGCCAGAACGTGGAACAGCATCGACAGCCGCACCAATGGCGCCGGCTTCCAGCGCCGCGGCGCATTGGCCTGGGCGGCCGCAGCCGGCGCGGCCGCCGTGGCGTCGGCCCAGTTCATCAATCGGGGTAAACGCCGGTGGAGATGTAGCGGTCGCCGCGGTCGCAGACGATCGCCGCCACGGTGGCGCCGCTGAGGCCGCGGCACAGTTGTAGCGCGGCGAACACGGAACCGCCGGAAGAAGGCCCGGCGAAGATGCCTTCGCTGGAGGCCAGCAGGCGCATGGTGTCCTCGGCGTCACGGGCGCTGACTTCGACCACGCGGTCGATGCGGCGCGCATCGAAAATCTTCGGCAGGTAGGCCTCGGGCCACTTGCGGATGCCGGGGATGAAGGATTCGCCGTCCGGCTGCACGCCGATGACCTGGATCGCCGGATTCTGCTCCTTGAAGAAGCGCGAGCAGCCCATGATGGTGCCGGTAGTGCCCATGGTGGCGACGAAGTGGGTGATTGCGCCCTGCGTGTCGCGCCAGATTTCCGGAGCGGTGCCCTCGTAATGGGCGCGGGGGTTGTCCGGGTTGGCGAACTGGTTGAGCACCTTGCCCTTGCCTTCCCGCTCCATCTGGTCGGCCAGGTCGCGCGCGTACTCGATGCCCTGGGCCTGCGTCACCAGCACGATTTCGGCGCCGAAGGCCTTCATCACCGCACGGCGTTCGGCGCTCATGTGCGCCGCCATGATCAGCACCATGCGATAACCCTTGATCGCCGCCGCCATGGCCAGGGCGATGCCGGTATTGCCCGAGGTGGCTTCGATCAGGGTGTCGCCCGGCTTGATCTCGCCCCGCTCCTCGGCGCGGCTGATCATCGAATAGGCGGGACGGTCCTTGACCGAACCGGCGGGATTGTTGCCCTCCAGCTTGAGCAGGAGAGTGTTGTCACCGATGCCCGGCAGGCGGGTGACGCGCACCAGCGGGGTATTGCCGATGGTGCCGGCGATGGTGGAGATGGCCATCCGCCTATTCTACCGGCTCCGGAGCCGCCGCTCAGTCCCCGCCGCCCAGCCCGTAACGCGCCTGCACCATGACCCGGCGCATTTCCGCCACCGCCGCGGGCAGGCCGACAAACACCGCGCGGCCGATGATGGCGTGACCGATGTTCAGCTCGACGATCTCCGGGACCGCGGCGATCGGCGCCACGTTGTCGAGGTTGAGGCCGTGACCGGCGTGCACTTCCAGCCCCGCGGCCCGTGCCGCATGGGCGAAGGCGGCGATTTTTTCCAGCTCGTCAGTCTGGGCGCCAGCGGTCAGCGCGTCGGCATAGCCGCCGGTGTGGATCTCGATATGCGGGGCGCCGCAGTCCAGGGTGGCCCCGAGTTGGCGCATTTCGGCGTCGATGAACAGGGACACCTCGATGCCGGCCTGCGCCAGCCGCGCGCAGGCCGCGGCGACCTCGCGCTGCTGGCCGGCGACGTCGAGGCCGCCCTCGGTGGTGCGCTCCTCGCGGCGCTCCGGCACCAGGCAGGCATAACGCGGCTTCAGGCGGCAGGCGAATGCCACCATTTCGTCCGTCACCGCCATTTCCAGGTTGACCGGGACCGGGCTGCGCGGCAGCAGCCGCTCCACGTCCCGGTCCTGGATATGACGGCGGTCTTCGCGCAGGTGCACGGTAATGCTGTCGGCCCCGGCGCTGGCGCACAGCAGGGCCGCCTCCACCGCGTCCGGGTAAGCCGTGCCGCGCGCCTGGCGCAGGGTGGCGACGTGATCGACGTTGACACCCAGGCGCATCGGAGAAGATTGGACCATCGGTTCAAGACTCCAGCTTTTTCGAACAGTCCGGGCATGGCTGCCCGGTTCTTGTGCAGGGACGTCACATCCCGCGCAAAGCACGCAGGAGACGCGGCGTTTCCAGTTCGCGCCCGGCGAGCTGGTGGTGCAGCGCGATGCGCAACAGTTTACGCGCGTCGCGCAGGGCCTCGCGCGTTTCCAGCCGCTCTTCGGCCAGGGCGATGAGGCTGGCGCCGGCATAGCTGTCAGCGTCGGCGGCACCCGCGGCCCGCGCGCCCCGCTCCGGATCGAAATGATAGCGCCGCAACGGCTCCAGATCGGCCGTCAGCGGCAGGGCGTAACCCATCTCGGCCAGCAGGTGTTTTTCGAAGATGCGCAGGGCCGCCTCGCCGCCGCTGCCGGGCAACTCGGCCAGGGTCACGATGTAGTCGCGATACAGCCAGGGATGGGGATCATGCCGCCCGGTCAGCTTGAGCAGCAGTTCGTTGACATACCAGCCATGGAATACCCGCTCGCCGCTAAGCTCCGCAGTGGGGCCATCGGACTCGGCCGCGGTCAGGGTGCCCAGCTCACCCGACTCGGTCCACGACAGCAGCAGGGGGGTAAACATCTGCAGCACGCCGCGCAGTTTTGAACGGGGCCCGCGCGCGCCGCGCGCCACCAGGCCGACGCGGCCGTGATTGCGGGTAAAAATCTCCAGCAGCTGGCTGCTCTCACGGTAGGGCCGCTGCGCCAGCAGGTAGGCCGGCTCAAATTCGATGCGGGCGCGCATCGTCTAGGGCCTGCTCGCAACCAAGCGGGTTAGTTGTTGAGATAGCCGAAGCGCTTCAGCGCCTGCGGGTCGTCGGTCCAGTTTTCCTTGACCTTGACCCACAACTTGAGCACCACCTTGGCGCCGGTCATGTATTCGAGTTCGCGCCGCGCCGCGCTGCCGATGCGCTTCAGCATGGCGCCGTCCTCGCCGATGACGATCTTCTTCTGGTTGTCGCGCTCGACCCAGATCACCGCCGAAATCCGGATGATGGTGCCGGAATGATCCAGGGTTTCGGTTTCCACGGTGAGGGCGTAAGGCAGTTCCTGCGCCAGCGCCCGCATCAGCTTCTCGCGCACCAGTTCGGACACGGTGAAGCGCAGGTCGTGCCCGGCGATCTGCCCTTCCGGATACAGGGGCGGGCCTTCCGGCATGCGGGAAAACAGTTCGCGCACCAGGCCGTCGAGGTTGTCGCCCGACTTGGCCGACAGAGGCACGATGAAAGCGTAGCTGTGCATCGCCGACAGTTTTTCGAGTTCCGGCAGCAGGCCGGCCTTGTTGTCCAGCTTGTCGACCTTGTTGACGACCAGCGCGACCGGCGCCCGGCCGTGCTTGAGTTTTTCCAGTACCGCCTCGTCCTCGTCGGTCCAGCGGCCGGCCTCGACCACGAACAGAGCCAGGTCGACGTCACTCAGGGCGCCGCTCACCGCATCGTTCATGTAGCGGTTGAGCGCGCGCGGCGCCTTGCGGTGCAGGCCCGGCGTATCGACGAACACCACCTGCCCCTGCGGCCGGTGCAGCACGCCCTGGATACGATGCCGCGTGGTCTGCGGCTTGGGCGCGACGATGCTGATCTTGCGCCCGACCAGGGCGTTGAGCAGCGAGGATTTTCCGACATTGGGGCGCCCGACTATGGCGACGATACCACTAAGCATGACGCCCTCCGGCTTCGATCAGACTGTGCAGCATACGCTCCGCCGACTGTTGTTCGGCAAATTTGCGGCTGGCGCCTTCGCCAGAACTTTCCGTGCCATCGTCCGGCAGCCGGCAGCGAATGCGGAAACTGCGCCGGTGCGGCGGCCCTTCTTCGCTCAGCACGGTGTACTCCGGCAGCGGCCTGCCTGCGGCTTGCAGGTACTCCTGCAAACGCGTTTTTGAATCCTTCAGGGTGGCGGGATCAGGCAGATGTTCCAGCTCCGGCGCCAGCAGGTGCAGGCACAGGTCCCGCGCCGCCACAAAACCGCCATCGATGTAGGCGGCGCCGATCACCGCTTCCAGCGCATCGGCCAGGATCGAATCGCGGCGAAAGCCGCCGCTCTTGAGTTCGCCCGAACCCAGGCGCACCACTTCGCCCAGCTCGATACGGCGGGCGGCCACGGCAAGGGTTTCCTCCCGCACCAGCGTCGCCCGCATTCGCGACAGGTCGCCCTCGGCCGCTTTGGGCATGCGCTGGAACACGGCCTCGCCGATGGCGAAGTTGAGCAGCGCATCGCCCAGGAATTCCAGACGCTCGTAGTTGTCGTGGCCGACGCTGCGGTGCGTCAGCGCGCGCGTCAGCGCGCTTTCGTCCTGGAAACGATAGCCCAGCACACGCTGCAAGCGGGCGAGATCTTCGTTCAACCGACTGCGTGGCCGCGCAAGGGGATGTCTTCGCCGAAATGGATGACGATGAAGATGTTGTAGAACAGGTGGGCGCGCGCCTCGTAGTCGTACGAGATGGCCAGCACGCCCTGGGGGGTGTTGCCGACCTTGATGTCCTTCGGTTCCAGCTGGTTGACGTAGTCGATGTCCCAGCGACGCTCGATGTCGCGGCGAACGTCGGTGACGTCGATCTCGCTGCCGGAGCTGCTGACCTGCTTGGCCACTTCGTGCAGGTCGCGCGCGATGGTCATCTGGTTCAGGTACAGCGGCATGCACTTGATCACCACCAGCGCGACGAAGCCGATCAGCCCCAGCAGGAAAATCAGGCCGAAAATGCCCAGGCCCCGTTGTCCGTGTCTCGTTTTCATCTAGTTGTTCTCCCTAATCCCGTACTAGCCCACACTAGTCCTGCGCCAATCTTAATGGATCAGCTTGCCGAAACGGGATAGCGCCGGACCGTTGTCCCAGCTCATCCAGATCACGATGGCCCGGCCCTTGAGGTTTTCCTCGGGCACCAGGCCCCAGTAGCGGCTGTCGTTGGAGCCGTCGCGGTTGTCGCCCATCATGAAATAGTGGCCGGGGGGGATGATGCGGTCCACCTCCGGGCTGGGCTGGCCTGGGTTCATCAGGATATTGTGCTGCACGCCGGTGAGATCTTCGGTGAAGCGCTGCGCGATGCCGTCGACGGGGAACACTCCGGCGGCCTGCACCTCGATCTTCTGGCCGTTCACGAACAGCACCTTGTCGGTGTACTGGATGTGGTCGCCCGGGATGCCGACGACGCGCTTGATGAAGTCATTGCCCAGGTTCGGATCGGTGGCGGATTGCGCGGGGTAGCGGAACACCACCACGTCGCCGCGCTTCGGCTCGCCGATCGGCAGCAACTTGCAGTTGCCCACCGGGCAGCGCAGGCCGTAGCCGAACTTGTTGACCAGGATGAAATCACCGTTGTACAGGGTCGGGTTCATCGACCCGGAGGGGATGCGGAACGGCTCCACCACGAAGGAGCGCAGTACGAAGACCGCCAGGATCACCGGAAACAGGCTGACGCAGAAATCGACGATTGCGCCCGGCCGCACTTCGGCTTCAGGCGCCGCCAGCGCCCGGCGGCGCCCGGCCAGCCAGAGCTTGTCCAGCAGCCATACCGCGCCGGTGACGAAGGTGAGGATGGTAAGGACGAGGTTGAATCCTTCGACGAAACTCATGGCTGGCACTTTCTCTATCCGTTCTTCTTGATGTTGCGTTCCACGCCGAGCACCGCCAGGAAGGCTTCTTGCGGAATCTCCACGGCGCCGACCTGCTTCATGCGCTTCTTGCCTTCCTTCTGCTTCTCCAGCAATTTGCGCTTGCGCGAAATATCGCCGCCATAGCACTTGGCCGTGACGTCCTTGCGCAGCGCCTTGACCGTGGTGCGGGCGATGATCTTCGCGCCGATAGCCGCCTGAATGGCGACATCGAACATCTGGCGGTGTATCACTTCCTGCATGCGCTCGGTCAGGTCGCGGCCGCGCGCAAAGCTGTTGTCGCGATGGATGATGCTGGCCAGCGCGTCGACCTTGTCGCCGTTGACCAGCACGTCGAGCTTGACCAAGTCGGCCGCCTGGAAGCGCACGAATTCGTATTCGAAGCTGGCGAAGCCGCGCGACACGGACTTCAGCCGGTCGAAGAAATCCAGCACCACCTCGGCCAGCGGCATTTCCACTTCGAGCTGCACCTGGTTGCCGTGGTATTTCAGGTTCTTCTGCACGCCGCGCTTTTCCATGCACAGCTGCATCACCGGGCCGACGTAAGTCTGCGGCATCAGGATGCGGGCCAGGATGATCGGCTCGCGGATCTCGTCGACTTCCGTCGTATCCGGCAGATCCGAGGGATTCTCGATCTTCTTCACCTCGCCACCGACCATGGCCAGCTCGTAAACCACCGAAGGCGCCGTAGTGATCAGGTTGAGGTTGTATTCGCGCTCCAGGCGTTCCTGCACGATTTCCATATGCAGCATGCCGAGGAAGCCGATGCGGAAGCCGAAGCCCAGCGCCGTGGAGTTTTCCGGCTCGAACTGCAAGGCCGAGTCATTGAGGCGCAGCTTCTTCAGCGACTCACGGAAATCCTCGAACTCGTCGGCGTCGACCGGGAACATGCCGGCGAACACACGCGGCTGCACCCGGCGGAACCCCGGCAGTTGCTCCGCCGAGTAGCGGCCACCCTCGCTGAGCGTGTCGCCGACCGGGGCGCCGTCGATTTCCTTGATGCCGGCCACCAGGAAGCCGACTTCGCCGGTTTCCAGTGCGTTCTTCACCACCCGCTTGGGCGAGTGCACGCCCAGGATGGTGACTTCATGGTCCTTGCCGGTGGACAGCACGCGGACCTTCTGACCCTTCTGGATGCGGCCATTGACCACGCGGATCAGGGACACCACGCCCAGGTAGTTGTCGAACCATGAGTCGACGATCAGGGCCTGCAGCGGCGCGTCCGGGTTGCCTTCCGGTGGGGGCAGCTTGCTGACCACCGCTTCCAGCACGTCCGGCACGTTGAGGCCGGTCTTGGCCGAAATGCGCAGGGCATCGGTGGCCTCGACGCCGATAATGTCCTCGACCTCCTGCGCCACCCGATCCGGCTCGGCGTTCTGCAGGTCGACCTTGTTCAGCACCGTCAGCACTTCCAGGCCCTGCTCCAGCGCCGTGTAGCAATTGGCCACGGACTGCGCTTCCACGCCCTGCGAGGCGTCCACCACCAGCAGCGCGCCTTCGCAGGCGGCGAGCGAGCGGCTCACTTCATAGGAGAAATCGACGTGGCCCGGGGTATCGATCAGGTTGAGCTGGTAGATCTTGCCGTCGCGCGCCGTGTAATTCAGCGATACCGCCTGCGCCTTGATGGTGATGCCGCGCTCGCGCTCGATCGGGTTGTTGTCGAGCACCTGCTCGGTCATCTCGCGCGCTTCCAGGCCGCCGCAAAGCTGGATGAAGCGGTCAGCCAGGGTCGATTTGCCATGGTCGATGTGCGCGATGATGCAGAAATTGCGGATGTGCGCCTGTTTCATTCAGCGGGAGACGGGGGATTGGCAGCGAAATAGCGGCGAAGTATACCGGTTTGGCCGCTTAAACCGCGGTGTCCGGGCTGGCCGCCAGGCGCCTGGCGATGGCGGCGGGATCGAGTACGCCCTCACTCCAGACCTCCCCATCCTCGCCCAGCAATACCGGAATGCGGCGCCCGTACAGCGCGCGCCAGTCCTCGCGGTCGTCGACACCGGCGGTCCGCACCACGGCCGCCAGGCGGGGAAACTCATGCGCCAGTTCTTCGAGGAACTCCTCGCACAGGCCGCATTCGGGGCGGGTCAACAGCAACATTACAGGCTCTTAACTCTTCGGCGGCACCTGGATCGCCAGGAACAGCGGCGACCCCTGGCGCTGCACCAGCATCGGCACGGTCTGGCCCGGCGTCAGCCGGCCCACCACCTCGCCGTAACGGCTGACGCTGTCGACTTCCTGGCCGGCAATGGACAGGATCACATCCCCACCCTGCAAGCCGGCTTCCCGGCCCGGCCCGGCGCCGACCGCGCTGATGCGCACGCCGCCGGTGACGACCTTGGCCTTGCTGCGCTCATCGGTGCTCAGGTCCTGCACCGTCAGGCCCAACGGCGGCCCGCCCTGATCGGCGCTGGGGGCCGGCGACTGGCCGGGCGCCTTGGGCTTGTGTGGCGCCGGAGAACTGTTGTCCGCGTCAGGCTGGTCCTGCGTATCCAGGGTACCGACTTCGACTTTGACCGTGATGCTGCGTCCATCCCGCAGCAGTTCCAGGCTGACGGTGTCGCCGGGTGTGCTGTCGCCGACCAGGGGCGGCAGGGACTTGGAGGTGATCAGTTCACCGCCGTTGTATTTCAGCAGCACGTCGCCGGCCTTGAGGCCGGCCTGCAGGGCCGGGCTGTCCGGCAGCACCTTGGCAACCAGGGCGCCTTCCGGCTTGGGCAGGTTGAAGGACTTGGCCAGGTTGCGATCCACTTCCTGCACCACCACGCCGAGCCAGCCGCGCGTAACCTTGCCGTGTTCCTTCAGTTCCCGCGCCACCTTGGAAGCGATGTCGATGGGGATGGCGAAGGCCACGCCCATGAAGCCGCCGGTCTGGCTGTAGATCTGCGAATTGACGCCGACCACTTCGCCCCTGAGGTTGAACAGGGGGCCGCCCGAGTTGCCGGGGTTGATGGCGGCGTCGGTCTGGATGAAGGGCACGTACTGCTCGGTGTCGAGATTGCGCCCCTTGGCGGAGATGATGCCCGCGGTGACCGTGTAGTCGAAGCTGAACGGCGAGCCGATGGCCAGCACCCACTCGCCGACGCGGGTCTTGCGCATGTCCGCCAGCTTCACCGCGGTCAGCCCCTTGGCGTCGATCTTCAGCAGGGCGATGTCGGCGCGCTCGTCGCTGCCGATCACTTGGGCCGGCAGCTCGCGGTGATCCGACAGGCGCACCGTCACTTCCTTGGCGTCGCTCACCACGTGCTGGTTGGTGAGAATGTAGCCATCCTCGGTCAGGATGAAGCCGGAACCGAGCGACTGCTCGTTGCCGGGTCCGGTGTCGTCGCCCGAGCCGTCGTCCGGACTGTCACCGCCGGAGCTGGAGGCGCCGCCCGGCTGGTCGGGGGCCCCGCCCTTGCCGTCCTTGCCGTGCTTGTCGAGGAATTTCTTCAGCCAGTCCGGGACCTGGCCCTGGGCTTCGTCGGGGCCCGGCTCATCGCCCTGGGGCGCCGCCGAAACGGCGCTGATATTGACCACCGAGGGACTGACCTGCTCCACCAGATCGGCGAAGTCTGGCAGCGAACTGGCCGGACGGGAGCAGGACGCCACCAGCATCAGCGCACAGATCGAACCGATCCGCAGGACAGGGGCTGCGAGGCGCATGAGGCAGGACTCCGATGAACGAGGGATGTGGGAATGGGCCGCAATACCCCTGGACCGGCTTCCTGCCGGTGCGCGGGGGCAGCAGTTGAACACGGCCGTATTATGGCGGCAAGTGGCGGCGCTTGCCGCCGCCGGCTTACTGCGCCCTGGCCCCGCCGTCATTGGCGGCCGGCGGAATCTCGATGGGAAGCACCGGACGCACACCATCGCCGATCATGCGGATCGCCTGGGACGGCACTTCGCCGACGATGGTGATATGGAACGAACCCATCATGCGGCCGTAAGCTTCCACCGGCCCCACCCGGGACACACCGCGGAATGCTTTCTCCGGGGCATGGTGTTCGATGGCGCTGAACACCGATACCGCCGACAGGCCATCCGACAACAGCAGGTGCTCGACCTTGCCTTCCTGACCCTGCGGCAAGGGCCGCTGTTCCCGCGCCACCACCCGGTAGCCGGGCGGCATCTTCTCGAACGACACCTGCGGCCGATCTTCATCGATGTTCGCGGGCGTGGCGTCCAGCGAAGGCAGCTCCTGCGCAATGGTGCGGAACTTGGAGGCATCGACTTCAGGCTCTTCGAATGCCGAATCCTCGATCGCGGCCGGGAACGAAACCTCGGTGAACATGACCTGTTCCAGCACTTCACCCTGCTGTCCCACCAGGCTTACCTTGAGCGGCAGGCCGGTTTCCTTGTCGGCCCAGATCTCGTAGCCGTAGCGGAACTGGTCGCGCGGCATCACCGCGACGCCGGTACAGTCGCGTCCGGCGATGCGGCCGGAACCCTGGTCGCGGAATTCGTACCACTGCGACAGTTGGCGCAGGCGCTCGGGCTTGAGCTGGGCCAGGAAATTCTTCATGCCGGCCGGACGGTCGATGCTGACCATGCGGTCCTTGGGCAGGACGCAGATCAGGCGGTTGTCGATGCGCAGCAATTGCCGCGGCTCGCCGGTCAGGGCCACCAGGTGCTCGCGCTCGCTGCCGTCCTTGAACCGGTGCTGCACCTTGAGCACGTCGAATTCATCGTCGCCGCGATACAGGATCACGCCCTGATAGGTGGTATTGCGAGCGGAGTCGCCGGCGCGGACCAGGGTATCGGAAGGGTCGGCGGCATGCGCCGAAAACACGGCGGCGGCCCAGGCCGCGGTTGCGCCTGCTCGGAACAACCGGGCCATCATTAGTGCTGTCCGCTCGTACGATATTCCGCGGTGCGCACCATCATGCGGGGATAGCTCAGCGCGCCGCCCACACCCTGCTCGGCGCGCATATTGCTGTGTTCCATCATATATTCGCTGAGCTGGCTCGCGGTATCGGCATCGAGCTGCGACCAGCGGGTTTCTACCGGCTCATCGGCGTTGCCGCCGCTAGTGTTGGAAACCTGAACCAGCTTGGCCTGCTGCTGCGGGGCCGTTGCATAGGCGACCGGCTGCATGCCGGCACTGCCCGTTGCGGAAGGGCCGGCGCTGGCGACGGTGACCGCGGCGCCTCCGACCGGCTGGCTGAGCCAGCGATAACCGCCGACCGTGACCACGGCGGCGATGGAAGCCGCGGCCGCCAGGCCCACCACGGGCTGCCAGCGCGAGCGCGACGCGGCAGCCGCGACCGGGGCTGCGGCAGCCCGGCGGGGCTGCAGGGGAACAACCTTGGGCGAACGCACCGGCTCGACCGCAGCCTCGCGTTCGATGGCGGCCATGATGCCGCTGCAAAAGTCCGGCGAAACTGCACGAATCCGTGTGTTTTCAGCCGCTTCGCGCGCCAGGCACATGCGGGTCCAGCGCTGCTTCAGGGCCGGGGATTCATCCAGCTGTCGGAGCAGGCGTTCGACTTCAACCGGGGTACATTCCCCGTCCAGCAAAGCTGACAGAAGTTCTTCAGACATTGAGCTTCTCAATTTTCCGGCACCTGGCCCGTTCAGCGGCCGTTAAGGAATAAAGTATCTAACTAATAAACCACAGACTGTGTAAAAAGTTCCACACCGGCCGTTAGGCAAAAATTACCTATGGTCGCCGTTCCACCCTGAAGCCGCCCCGGTGGCCGCCTTCCGGGTGCCGCTCGCGGGCTCACTCGTTCAACAAAGGCTGCACCACGGCGTCGATCGCCTCGCGCGCCCGGAAAATGCGCGAACGCACCGTTCCGATCGGGCAGTCCATCACCTCGGCGATCTCCTCATAGCTGAGTCCTTCCAACTCGCGCAGGGTAATGGCTTGGCGCAAGTCGGCCGGCAGCTTGTGGATGACCTCGGCGACCTTCTGCTTGATCTCCTCCGACAATAACAGGGACTCGGGGGTATCAACGTCACTCAGATGCTCGGTATGGCCATATTGTTCCGCGTCGGAGATGTCGATGTCCTGGTTGGCCGGACGCCGCCCGCGCGAAACGATGTGATTCTTGGCGGTATTGATGCCGATACGATACAGCCAGGTATAGAAGGCACTCTGGCCGCGGAAGCCATTAAGGGCGCGGTAGGCCTTGATGAAGGTTTCCTGGGCGACGTCGGGAGCATCGGACTCCCCCACCAGCCGGCTCACCAGCTGGATGATCTTGTACTGGTATTTGCGCACCAGCAACTCGAAGGCGCGGGCGTTCCCTTCCTGTGCAAGTGCGACTAGTTGTTCGTCTGTTTGTTCTTCGCTCATGCACAAGTCATGTCATTGCCGCAGCCGGCGGTCGGCATCCCCGATTTCCGGATAAACTTCCTGTCCCCGCCCAAACCGCCGCCATAGGCTGCGGTTCCTCGACATTGTAACAAGCTATCCACCCAAGCCGTGAATTCTGCTACTGAAGTCCTGATCCTGGGCAGCGGTGCCGCCGGACTGTCCGCCGCATTGCGCCTGGCCGAAAACGGTCATCGCGTCACCGTCGTCTCCAAGGGCACCCTGGCCGGCGGCAGCACCCTGTGGGCGCAAGGCGGCATCTCCGCCGTGCTCGACGAGGAGGACTCGCTGGAAGCGCATGTGCGCGACACCCTCATCGCCGGCGGCGGCCTCTGTGATGAGCGCGCGGTGCGGTTCACTGTAGGACGCGGCCCGGACTGCATCCGCTGGCTGGTCGAACAGGGCGTATCGTTCACCCAGGAGGACGGCGAGTTGCGCGGCCAGCGGCTGCACCTGACGCGCGAGGGCGGCCACAGCCATCGCCGCGTGGTGCATGCCGCAGACGCCACTGGTCGCGCCGTGGAGACCACCCTGGTGGCCCTGGCCGCCGGACACCCGAACATCACCGTGCGCGAGCAGTCGGTAGCGGTGGACCTGGTGGTCGACCGCACGGCCAAGCGCGTGCTCGGCGCCTACCTGATGCACCGGCCCAGCGGTCGCATCACGGCGGTGCCGGCCAAGGCCGTGATTCTCGCCACCGGCGGCGCCAACCAGGTCTACCTGTATTCGAGCAATCCCTTCGGCGCCTCCGGCGACGGCATCGCGATGGCCTGGCGCGCCGGCTGCCGGGTGGCGAACATGGAATTCATGCAGTTCCATCCCACCTGCCTGTATCACGGCGACTCGCGCTCCTTCCTCATCTCCGAAGCGCTGCGCGGCGAAGGCGCCACCCTGCACGTGCCAAATGCGGACGGCAGCGTCGGCGAGCGCTTCATGCCGCGCTTCGACGAGCGCGGCGAGCTGGCCCCGCGCGACATTGTCGCCCGCGCCATCGATCATGAAATGAAGCGGCTCGGCGTCAAGCACGTCTGGCTCGACATCTCGCACAAGCCGCCGGAATTCGTGCGGACGCATTTCCCATCGATCTACGAGCACTGCCTGAAGCTGGGCATCGACATCACCCACCAGCCGATCCCGGTGGTGCCCTCGGCTCACTTCACCTGCGGCGGCGTGCTCACCGACCTGCGCGCGCGTACCGACGTCGCCGGGCTTTACGCCGCGGGCGAAGTCGCCTGCACCGGCCTGCATGGCGCCAACCGCCTGGCCAGCAATTCCCTGCTGGAATGCCTGGCCTTCGCCCAGGCCGCTGCGGAGGATCTGGAGAAGGAATTGCCCAACCTGCCGGAACCGCCGCCGATCAAACCCTGGGACGAAAGCCGTGTCTCCGATTCGGACGAGGACGTGGTGGTCTCGCACAACTGGGTCGAGCTGCGCACCTTCATGTGGGACTACGTCGGCATCGTGCGCACCAGCAAGCGCCTGCTGCGGGCGCAGCATCGCGTCGACCTGCTCAAGCGCGAAATCATCGAGTTCTACCGCAACTACCGCATCAGCCATCACCTGATCGAACTGCGCAACCTCGTCACCGTGGCGGAGCTGATCGTGCGCTCGGCGCTGGAGCGGCGCGAGAGCCGCGGCCTGCACTACACCCTGGATTTTCCGCAGACCGATGCGGTAGCCAAGCCCACCGTGCTGACGCCCGGCAGCTGATCGGCGACTTGCAAGGCATGCGCATCGTCGCTGCCGGCCGTATCAACCCCGCGCCGGATTCTCCTGCTGCTTCTTGCCGCTGCGCGCCTCGTGCGCCAATGCCTGGTATTGCTTGCGCATCTTCTCCAGGGCCTCGTCGTCAAGATGCTCCAGGTCCAGCAGCACGTTCTGGGCTTTCGCCGAGGCACGGATCAGTTCGTCGAGCTTGATCTGCAAGGCGGCAGTATCGCGGTTCTGCGTGTTCTGGATGATGAACACCATCAGGAAGGTCACGACGCTGGTCGCGGTATTCACCACCAGCTGCCAGGTGTCGGAGAACTTGAACAGCGGCCCGGTTGCGGCCCAGGCCACGATGGCGGCGGTGACAATGGCGAAGGTGGCGGCATGCCCGGCCACACGCGACAGCCATTGTGCGAACTCGGCGAATTTGGCTTTCATCTCGTTGACCTCTTCCCACCATCGCGAAGCCTGGACCTCGAATCCGGCACTTGATGCGGCGACCGGAACATTCAGCGACACCAGCGGCTGCGGTCAAACTCAGTGGGCGACCGCCTGATGATATTGGCGCGCCTGTTCCAGGCGTTCGAGGTTCTTCCCGATCAGGGCGTTTTCCTGTTCCACGGTGGAACGGATCGCGGGCGGCAAATCTTCCTCGCAAAGAACATCGCCGAAAGCATCTGCGATGCGGGTATGCTCGCGCTCAGCCTCCTCGATGGCGACGAGCGCCTGGTCGGGGACTACAACCGACTTGAGTTTGATCCAGCCCTGTCGCAGCGTGCCGGTGACGCTAGCCTCCTGCACCGCGCTTTCCCCCATCGACTGCACGCTCTTCTGCAGGGCGTTCAACGCCCTGACGCAATCGTTCCAGCATTCCTCGAACAAGTTCTTCAACTGCGGTTCGTCGCACTCGGCGGCGAGCTGTGCAAATCCCAGCTTGCCGTCTTCGATTTCGCGCAGCAGCCGATTGAGCTTGCCGGCGTGTGGTGCTGTGACCATGACAGGACTCCCCGCGAGGTCAGTGTCGATCCTGCGCTTCGGTCAACTCGAAACCATTGGCCGCACATTCGAAAATGATGTCCTGTGCGCGGGGCAGAAAGAACGCCTTCCAGGCACCTGGATCCGGTTCGCCCAGGTTTTCCGGCTCCTCTGCCCGGAACAATGCCCAGGCCAATGCGATTCGCGGGTCTTTGGTGTCCATGAGTGTCCTCCATAATCCTTATGCCAGCTATAGATATGGACCATGCCGGCCCGGCATGGTTCGCCAACGCGAGTTTTCAGGGGCCCAACGGCAGGGAGAAATTCAGCGCGGTCATGGTCAAATGCAGCACGCCGACATCTCCTGGAGAAACCACCATGCCGCTCCGACTGGAAGGATCCTGCGCCTGTGGCGCGATCAGCTTTTCCGTGGACAGCCACGCGCCCTATCCCTACCAGCTCTGCTATTGCTCCATCTGCCGCCGCACCGGGGGTGGGGGCGGCTACGCCATCAACCTCTCAGCCGATGCCCGTACCTTGAAGATGGAGGGCAAGCGCTTCCGGCGCACTGTGCATGCACCAATCGCGGAACAGGGACATACCAGCATCAGTTCCGCCGAGCGTCATTTCTGCGGCCGCTGCGGCACTTCCTTGTGGTTGTTCTCGCCCGAGTGGCCGGAGTTGCTGCATCCGATGGCGTCGGCCATCGACTCCGAGCTTCCCGTGCCGCCGAACCGGGTGCACCTAATGCTCGGCTCCAAGGCCTCCTGGGTACAGCCGGATATCGGCCCCGATGATCAGTGCTTCGACGGCTACCCCACCGAGTCGATCGAGGACTGGCACCGCCAGCGGGGCCTGTGGATGGATTGAAGCGCCGGCTCGACCGGTTCGCGCCGGAAATCAGTGACGCGTGGCGACACCGGTGATCAGCAACTCGGCTTCCATGCCGTTCTCGAACTGGATGCGATGCCCATAGGCATAGCCCTCGGCATTCTTCAGCAGGGCCACGACGCGGCCGTTGCCGAACAATCCGCTGACAACCCGGTCCTGGGGATGCGGCTCGTTTTCTTGCCCCACGGCCGACAAGCCCGGCAATCCGGCGGCTTCAAGACGGGATGACGGCATTTCCAGCTTGCTCATGTTTCCCCCGAAACGGATGAACGTCCGCGCCGCGATGCGCCGAAATGACGCGCCGGCTGCGCCTTCTCCATCATATGCAAAATCGGGCCCACCCTGCCGCATGCACCTGATAAGCATGGGTTTCAAGCTGAGAAATCAACCGCCGCCAAATCCTCTTCCCCCCAGTGCGCCGTGGCCGGTCTACGGCGGCCCCGCAACCGGGGGAGCAGCCGCTTCGGCACCCTGCAATAGCGCCCTCTCGTCCGCATGGGCCGGCAGCCATCCAACCAACCCCGGCAGGCGGCGCAGCACGTGGAATGCTCCGAAGCCGATTGCGTTGCGGATCAGCGTGGAGGGGCCAGCCTTGGGCGCCACCAGTTCACGGCACTGGCCCTGAATCAGGCGATGCAGATGCTGCCGGACTTCGGCAGCGAAATTCTCGTCCTCCACCATCAGGTTCGCTTCCAGGTTGAGGAACAGGCTCAGGGGATCCAGGTTGCTCGAACCCACCGTGGCCCAGGTGCCGTCGATCACCGCCACCTTGGCATGCAGCGGCCGCTCGCAATATTCATGGATGCGCACGCCGCCGCGCAGCAGGTAGTCATACAGGGTCCCCTCCAGCCAGCGCACCGACGGCATGTCCGGCCGCCCCTGCAGGATCAGGTGCACCGCCACACCGCGCTTCGCCGCCTTGCGCAGATCCCGCAACAGGCGGTAACCGGGGAAGAAGTAGGCATTGGCGATGACGATTTCCCGGCGGGCGGCGCGGATGCCGACCCGGTACATCCACTCGATGTCCTGGGGGTGATCCTGGTTGTCGCGCAGCAGCAACACGGCCCGCGCACCTTCGCGAGCTTTTTCCGGAATCAAGGCCGACGACAGCCTCTGCCATAGCCGCTTGCCGGGGAAGCGGCGCGGCGGCGGCGGCGCGGCCATGGCCCGCGCGACTTGCGCCACCACCGGGCCGCGCACCTCGACGGCGTAGTCCTGTTTCGACAAGGCCCCGAACTTGCGCAGATGCTCGACGGTGAAGTTGATACCGCCGACGAACGCGGTTTCGTCATCCACCACCACCAGCTTGCGATGCAGGCGGCGGAACATATTGGTCCGCACACCCAGCAGCGGCGGGCGCGGATCGAACCAGCGAACCACCACCCCCGCATCGCTCATCGCCGTCACGTATTCCGGCGGCAAGGGGGCCGAGCCATAACCATCCATCACCAATTGCGCCGAAACACCGCGCCGCGCCGCCGCAATCAACAACTGCTGCAAGCGCTGCCCCACTTCATCGTCGGCGACGATGAAGGTTTCGATCGATACGCTGCTGCGCGCCTGATCAATCAACTCGAACACGCGCGGGAAGAACTCCTCCCCGTTCTCGAGGAAAGTCAGCGTATTGCCGGACGTCCATTGCAGGGCTTTCATAAGCGCCCTTCGACGCAGAGCGCGGCATGATCCGACAGGCGCGACCAGGGTTGCCGCGACAGCACCCTGCATTGGTCGATTTCGACATTGCGGCAATACACCCGGTCGAGGCGCAGCAGCGGCAGGTAGACCGGGAAGCTGCGCGCAGCGACGCCCCGGTTCCGCGCAAAGGCTTCCTGCAGGCCGGCACCCTGGCCCAGCACGGCATGCGCACGCCCTCTCCAGTCATTGAAGTCTCCCGCCACGATCAGGGGCGCATCGGCGGGCACGCTGGAGGACGCGACCTCGCACAAGGCCTGAAGCTGCCGTCGGCGCTGCCATTCGCGCAAGCCCAGGTGCACGCAGATGGCGTGCACTGCCGCGCCGACACCGGGGACATTGATCCTGCAATGCAACAGGCCGCGCCGCTCCACGTCGCCGACCGACACATCATGGTTCTGGAAATCGGCGATGGGGAATTTGGAAAGCACCGCGTTGCCGTGATGGCCATGGGTATAGACGGCATTCCTGCCATAGGCGGAATAGCCCCAGATGGTCTCGGCCAGGAATTCCCAGTG
>JAQGNS010000498.1 GCA_028291705.1 Nevskia sp.
TTCATACCACTGCAATCCCGCATACCCGCACAGCCCGATCCCTCCGGCGGCGAGAAGAAAAGCGAGTCGGTAGCGCAGGCTGCCTTGCATCGGATCTCCAACAGATTGAATTGATTGAAATGTTCGCCCGGCAGGGTGAACCGGGGTTCTGTGGCGGTTCGCGGCCTGGGATAAACTGGGCCATTACAGCCATCACAAGGAAACTTCCGAATGCTGATCGGCGTTCCAAAGGAAATCAAGGTACACGAATACCGCGTCGGCCTTACGCCGGCGGGTGTCCGCGAGCTGGCCGCCCACGGCCACCAGATCATTGTGCAGACGCAGGCCGGTGTGGGCATCGGCATCAGCGACGCGTTGTATGAGGCGGCGGGCGCGAAAATCGTCCCGAACGCGGCCGAGGTATTCGCCCGTGCCGAGATGGTGATCAAGGTCAAGGAGCCGCAGGCGGTCGAGTGCAAGATGCTGCGCGAGGGGCAGGTGCTGTTCACCTACCTGCACCTGGCGCCGGATCCGGAGCAGACCAAGGGGCTGGTCGACTCCGGGGCCATCGCCATCGCCTATGAAACGGTCAGCGACGGCCGCGGTGGCTTGCCGCTGCTGGCGCCGATGAGCGAGGTGGCGGGGCGCATGTCGATCCAGGCGGGCGCCCATGCCATGGAGAAGGCCCAGGGTGGCAACGGCGTGCTGCTGGGCGGCGTGCCCGGCGTGGCGCCGGCCAAGGTGGTGGTGATCGGCGGCGGCGTGGTGGGTTACAACGCCGCGCGCGTGGCGGTCGGCATGGGTGCCGACGTCACCATCCTCGACCGTTCCCTGCCGCGCCTGGGCTGGCTCGATACGATCTTCGAACGGCGCCTGACCACCCTGTATTCCAGCGTCGATTCGCTGGAGAACGAGGTGAGCCAGGCCGACCTGGTGATCGGTGCGGTGCTGGTGCCGGGTGCGGCCGCGCCCAAGCTGGTGACGCGCGCCATGCTGAAGACGATGAAGCCGGGCGCGGTGATCGTCGATGTCGCCATCGACCAGGGCGGCTGCTTCGAGACCTCGCGCGCCACCACTCACCAGAACCCCACCTACGTGGAAGAAGGCGTGGTGCACTACTGCGTGGCCAACATGCCGGGCGGCGTGGCGCGTACCTCGACCTTCGCCCTGACCAACGCCACCATGCCGTTCGCACTGGCGCTGGCCGACAAGGGCTACCGCAAGGCGCTGCTGGACGACGCCAACCTGCGCGAAGGCCTCAACGTCAGCCGCGGCAAGGTGACCTACAAGGCGGTGGCGGACACGCTCGGCTATGCGTACCAGCCAGCGGAGGAAGCCTTGAAAGCCTGACAAGGTTCGTTGCAGAACAAAAAAAGCCCCGGCTTTGGCCGGGGCTTTTTTGTTGCGCTTTACCGGGCCTCAGGCTTTGGCGGCATAGGCGCGGCACCAGCCGCCCTGATTCACGGCCTTGCCGGAGAACGCGCCGCAGGCGCCGAAGTCGCCGCTGGCCGGCGCGGTGAAGAGCGCGCAGCCGCCGCAGTGACTGCCGGTCTTGAACGCGGGTTCCTTCTTCGGATCGATCTTGCTGGCGTCCGGTGTGTAGCCCAGGGCCTTGGCGGTGGGATCGTCCGGGCTCAGGTGCGGCAGGTCGGCGGCCTGCGCGGAAGTCAGCCGCAGCAGCGGCAGCGCGGCGGCGCCCAGGGCGATGCGGCTGAGGAAGCGGCGGCGATCGGAAGAGACAGGGTGCGACATGGTGCGTTCTCCAGTTGGGGGTTTTCTGGAGCGCACAAACGCTTGTATGGATAGAACGTTTGCGGCGCCCGATCCGGAGAAACTAACAGACATTCTCTGCAATTGACGTAACGAGAATCGCTTGCGTCTGAGCCCTGCTCAGCTCTTGCTGTACAGCGGCAGCATCGCCGTTGCACGTGTGTCGTTTCCGGCCCAGGTCGCATGCACCAGAACCGCGGCGACGAGCTGCACCGCCAGCACCAGGGCGACGCAGGCATGCCATCCGGCGAAGGACCACAGCGAGGCCGGCAGGCTGGCGCCGACGCTGCCGCCGAAGTAATAGCAGGTGAGGTACAGGCCCACCGCGGCGGAGCGCGCGCCTTGCGCCAGGCGCGGCACCGTGGTTGTCGCCAGCGACTGCACGATGAAGATGCCCGCTGAACTGAGGATCAGGCCCAGCACGATCTGCGGCAGCCAGTGGCTCAGCGTCAGCAGCAGTCCCAGGCCGCTCACCGCCAGCGCGGCCAGGCCCACACTGCGCGCGCTCCAGCGCAGCGCCCAGCGGCCGCTGAACGGCGTCACCGCCATGCCGATCAGGAACACGAAGAAGATGAAGGACAGCGCATGGGTGGAGAGCCCGAACGGCGCCGCGCTGAGATAGAAGTTGACGTAGGTGAAGGTGCCGACCTGGGCGAAGAGCAGGGTGAAGCCGATGCCGTAGGTGGCCAGCAGCGGCGCGTTGCGCAGGTGCGTGCCGACGCCGGCCAGCGAGGCGAGCAGGGAAGCGCTGGGCGTGAAGCGGCGCGAGCGCGGCAGCAGGACCGCGATCAGCGGCAGGAAGCACAAGTTGATCAGGCCCATCACCACGAAGGCGCTGCGCCAGCCGTAGGCATCGGTTGCCAGCCCGGAGATGAAACGGCCGCAGAAACTGCCCAGAACCGTTCCCGCGACGTAGAGGCTGGTCATGGTGCCGGCTTCCGCCGGCGCCCATTCCTCGGCGATGTAGGCCACCGCGCTGGCGAAGATGCCGGGGATCACCATGCCCTGCAATGCGCGCCATACCAGCAGCGTGCCGAGGCCGTCGGCGCTGGCGGCGCCGAAGGTGGCCAGGGTCAGCAGGGCCAGCGCGGTCAGCAGCACGCGCTTGCGGCCGAAGCGGTCGGCCAGGCCACCGGCGAAGGGGGCGGCGAAGGCCACGCCCAGCGTCGTGGCCGTGACCGTCAGGCTGACGGCGGCCACGCCGGCGCCGAAGGCGCGGCGCAGCTCCGGCAGCAGCGCCTGGGTGATGTACATATTGAAGAAGGCGCACATGCCGGCCGCCACCACCGCCACCTGACCGCGCTCGATCCGCACTGCCCGCTCCATACAAGAAGTGGCGCAGCTTAGTCCCGGCCATTTGATACGGCAAATATGTTTTTTGGCGATATTTGATATGTTATCCATATCATGGATCTGCGCCGCCTGCGTTACTTCATCGCCGTCGCCGAAGAGCTGCACTTCGGCCGCGCCGCGCGGCGCCTGCATATTTCGCAGCCGCCGCTGTCGCAGCAGATCCAGACGCTGGAGCAGGAGGTCGGGGTGGCGCTGTTCGAGCGCACCGGCCACCGCATCAGCCTGACCGACGCCGGCCGGGAACTGCTGCCGCGCGCCCGCCTCGTGCTGGCCCAGGCCGAGGCGGCGAAGACCGCGGTGCAGCGGGTCGGGCGCGGCGAAAGCGGTGCGCTGGAACTCGGCTTCACCGGCTCCCTCCCGTTTACGCCGGTGATGCCGCGCGTGCTGCACGACTTCCGCCGGGCTTATCCGGGCGTGCAGTTGCAGCTGCGCGAGCTCAGCACCCGCGAGCAGATCGAGCGGCTCACCGCGGAAACCCTGGACGTCGGCTTTTTCCGTCCCACCCGGCATGAATTACTGGAACAGCTGGAAACGCGGGTGGTGCTGCGCGAGCCGCTGCTGCTGGCGCTGCATGCGGACAATCCCCTGGCGCGACGCAAGCGTTTGCCCCTGGCCGCACTGACGCAGGAACCGTTCATCCTCTATTCGCGCAGCGTCAGCACCGGCCTGCACGACCAGATCCTGGCGCTCTGCCTCAAGGCCGGTTTCGCTCCCCGCATCGTGCAGGAAGTGCACGAAATGCCGACCATCATCGGACTGGTCGCGGCGGGCGTCGGCGTGGCCCTGGTGGCGGCGTCGATGCGGCAGATCCACGTGCCGGGTGTCGTATTCCTGCCCCTGGCGGAGACCGGCGTTGCCACCGACATCCTGCTCGCCTGGAAGCGCGGCGGCGAGTCCGCAGCCCTGCGCAACTTCCTGGCGATCGCATTGAGCGAAGCAAAGTAGCCCGGGAAGCGCGTAGCGCTACCCGGGAGTGCGGTGAACCAGCGGTGCGTAGATCCCGTGTAGCGCTGCGCGCTGCCCGGGCTACGGAGCTGCATCCACACCTTCCACCTATGGCGGCTAACGCCCGCTGGTGATTTCAATCACCTGCTGATAAGTCGGCCGGTTTTGCCAGGGAATGGGCTGGGCCGGCAGGGCGCTGAAATCACTCGGTGTGATCGAGTCATAGCTCTCCACTGTGGCCTTGCTGAGGCCCTGCATGTTGGGCAGCTGCGTGCCGTTCCATTTAGCCATGTTGGAAATGCCGCCGAGCTCGGCGATGGCGCTGTCCAGGGCGCTCAGCACCGCGTTGCGGCAATCGGCCAGGACGCCGGTGCCGGCGCATTTGAGCGCCTGGTATTCATGATGGCCCGGCACGTTCAACACGGTCTGCAACATCCGGTACATCGGCTGATACCAGCCGAACTCCCAGGCGGAACCCTGCGCGCGCGGTGCATCCTGGCGGCAGAGCAGGATATTGCTGAGGCAGGCCCCGCTCAGCGGCGGCTGATCGGTGTCGGGGTCGAGCGCGTTGAGCTGCGACGTCACTGTCGCCATCAGGTGCAGATACCAGGCATCCATCAGCACCACCGCCGGCTGATTGTCGTAAGTGGTCTTGCCGGCGTCGCCTGGCATGCGTGAACGGCGCCAGGCACCGAGTCCCTTGTTGCCGTTGATCCAGGCGTTGGAGCTGCCGTTGAGCGTCTTGCCGTCGGAGGCAAGGCCGTCCAGCCAGTTCTGCATCAGCGTGGCGGCCTGCGTCTCGTCCGCGGTGAGCGTGCCGGAACCCTGCTGCATGATCTGCAGCAGGAGAGGCAGCAGTTCCTGGCCGCGAATATCGACATAGCCGGCATCGGCCATGATTTCCTCGACATTGGCGAAATCGAATTTCTTGCCGGTGGCCAGGAAATTGTCGAAGCGCTTCGGCTCGGTGTCGATACGGTGGATCGGTCCCCAGTTGGGCCGATTGTCCGCCGCCCACCAGCCAGCCGCGGGGGAGTTGTTCCAGCTCAGGATGTAGCCCTGCGAGGGATTCACCACCTGGGGGTGCTGGGCATAAGTCAGGTAGTTCTGCCATTCGTAGTAACCGCCGCTGAGCGGGCCACCGTTCTGCGCGACCGGCACGGTGCGGCTCGGGAAGGGCACGTCGCCGCCGAAGTTGTTGAAGTAATCGGGATTCTGCTTCAGGAAGCTGCGATCACCGGCCCACTCGAAGCGACCATCACCCCAGGACGGCAGCTCCGGCGACTGACCCTGATCGCGCACCGGCAGCAAACCGGTGGCGATGTAGCCGATGTCCTGCTTGTCGACGTAAAGCCAGTTGAACGTGCCGGTATAGCCGTTGAACAAATGCTGGAAACTGCTAGCGCCGTGGACGGTCGGCGTGGAAGCAAGCGCGAACATGGCGGCGCCGTCCAGCTCGCCGAAGAAGTTGGAGCGTTGCAACGAGATCACCACCGGTGCGCCGCCGACGGTGGCGGTCGCGAATACCGGCCCGTAATGGGTGCGCAGCACGTAACGATGCACCGATGCGGGCAGTATCGAGCCGCCGCTGGCGATGGAGGCCAGCGTTGGCGATGCGGTCCACGAGTCGGTGCGCTTGTAGAAGCGGCGGCACTGCGCGCCCTTGCCGTCGTTCATATCGTAGAGGTAGCCGTCGGCGCTGGGGAAGCCGTTTACCAGCTTCAGCGAGGGAGCGGAACCATCCAGATTGCACATTTTGGAGACGCGCGTGTCGACGATATCGCTGTCGTTGGAGGTGGCGCTCCAGGCGTAGTCGGTGCCGCGGCCGATCAGCACATAGGGAATGCCGGCCACCGCCATGCCGCGTCCATCCAGGTCGGTCGGCGTGCCGCCGGTCGAGTGCACCGCGTATTCCCAGATAATGTGCGGCTGGAAGTAGCCGATCTGCGGCCCCATCACGCCGATGGGGTGACCGTCCACGGTATTGGCTGCGGTCACCGCCATCCAGTTGGACATGCTTGGCGGCACACCGAAGGCGCCGACAGCGTTATGCAGTTGGGCATAAGGGCCCAGGGCAACCTGAACCGGTCGACGTTTTTCCTGATTCCCGGTGGACTGCCGCAGCTTGGCCTTTTGAGTCGATGCAGCCTGGTTCTTGCGCTGCAGGCCGGCCAGCAAGGTGGCGCGCGCGGCCTTGATTTTCTTGCCGATCGGGCTGTCCTCCTGCGGCTTGCCGAACAGCAGTTGCGCCAGAAAGGTCTTGGCTCCGTCCGCGCGCGCCGTGGCGGTCACGCCAGGCGCCGGCAGGTTCTCGTTGGTGCCGTTGGCATTATAGGCGTCGAACACCTGGTAGCTGCCCACGTCCCAGATCGCCGCGCCCGCCGGCAGGGTCTGCGGGCAGGACTCGTTGAGCGTGGCAGGAGATTGCTGGAAAGTCGCGCTGACCGTGCGCGTGGCGTCAGGGTCGTCGGCATGGCGCAGGTCGCGCCATAGCTGACAGGCGGCGACCGGCAGGTTCAAATTGCCGCCGGTGACGGTCGGGTCGAGCTGCTGCAGGAAGGCTTCATTGGTGACTTCGCTGCCGCCGCCGACGGCGAAGATCGACTGCAGCAGGATGGCCGAGGCGACGACGTCGTTGCGGGTGAAGGCCGGTGGCGGATACCCGCCGTTCTTGAGCAGGGCGTATTCGGTGGGAACCTTGGCGACGTTGGCGCCGGTCAGCGTCTTGATATAGGCATTGACGCCGGCAACGTTGGCGTCGACGTCCTGCAGCACCAGTATGCCAAGATCGCCGAACTTGGCCGACAGCTGATCGACCATCTGCGTGATTTCATCTTCGCTGTAACCGGCAGTGACTGCCAGGGCGGCGTCGTACTGGTAGAACATCGGCGCCGGCCCCAGGAACTGGCTCAACTCGCCGCGGCCGAAATGGCGCAGCACGTCCATGATCCACAAGCGGTCTTCGGCCTGGGCGTAGCCGACGCCGTACATGGCATCGCGCCGGTTGCTGGCAGTGATGAAGGGCACGCCCCAGCCATCGTGCTGAATGGTCACCGTGCCGCCGTAGGGGGTGGTCAGGGTCTCGCTGGAAACCACCGTGTCCGGCGTCAGGCCGTCGTGCTTGAAATAATTGCAGCCCAGGTTGGATGAGGCGACATGCTGGCTCAGGTCGGTAGGCGGCGTGCACGGGGTCGCGGTCAGTCCCTGCTTGGCGTAACTGAGATCGCCATACATCGTGGACTGGTCGTTGTAATTGGCGGGATAGCTGGCCGGTGTGCCCGCGACCGGCAGGCCGACGCCGCCGGCGGAATCACCATTGCTGCCGGGAGGCAGGATATTCAGGTAGATGCTGCTGCCGTCGCCGGGTCCCAGATTGCCGCTGGGCGGACTGCCTGGCGTTTCGCCGCCGCCGTTGGAACCGGAGCCGGCAGTACCCGAAACCGGCGAGCTGGAGCCGCAGGCGGCGAGGGCGAGACCGGCACCAAGGAGGAAGGACAGGCGTCCACCATGCCTGACGCACGCGAAAGCGCTACGGGAATTGAATCGAGCGGTTTGCCGCATAACCTTACCCCCTGAATCGATGTGCCTGTCGTGACGACTTCTTCAGCTCCATTTCCGGCGGCCTTGCAGGAAGCAATCCGCAGCATTGGAGCTTGTTTGTAAAGGCAACTATCGGCCAGTCGGCGGCAGGCTGTATTGACAATTGGCGCCAGCGCGGGCGGCTTTACCCGGCTATTCCCGCTCTTGCGGGCGCCCCACGATGCCCTTGTCGCCGAACAGCACCGGCGCGGCGGCGGCCTGGCTCAGGGCGCCGTTCAGCGGTACGCGGTCGTTGCGGGTCTGGGCGCTGACGGTCTTGCCGCCATCGGTGCTGCTCAGCGTGGTGCCGGCAAGCCCGGTGATCAGGATGGCCCCGTCGGCCGCCTGCACGATACCGGTGAGGGACTGCTCGGTGCCGGAGGGAATTTCGCTCCAGCTGACGCCCTGGTCATGGCTGCCGAACAGGTGGCCGCGCTGGCCGACAGCCAGCAGGCTGCCGTCCTTGAGCTGGAGGCCGGCCCAGAATGAACCCGGGTTGGAGGTCTTGATGGTGCTCCAGTTCGCGCCGCCGTCGATGGAGCGGTAGATCAGCCCGGTTTCACCGGCGACATACAGCGCAGCCGCGTCGCCGAAGATTGCGTACAGGTGATGATCGTTCTCGTCGCCGGTTTCGACCGTCAGCGCCGTCCAGTTCTTGCCGCCGTCGGCGGTCTGGATGGCGGTGCCGAACAGACCCACGGCGAAGCCGTGCTGCGCATCCCGGAAGAAGATCGAGAACAGCGGCTTGTCGCCGTCCAGTTCCTCGTGCTGCAGCACCCAGGTTTCGCCACCGTCGATGGTATGGATCACCACGCCGTCATGGCCGGCGGCCCAGCCCTGCTTGTCGTCGATGAAGCTCAGGCTGGTCAGCAGTGCCTGTGTCGGCACCGTCTGCGCCTGGCGGAAGGTCTGGCCGGCGTCGTCGGAGAGCAGGATCACGCCGTGTTCTCCCGCCAGCACGATGCGCCTGCCGGCGTGGGCCGCGGTATACAGCGGCGCATGCATCGGATCGGCGACCGCTGCGGCGGAGATCTGCGCCCTGCCGTTGATGGCCGGGCTCGCCGTTACCTTGGCGGAGGCTGGCGCCGCGCTGGCTGTGCACATCGAGTGGGCGTACCACAGCCCGGCGCCGATGCACAGGCCGACGATGGCCGCGACGCCTTCCGGCAGGCCGCGCTTGAACGAAGAGGTATCAGTCATGCGCCAACCCCGGCATGCGGACCGGCCCGCGGCGTGGAAACAGGCGTTCCAGCACCACGGCGAAAGCGGGCAGGGCGGTGATCGCCATGATCATGTTGACCATGAACATGAAGGCCAGCAGCTTGCCCATGTCGGCCTGGAACTTCAGCGCCGAGAAGCTCCAGGTGGCCACGCCCACCGACAGGGTCAGCGCGGTGAACACGGTGGCGACGCCGGTTTCCTTCAGCGCGTGCTCGAACGAATCGACGATGTTCTCGCCCTTGGCCATGTGTAGCTGCAGGCGGTTGTAGATATAGAAGGCGTAGTCCACGCCCACGCCGACCGACAGCACCATCACCGGCAGGGTGGCGACGGTGAGGCCGATGTCGAGCAGTTTCATGAAGGCGTAGCCGATATAAGTGGCCACCGCCAGCGGCAGGCAGCAGGCCAACATCGCGCGCCAGTCGCGGTAGGCCAGGAACACCAGCAGCAGGATGGCGGCGAAGACGTAGAGCAGCATCGGCAGTTCTTCGCTGGCCAGCACCTCGTTGGTGGCGGCTTCGACACCGGCATTGCCGCTGGCCAGGCGGAAGCGCACGCCTTCCATCGCATGGCTGGCGCGGAACTGTTTCACCGCTCCGACCACGCCCTGGATGGTGGTGGCCTTGTGATCGGTCAGGTACAGGTTCACCGCCATCCACTTGCAGCCCTTGCCGGTGATGGCGGCCGCCTCATGCGCCTGCGCGATGTTGTAGCCCAGGGTGTGGCTGTCGCGCGGCACCGTGGCCATCTTCGGCTGGCCCTCGTTGAGGCCGGAGTTGTACAGCTTGGTCAGCGAGGCCACGGACTCCGCCGAAATCACGCCGGGCACGTTCTGCATTTCCCAGCTGAACTCGTCCACCAGCTTGAGCAGTTCGACGTTGCCGCAGGATTCGTCCGGGGCTTCGATCACGGCGGTGAGCCAGTCCAGGCCCACGTCGAATTTCTCGGCGATGGCGCGCGAGTCGACATTGTAGCGGGCGTCGGCGCGCAGCTCCGGCGAACCCGGCAGCAGACTGCCGATGACGCGGCCCTGCGACAGGAACACCGCCACGACGAAGATCACCAGGGTGAATATGGTCATGGCCCAGGCGTTGCGCGGCTTGGCGATGCGCGCGATGTGCGTCATCAGGTCGCCGCGGCTCTCGCGCCGCCGCAACGAGCGCTCGCCCCACTCCTTGCTGACGGTGGAATAGGAAGCCGCCAGCGGCAGCATGATCAGGTTGCTGACCACCTTGTAGGCGATGCCGATCGAGGCCACCACCGCCAGTTCGCGGATCATCGGGATCGGCACCAGCACCATGGTGATGAAGCTGACCAGGGTGGTGGCCAGAGCCAGCACGCCGGGGATCAGCAGGCCGCTGAAGCTGCGCCGCGCCGCGGTATACATATCGGCGCCGCCGGCGACTTCCCGCACCATGAAGTTGATCTGCTGCACGCCATGCGATACGCCGATGGCGAAGATCAGGAACGGCACCAGGATCGCCAGCGGGTCCAGGCCCAGGCCGAGCAGGTGCACCGTGCCGAACTGCCAGATCAGGGTGGTCATCGAACAGATGATCTTCTGGAAGGTCAGGGTCCAGGAGCGGCAGTACCAGTACACCGCCAGGATGGTCAGTACCAGGGCGATGCCGCAGAACAGCAGCACACCTTGCGCGCCGTCGGCGATGTCCGACACTTCCTTGGCGAAGCCGATGACTTCGATCTCGACATCCGCGTTCTCGAACTTGGCGCGGATTTCGGTTTCGAGCGAATGGCCGAAGGCGATGTAGTCCAGGGGCTCGCCGCTGCGCGGGTCCGGGTCCATCACTTCCGCCGCGATCAGGGCGCCGGAGCCATCCTTCGCCACCAGCTTGCCGATGTAGCCGCCCTCGACCACGCGGTCGCGGATCTGGCCGATGACTTCCGGCGTCAGCGCGTCCGGCGTGACGGTGCCGCTGATCAGCAGGTCGGACTTGAAGCCGTCCTCGGTGATCTCCGTGACGAAGATGTTGGGCGTCCACAGCGAGGTGACGCTGCCGCGGTTGATGCCCGGCAGGAAGGTCACGGCCTGGGTCACGTCGAGCAGGGTCTTCAGCGTCGCCGCATTCCACACGTCGCCGTGGCGCGGATGCACCACCACGGCGACGCCATTGGCGTCGTGCAGCTGGCCGCGGTAGTCGTCGAAGGTTTTGATGTACTCATGACCCGACGGCAGCAGCTTGTCGAAGCCGGCGGAGATGCGCAGCTTCGAGGCCTCCCAGCCCATCACCACGGTGAGCGCGGCGAAGATCGCCAGCACCGTGCCGCGATGACCGAAGAGGAAGCCCTCCAGCCGGCGTACCAGCGTACTCAACATGCGGGCATCTTCAGAAGTTGTACGACAGGGTATAGCTCAGGAAGTCGCGGTCGCTGGTCTGGTTCTGCGTGCCGCCGCCCCAGAACCAGCTGTAGGCGATCGCGGAAGTGATCTTGTTGTGGCGGTTGAAGTTGAGCGTGAATGTTGCCGCCTTGGCGCCTTCCTGCCAGGGCAGGGCATTCGGCGTATTGCCGATGAGGCCCTGCGACCAGTCGATCTGCGGCAGCCAGTCGAAGCCCAGATTCAGCACGTTGGCATAGGTGACCTGGGTTTCGAAGGTGTAGCCGGCCGAGAACTTGTTCGGCAGGGCGTAAGCCGGCAACGACCAGGGCACACCGCCCAGGCGATCCAGACCAGGATAGTCGGTGGCGCCGAATTCGCCGAGGAAGTAACCCTCGTTGGCGCCCAGGGTGCTGAGCAGGAAGCCGCCCAGGCCCTCGGTCGGCGAGAAGATCTGCAAGGCGGACTGCTGCAGCTGGAACTTGGAGCGGTTGACCCAGCCCTTGCAATAGTGGCCGTTGGCTTCGCCGCCGTCGTTGACGCAGGCGTAAAGCGGCTGCTTGCCGGCGGCGGTCGGCACCGAGGGGTCGATCGCCACGGCGTCGTTCGGACGCCAGGAGAGTTCTCCACCCAGGGCCCAGTCGCCGATATTGGTGTTGTAGGAAGCGCCGATCAGCTGGATGCCGGTGGGATATTCGATCCTGTAGGCGGTCGATACGGGGTTGTCGGACTTGTAGGCGTCGTTGACGGTATAGGTGATGAACGGGATCTTCGAATTGAGATGTTCGTAGTAGAAGCCGAACGAAGCATCGACCCATTCCGGCCGGTAGCGGAACGAGACGCCGTACTGGCCATGGTTGCTGCCGCCCACATCCGAAGCCTGCGGAATGACGTTGCCGGTATTCAGCGCCAGCTTGACCAGGGCGGTTGCCGCCACGGTGGACAGCGGGTTGCCGGTGCTGAAGCCCTTGATCAGGCGCGGCGAGACGTACTGCGGGTTCGACAATTGCGCCGTGGTCAGCCCGGTGCTGCCCTCGTCGCCGACGGTGCCGGCCGGCGCCAGCTGGATCAGGCCGAGGGCGAGCAGGGGCTGCGCCAGCGGGTTGGCGGCGACACCGGCATTGATGGTCGAGGTCGGGATGAACAGGGCCTTGGTATTGCCCCTGCCGACCGGGTCGGCGCTGGAGAAATAGGTGCCGCTGGGGTCGAGCTGGAAGCTGTTCCAGTGCCACTGCCAGTAGCCTTCCATGCTCACCCGGTCGAACACGTCGGTGCTGAATGACAGCATCGGCGCCGGACGCAGGATCTCCTTCACCTGGGTGCCGGGGACGTGCGCGCGCCGTACGTCGTAAGCGTTGATCGAGTTGATGCCGCCCAGCACGAAGATGTCCTCGCCCCAGCTCATCACCTGCCAGCCCGCGCGCAGGCGCATGCTGCGGTCGAACAGCTCGAAGTTCTTGTTGATGTACGCATCCAGCGGCTGGAAGTTGTAGACCGAGAAGCGCCGCGCCTCGGAATCCAGGGGGGTGCGCTCGGTTTCGCCGATGCGCCAGTCATACAGCTCGGAAACGCGGCCGAAGAAGCTGAAGTCGTACGGCATCTTCAGCTGCAGCTCGTGCGTACCCTTGACCACCTCGGAAACGAGGTCGTACTTGCGGTAATTCTGGTCGCCGTCATCGGCGTTGATGAAGTAGGCGTCCTCGGACGCTTCCGGCAAGGCGGCGGTGGTGGAAGCGCAGCCGCCGCTGTCGCGGGAGATCAGGCCGCAGGCCTGACCCTGCATGCGCATTTGCAGACCATAGGAAACAGTCGAATCGAAGGCGCCCTTGAAGCCGCCGCCGAGATCGAAGTTGAAGGCGGCAGCCGGCAGCGCCGTCGCGGCCAGCGCGCCCGCCGCGGCGCAGCGGACGACTTTGCGCCCCATGGTCCGCGACCCTTTCCTGTTTGCCGCACCAGCCTTGACCTTGCCCTTCATTACTGCCCCCTTTCTCTACCGCTGTGATCCTGATCGGTGTCCGCTATGCGGACGTCTGCTCTCCCGGAGCCGATCGCGTTGTCTATGTGTTCAGCGGGCACCCTGTCTGCGCAGGTAGTCCTCGGTGAACATGTCGGTTTTCAGGCGCCCTTCCTTGCCGGCGAGCCAGTCGGTTTCCGGCTGGCCGATGGTGAAGATGTCGCCCCAGTAGCGGCCGCTCGGCAGGTCGTAGCTGACGTAGTCCTCGCTGGCGTCGCATGCGCCGATCTCCCAGATCGGCGTCACGCTGCCTTCCTGCACGCGCTGGATCTTGCCCTGCGCGTCGTACATGTCCACCGCGATGATGGCCCAGGTGTCCTCGTCGAGATAGAACACGCGATGCGGCGCGGAGTGGCGCTGGCCCTGACGCACATCGGCCTCGACCTTCCACACGCGATGCAGTTCATAACGGCGTGCGTCCGGGTTGAGGTGATCGACGCCGAACAGCGTCTTGTCGCTGAAGCGGGTGCCGTCGCGCAGGGAGAAGCTGTTGTAGGGGATGTACATCTCCTGCTTGCCGACCAGCTTGTAGGTGTAACGGTCCAGCATGCCGTTGTACATCCAGGCCTGGTCGACGTAGTAGGTGTTTTCCAGGCCGATCAGCGGCGCGTCATAGGCATAGGTGGAGAGCCGGCGCACACGCCGCTGCCCGGGGAAGTACTGCCAGCCCTCGTTCAGCTTCTGCAGGTAATACACGCCGGCCTGCAGGGTGCCCGCCAGTGCGGCCGGCGATACCGTTTCCTGGAAGAAGTAGAACTCCACGCCGTTGGCGTCGGCGATGCTCTTGGTGGTCGGCGCCTGGAACGGCACGAAGTACTTGGCGACGTATTCGATCTTGGTGAAGTCGGAGCCGCCCTTGGACGGCGACAGCAGGGTGTAGTTGGGCTCGATGCGGCCCTGGCCCTCGTAGCGCAGCTTGTGGTTCCACATCGCTTCCACGCCGCTGCCGGGAACCGGGAAGGGGAAGCCGGAGCCGGTGGCGGAGGCCAGTTCGAAACCATCGCCGGCCAGCGTGGCGCTCTTGGCGTTTTCCTTGCTGCGCTGGTAGACGATGTCCGGATAACCGCAGGAGCGGTGCGTCGGATAGACGTCCATGCGGTAGCCCTTGATGGTCTTCAGCAGCTCCAGCTGGCCCGCGCTGAGGCGGTTCTTGTACTGGTCGGCGTTGGCCGCGCTGATCGACAGCACCGGCTTCTCGGAAGCGTACGGATCGGGGCGTACCGTGCCCGGTTTCCAGCCCGCCGGTGCGGTCATCTCGCCGCCCTTCCAGGCGGGGATGCTGCTGTCCTTGTTGGCCGCCTTTTCGGCGCCGATCGGAGTCAGGTCCTGTCCCAGCCGGGCGATCTGCGCATCGGGCGCCGCCGCGGCGGCGCTGCTGAACAGCACGGCAGCCATGGCGCCGAGCAACACTGCGGACTTGTTTCTGCTTGTGACCATCTTCGGCTCCGAATTGCTGGGTGCGCCGCGCGCTGCGCGGCATGTCCCGGGTTTATCAAACTATCCTTGATCGCCTGCGGTGCATCTTGACATCTGACGCCATCGGCGCGGCCTGTGCCATGACTGCCGAATCAGGCGATGCCATAGCTGCTCATCAGCAGGTATTCGAACAGCTTCTGCGGCAGGATCTTGCGTAGCGGCCCGACCGACAGCTTCTGGAAAAAACCGCCGACCTTGTAGCGGGGACGGGGTGAGCGGGTGGTGATCAGGCGCTCCAGCAGGTGCGCCACCGCGATCGGGTCGGCGCCGCCGTTTTCGTCGCGCTCCATCGTCGCCAGCGCCTTGTCGAAGCGCGCCGTATAAGCATTGCTGCCCTGTGCGGCGCGGACCTTGCGCCGCTGCGCGGTAAAGCCGGTGCGGAAATCGCCGGGCTCGATCAGCGCCACGCGCACGCCGAAGGGGCGCACTTCCATACGCAGCACTTCGGTCATTCCCTCCACCGCAAACTTGCTGGCGCTGTAGAGCCCCTGGAAGGGCAGGCCGACCAGACCACCGAGCGAACTGACGTTGAGGATCAGGCCGGCGCCTTGCTTGCGCATCACCGGCAGGGCGGCGCGGCAGACGCGCAGCACGCCGAAGAAATTGGTGTCGAGCTGCTGCCGCGCTTCCTCGATGCTGGTGTCCTCCACCGCGCCGGCGATGCCGTCGCCGGCATTGTTGAAGACCACGTCGAGCCGGCCCTCGCGCGACAGGATCAGTTCGATGGCTTGCGCCACCGAATCCTCGGAGGTGACGTCCATGGCAATCAGCCGGAAGCCATCGGACGAAGGTGCCACTGCCGCGCGGCGGCTGGTGCCGTAGACGCGATAACCCTGCGCATGCAGGTGCTCGGCGCAGATCTTGCCGATGCCCGAAGACGCGCCGGTGATCAGCACCACAGGTTTGCTTGTCGCTTCCATGTTCGATTCTTTTGCTGCGGCTGGTCCGAGCCCTGCCGGGGATTGCGGCGATCCCGCACGCGCCGAGTCGTCGGGAGGCGGGGATTCCAGTTTGGCCAGGTTCAAGCGCAGCTCACCTTGCGGAATTCGATCGGGCTGACACCAGCCCAGCGCCGGAAGGCGCGGCTGAAGGCGCTCAGTTCGGAGTAGCCAAGCAGATAGCCGATCTCGGTCAGCGACAGGTGATCCTGGCGCAGGTAGCGCTGCGACAGTTCGAAGCGCATGCGCTCCACCAGCTCATTGAAGGTGACGCCGCACTCGCCCAGGCGCCGTTGCAGGGTGCGCTCGCTCAGATCCAGCGCCGCCGCGACTTTCTCGATGGAGACACCGCCGGCACGCAGGCCGCGCAGGATGTGCTGGCGCACCCCGGCCAGCAGTTCGTCGCCGGGCACCGCGTGGGCGGTGCGGGCTTCCGCCAGGCTTTGTAGTTGCGCAAGGGAGCCGCTGTCGTCGCCGTTGACGCGCATGGCCAGCATTTCCCGCGGCGCCACCAGGGCGTTGTAGGGCTGCGAGAAATACACCGGGGCGCCGAAGATGCGCCGGTGCTCGCTGCTGTCGCGCGGCTCCGGGTGCTCGAAGTAGACCGCCGAGGGCGCCCAGTTGCGGCAGCCGGTGGCGATGCGGGCGAAGCTCAGCATTTTCGCCATCGACAGTTCGGCGTCCTGCCGGTAGTCGAGGATTTCCACATCGCGGATGCAATAAGTAATGACCGCGTTGCGGCCTTCGATGCGCAATTCCAGGCAGGCGCCTTCCTGGTGCAGGTGGAAGTAGCGGGCCACATTGGCGATGGCGCCGGCGATGTCCGGCGCCTGCGTGATGGCGTCGCCGAGCGCGCCGAAGCTGTCGGTGCTGTGGGAGTAGCCCAGGTGCAGGCCGATGGTGTCGTCGCCGGAGGCGCGCGCGGCTTCCTCCAGCAATGCCACGAAGCGATGCACCGGCAGGCGGCTTTCGGCCTGGGACAGCAGGGCCGCATCCACGCCGACGCGGGCGCAGACCTCGCCCAGACCTACACCCCGGCGCTGCAGCAGGGCTTCGAGCCCGGCCAGCGAAGCGCAGCGCATGGTGGCCTCGCGCTGCGGGGCCCTGGTGACGGTTTGCAGCATGACACCCTCCTTCGTGCCGCGGAAAACCCGCGGCCGGCGATCCCGTGGACGGGATTCTCCATTGCATTTACTGTGCCGACTGGACGGTAAAGTAATTCAAGCAGCCGGTCCTGTCACGCCCAAGTATATTTCTGCCTAGTCTCCCTACCGCCGGTGGGTCACAATCGCCTCTGTGGAGCCGGAGGAGCTTTGTGAACAGTTCGGGTCGGAGTGAAGAACTGTCGTCCGCTGTCAAGCGTACGGCCCCGTGCAGTGTTTAGATTGCGGCATGAACAGCAGGATCGGTGCAGCGACGTGACGGACGACAACCGCAGCCCTCGGGCAGCCCGGATGGAGTTGCACGTCGGCACGGGTCGTGCCGACCAGCCGGTACAGTATTCGAACCAGGTAAGCAGCAGCCCGATGCCGAAGCTCCCGAAAACCAGAGGCCGTCCCAACTCGCGCGAGGCCATGCTCGACGCGGCGCAGGACGTGGTGCTCGAGGGCGGCGCCGGCAAGCTCACGCTGGACGCGGTGGCCAAGCGCGCCGGGGTCAGCAAGGGCGGAGTGATGTACAACTTCCCGACCAAGGAAGCCCTGCTCAAGGCCATGGTCGAGCGGCTGGTGGAGCACAATCGGCACGCCCATGCCCAGGTCACCGCCAGCCTGCCGGACCGGCCGGGCCGTAGCCTCAAGGCCTATGTAATGAATTCGGTGCGCGCCCTGGACGTCGACGACCGCGTCAGCGGCGCCCTGCTGGCGGCGCTCAATAGCGACCGCAACGTGCTGGCCCCGGTGGCCGAGTATTTCAATGGCCGCTTCGCCAAGCTGACGCAGGACGTGCCGTTCGAGCAGGCGGCCCTGGTCTACCTGGCCACCGAAGGCCTGTGGACCCAGGAACTGCTGCAGCTGTCTCCTTTCACGCCACGCCAGCGCGCGCAGGTGGTGCGCATGCTGGTGCGGATGGCGGAGCAGGGGGCGGCAGTGGAAACGGCAGTGGTTGCCAGCAAGGCTGTGCCGCGCAAAGCGATCAGCAACAAGGAAAAAAAGGGAAAGTCATGAGCCGTTCCGTTTTGATTTCACGCGGATTCATCGCCGGTTCCATGCTGCTGCTCGCTGCCTGCGGCAGCGGCCAGGACGGCAAGGCCGCCGCACCCATGGCTGCCCCTACACCGCCGCCGGTTGCCGCCAGCCCGGCGATCCAGAAGATCTACGACAGCACCTGCAGCAACTGCCACGGCAAGCCGGCCTCCGGCGCGCCGCAGCTCGGCGATGCCAAGGCCTGGGCGCCCCGCGCGGCGCAGGGCAGGGAAGTGGTGCTCGGTCACATCATCAACGGCTACAAGGGCATGCCGCCCATGGGTATGTGCATGCAGTGCGGTGAAGACGACTTCGTCGCCGTCACCGAATACATGGCCGGCGCCAAGCTGCAATAAGGAGCGCACCATGGCTTTGACACGCAGAGAAGTGATGAAGCAGGCCGGCGCACTCGGCCTGCTCGGCGCGAGCGGCTTGAGCGGGCTGGCGCGCGCCGCGTCCGAGCGCATCATCCCCTGGCGCAACTGGTCCGGCGGCCAGGCCTGCATTCCGGCGGTGCGCGTGGCGCCCGCGGACGAGGCGGCGCTGGCCGAGGTGGTGCGCGGCACCAAGGACGCGATCCGCGCCGTCGGCTCCGGCCATTCGTTCAGCGCCCTGGTGCCCACCGACGGCACCCTGCTGTCGCTGAGCAATATGAGCGGCATGATCAGCGCCGATGCGCAGACCCTGCAATCCGAGTTCTGGGGTGGCACCCGCGTCGCCGACATGGGCGAGCCGCTGCTCAAGGCCGGCCTGGCCATGCTCAACATGGCCGACATCGATTACCAGACCATCGCCGGCGCCATCAGCACCTCCACTCACGGCACCGGGCCGACCTTCGGGTCCTACTCCAGCACCGTCGTCGGCCTGCGCCTGGTCACGGCTACCGGGGACATCATCGACTGCGATGCCAAGAACCATCCGGAGATTTTCAACGTCGCCCGTACCTCGCTTGGCGCCCTCGGCATCATCACCCGCGTGCGCCTGCAGAACCGCAAGGCGTTTCGGCTGCACGAGAAAATCTGGGTGCAGAACACCGAGGAACTGCTGCAAGACATGCCGCGGTTGATCAAGGAGAACGATCACTTCGAGATCAATCCGATCCTGCACTCCGACGTGGCGCTGGCCACCGCCACCAACGAGACCACGGATCCGCACACCAAGCCGCAGCAGGGCGGCGGCGACGGTGACGGCGTTTCCGCGTTGATGGCGATCAACACCTATGCCCGCAATCATCCGCAAGTGCAGGCGGCGCTGTTGAACACCTTCGTCAAGCGCATGATCGGTTCGGATGTGGTGGACGATTCCTTCCGCGTCTTCTCCCACGTACGCGACCAACGTTTCAACGAGATGGAATACGAGTTGCCGGCCGAAGCGGGACCGGCCTGCGTACGCGAAATCCTCAAGACGGTGCGCGAGCAGAATCTCAACAGCTTCTTCCCGCTCGAATACCGCTACGTCAAGGGTGACGACATCCCGCTGAGCATGTTCAACGGTCGCGACACCGTCGCCATCTCGGTGCACCAGGACTACCGCCTCGATTTCCACAACTTCTTCGCGCAGATCGAGCCGATCTTCTGGAAGTACGAAGGCCGTCCGCACTGGGGCAAGCTGCATACCCTGAATCACAATCAGTTCTCGAAACTCTACCCGCAGTGGAAGGATTTCCTCGACGTGCGCGCCGCGCTCGATCCGACCGGAAAATTCCTCAACGGGCACCTGCGCTCCGTCTTCGGCGTCACCTGCTAACAAGGGCCTCGATCAATGAACCGCCGCAACTTCATGCTGGGCGCCGCCGGTGTCGGCGCCGTGGTCGTCGGTGGCGGCCTGCTGGCGCGCCCCTCCGACCATGGCAAGCCTTACGATGCATACTTCAGCGCCCTCAACGAAGAGCTGAAGAAGAACGGCCCGATGCGTCCCTGCCTGGTCATCGACCTCGACCGCATGGACCACAACCTCGACCTGGTCACCACCAAGCTCAAGGGGGCCGGCAAGAACTACCGCATCGTCGAGAAATCGCTGCCCTCGGCCAAGCTGATCGAGTACATCAGCAAGCGCTCCGGCTCGCGCCGCCTCATGTCGTTTCACCAGCCTTTCCTCAACGACGATGCGGTGCTGTTCCCCGATGCCGACCTGCTGCTGGGCAAGCCGCTGCCGGTGCGGTCGGCCGAGCAGTTCTACAAGAATCACAAGGGCTCCTTCGACCCGTCGCGCCAGCTGCAATGGCTCAACGACACGCCGGCGCGGGTGCAGGAATACCTGGAACTGGCCCGCGGCCTCGGCACGCGCATGCGCATCAACTTTGAGATCGACGTCGGTCTGCATCGCGGCGGCGTCAGCAGCAATGCCATGCTGGGGCAGATGCTGGACCTGATCGCGGCCAACCCGCAGCAGCTGGAATTCGCCGGCTTCATGGGTTACGACGCCCACGTCGGCTTCGGGGTGCCGCCCATCCTCGGCACCTCCCAGGAGTTGCTGGCCAAGGCCATGGCGGAATACCAGGGCTATGTCGACTTCGTCCGCAACCAGTATCCGAAACTGTGGCGCGACGATCTGACCTTCAATGCCGGCGGCAGCCCCAGCTACCCGCTGCACGACAAGGAAAAGATCAGCAGCGAGATCAGCACCGGCACGGCGCTGCTCAAACCGACCCACTACGACATCGAGACCCTGACGGCGCATGTGCCGGCGGTGTTCATCGCCACGCCGGTGATCAAGGCGGTGGGCCCGATCGAGGTTCCCGCGCTGGATGCCAAGTCCAGGATTTTCTCCTGGTGGGATGTCAACCAGCGCGACCTGTATTACATCTACGGCGGCTTCTGGCGAGCGGAGTACGAATCGCCAAAGGGGCTGCAGTTCAACAAGCTGCTTGGCGTCAGCGCCAACCAGGAAAACGTCAGCGGCTCGCTGGCCACCAGCCTGAAAGTGAACGATCAGGTATTCCTGCGTCCCGAGATCGTCGAAGGCGTGCTGCTGCAGTTCGGTGATCTGGTGGCGATGCGCGGCGGCAAGATCGTCGACTACTGGCCGCCGCTCAGCGCCTAGGGCTTTCGTAGGGTGTGCCGAGCATAGCGAAGCGCACCATGGCGCTCGTGCCCATGATCCGCGTGGGCAGCCGAAGCTTGCCCACCCTTCGGCATTGATCAGGCTTCGGCGCGGACTTCCCAGCCGGGCTGTTCGAGCCCTGTGATCGGTTGCAGGCGGCGCTGCAGGTAGAGCTTGGGGAATTCGAAGCGCAGCCGTGCTTCACGACCGCTGCTGCTGACGCGCAGCTTCAGCTCGGTACGGAACTCGCCGTCGTCGCGCCAGATTCGCACGTGCGCGCCCGGCGCGAGGTTTTCCACGAGCACGTCGGTCGCTTGCGGGTAGCTGCGATCGCCCCATTCGCCCTCGACCGCGTGCAGCGCCGCAAGCTCCAGCGTCGCCGCGCCGTCGTTGAACAGGTGGAAGCTCCAGCCCTGGCCGTCACCCAGGTTCTCGGGGCAGGCGGCGATGCGGCAGCGGATCGGCGATGGTTCCATGTCCGGGCCCAGTGGCGGTCTGGCCTTAGCGTACTCCAAGCCTTGGCGCCGCGAGTGCCTCGGTGACGCCGGTGGGGGTGTCCGGCGCGATCTCGCGATGGACGTTCACCGCCGGAGCGGGCAGCGCGTCGCGTCCCTTGGTGAAGCTCTGCTCCTGCACCAGCACGCGGTAGGCCTTGTCCAGCAGCAGCGCGCGTTGCGGCGAAGGTAGCAGCAGAGCGGAGAGATCGCCCTGCAGGGCTTTGAACGCCGCCGCATTGGCGGTGCCGTCCGCCTGGAAGTAGCGCTTCAGTATCTCGCCGTTGGCGCGGTATTCGTCGCCGGCGTGGTTGTTCTTCAGGTACGTGGCGAATTCCGCTGCGCCATCACTGCGCAGGGGATCGGGCAGGGCGTAGGCTTCCGTCGCCGCCGTGCTGCCCCAGCCGTGCGCCGCACCGCCACTGGCTTTGCGCGGGAGGGCGAAGCTGCCGTCCTCGGTGGCGGACAGGCCGCCGTGGCAACCCATGCACTGCACCGTCTCTTCGTAGGTCTGCGGCCGCAGGCGGCCGCGGCGGTCCTCGATGAAGCCCTGGTAGCTCCAGCCGATCAGATTCTGCAGCCCTTGCTCCGGGTCACCGTTGAAGTGCTCCAGCCGGTTCGGATTCAGCTCCGCCTCACGCGCTTCGCGACCGGCATCGTGGCGCAGATCGGAATAGCTGAGCCAGCGCCGCTTGCGGGCATAACGCAATTCCTTCATGCGCGGCGCGGCGCGCACCTTGCCCTCTGCATCCACCGCCAGGTAGCGAACGCTGTGCAGGAACTCGGTGCCTTCCGGATAGAGGCCGGCGGCGAGATGCAGGCTGCCGGCAACCTGTTCCAGTCGTGCGCGGCCGACGTAGGACATGTCGCGGCCGGCGGTGGGCTGCCAGTCGTAGTGCACGCGCACGGCGCTGGCGAGGCTGCCGTCGCCATCGAGGTCGACACCCAGCAGCTTCTCGTCGGCGGCATCGATGTCGATGTCGGCACGGCGGATCAGTGCTTCGACGATGGCGAGGTTGATGCTGTAGACGGCGGTGCTGGCGGCGCCCTGCTCATCCTCGCGGAATGCCGGCGGCAGGCGGATCAGCACGTCGTCGAAGGAACCGTTGGTGGGCATGAAGGCGCCCGGCAGCGGGTAATAGCTGAAGCGGCGCCAGCCGCTGGCCTGTCCGTCCGCCGCGAGGTCGTAACCCTGGGTGTCGTAGCGGAAGCCGGCGTCGGGCAGGTAGCCGCTCCAGCGGCCGTCGCCGTTCACGTCCAAGCGCTGCGGTACCTGTGCCAGACGCTTCGCCAGGACGGGAGCGCCGCCCTGGTCATGGTAATTATCGTCGGCGACGTAGCGCGCGATGTCGCGGTCGCTGATGTTGCCGATGGCCGCGGCGTGATCGGCGAACAGGTTGGTCCAGGGGTTGGCCACGTCGCGGCCTCCCTGGATTTGCGGGAAGGCGTAGGCCAGTTGCAGTTCCGGCTGGCCCTGGTAGTTCGGTACCGCCGCGTCGGCATGGCAGACGTAGCAGGGGTTCTGCGCCTTGACGGCGCCGGAATCGAGAGTGCGGGTGAAGCATTGTGGTGGGATGTAGGCGAGGCGGTTGGCGACGGCCCGCGTATGCAGGTCGATGCCGCTGTCGTCGCGGCCGCAGCCGCCGAGCGCAAAGGCACCGGCGAGCAGGCCGGCGCGCAGGAAAAGGCTGGTGTGCATGGTCTGCCGATAAAAAGAAAAATCCCGGCGCCCTGCGGCGCCGGGATGAAGGCTCTGGGTTACTGCTGCTTGAACGCGGGCAGGGGACCGATGTAGCCGAGGTAAGAGTGGCGTTCCGGGCTGGTGCTGGTGACCTTGCCGGTGTCGCTCTCGCCATACGGATGCTGCACGATGCTCATGATGTAGCCGAAATCGTTCACCGCCGGGTAGTAGTACATGCCGGTGACTTCCGAACCGTAGGGGGTGGTCTGGATGCGCGTCAGCTTTTTGGTTTCGATGTTGTACGACCAGCTCATGTCGTTCTGGTGGCCGTCGTCGCTGTCCTCGCCGATCAGCAAGGTTTTCTGGCCCGGCATGAAGCTGATGTTGTCCGGGTTGGCGATGCCGTCCACCGAGCAGGCGCTGCCGGCGAAGGGGCTGTCGCTGGCATAGGCGGCGACGGTGCCGGTGTTGAGCTTGTCCGGGTCGGCAAGGGTGGTCATGACGCCGGCGAGCACGCCGCTGACCTTGTTCGCCACGAAGTCGGAACCGATGGCGGCATCGCTGGCCATGTCATAGGCGTAGACCGCGCCGCAATGGTTGAAGGTGGCCTTGATGTCGTTGTTGCCACCGCGGTCGAACGAGGTGTCGGCCTTGCCCTTCTTGCGGTTGTCCTCCATGCCGTTCTCCAGGAAGCTGTAGGAGACGTACATGCGCTTGGCTGCCGGATCGTAGGTGATGCCTTCTTCCTTGCGCAGCTCGATGGTGGAGCCGACGTAGCCGGCGTAGCGGCCGGTTTCTAGGAAGGCGGCCGCCTGTTCCTTGCCGGGCTTCAGCACCAGGCATTCCAGGCCCACCGAGGTGTTCACCGGCTTGAAGCCGCTGGCGCAGCTGAAGTCTGCGCCCGGCATGGCGGTGTCGAAGATGTCGCTGAACTTGGTGCCGGCGTCGATGATCGCTTTCACTTCGGCGTCGGTGGCGTGGCCGAGCTTGTTCCAGGTGACGTCGCCCTGGATCAGGTCGGTGGTGCCGGCGGCGGTACTCTGCTTGATCTTCAGCGCGTAGAGGGTGCCGGCCGACAGGTCCTGCGCCTTGTCCGCCACGTACAGGTAATAGCTGGTATTGGTGTTGTCGTCGGACTCGTAGACGGTCTTGTTGTCCGGCATGACGTAGGACAGCTCGTGGCCGAAGCGGCCCATGCTGTAGTGCTTGCTGACCGTGGCGGCGCCGGCCTCGGTCACCGCGACCTCGACCGGGTAGCCCCAGAAGTACAGGTTCTGGTTGGGCGTGCCGCCGACGGTGGTACCGCCGCCGAAGAAGGTGGCCATGTAATCGGGACGCGCGGCGCGCGCATTCGGCGCATCCTCCTCGCTGCCCAGGTGGGTCTGCCAAGGCGTGACGCTGCCGGCGCAGGGTGAGACGATGCCGTTGATGCCGGACAGGTCGAGCGCGCGGGTGCTGACGGCACTGAGTTGGCCGCTGCCCTTGTCCTGCGACAGTTCGGTCAGGTACAGCGCGCCGGGAATGTCCTCGAAGTGCGAGACGTTGAACAGCTTGGCCCCGACCTTGAGCACGGAGGAGAAATCGTTGGAGTTGGCAACGGTGGTGGAGCCGTCCGCGGCCTTGATCGGCTTGAGCTGGTTGTCCACCAGCAGGCCGTAGGTGTTCAGGTTGGCGTCGGGGCCGCGCTGGTCACCGGAGCGCAGGATGGTCTGGTAGCCGGTGGTGGTGATCTTGCCGCCGATCATGGCCGAATCGGAGACGCGCATGGCGCGCTTCTCGCCGTCGGTGCCGGCGGCGGTGACCTCGGCGAACTGCGCCGTGGCGTCGGTGCTGCTGCTGCCCTGGTTATCGTCGGAGCTGCAGCCGTACAACGTGCCCACGCCGGCAAGCGCGGTCGCCAGCGCCGTGCGGCGCAGTTTCAAAGGTTGTGACACTGGATTTCTCCTGAATCTCGGTGGCTGGATTGACAGTGCGGACGTAGTCGACCGTGGCTGTAAGGTAAATGTAAGGAAACTCTGTGACGGGTTCGTTAAGGCTCTGGACGCCGGTTTCCGGGAGGGGCGGGCGCGGCTGAAAAGGGACGCCGGACGCCGCCATGAGGGCAAAACAGGTGTTTTATCCGCCGGGTTCTCGCCGGCGCGGACCGCGGCCGTTTGTAAGGAAGCCGGGACGGTCCAGACGCAGGGCTGCCTTGCGGTCGCGCGGTGACGCGGACCACAGTTACGCAGATGGACTGCGGTGAGGGTTCAGGGGTGCAGGGGAAACGGACCAGGCGTTGCCTGGTCCGTGCTGCCTTTCAGCGAAACCGAAGGGCAGCGCAGCCGCGGATCAGCCGAACTTCTGTTCGACCTTGGCCACTTCCTCGAGGTACTTGCGCATGGCGTCCTCGCTCGACAGGCCCTTGGCCATGGTCCAGGCGTCGTACTTGTAGCGGGCGACGACGTCGAGCATGCCGGGACGCTTGCCGCGTACGTCGCCGTCGATGGCTTGGCGGTAGAGGGCGTACATCTTCAGCTTGAGTTCGTTGGAGGGCTTGAACGGACCATCCGGCGGTGCCGTGCGTACTTTTTCCACCGCCTGTTCGAAGCGCTGCTTCAGGTCGCCGTCGGAAACGGCGGCAGGTATCGCGGCTTCGACTGGAGCTGCGGGCGCCATGCTGATGGAGGACGTTGCCATCGGCGCGGATAGTCCTGCTTCCTGCACTTCACGCAGGAACTGGCTGATTTCCGGCCACAGGCGGTCGGGGCGGGTGCGCAGTTCCAGGATATGCCGCGCTTCGAGCAGGTGTGCGTTGGGCAGTTGTTGGCTCAGTACGTGGGCATCGCGGAACTCGTGCAGCTTGTCGCGCGCGTGGCCGATCACCAGCGCCGGCATGGTCAGCTTGCGCCGCTGCCGCTCGGACGGAACGATGGGGCCGACCAGCACACCGTGCAGGATCGCCGCCACCACCGAGGGTTCCAGCGACAGCGTGTTCATGATGCCGGCCAGCCACTCGTACTTGAGCTGATGCGGCCGCGGCAGCGCGCGCATCATGCGGGTGAATGAAGCGTAACCCGGGCGCATGAAGCGCGCCGCCAGCAGCAGGGGCGACAGCAGGGCGGCAGCCCAGGGCGCGGACCATTCCATCACCGGCATTTCCAGGAACAGCCCGGCCACGCGCTGCGGCGCTTTCACCGCGACGTGCAGGGAGACGATGCAGCCCAGCGACACGCCGCCGACCAGGGCCTGGCCGATGCCGAGGTGATCGAGCAGCGCGATCACCTGGTCGGCGTAGAAGTCGGCGCGGTGGTCCTTGGGATCACTGCTCTTGTCGCTGCGGCCGTGGCCGAGCAGGTCGAGCAGAATCACGCGGTAACCTTCCACCGCGAAGCGCGTCGCCAGCTCGCGGTTGATGTGCGAGTCGAGCAGGATGCCGTGCAGCAGCACGAAGGGCATGCCTTCGCCCACCGTCTCATAGGCCAGGCGGTGGTCGCCGTAAACGAAATCGTGCTGCTCGAACAGCGAAGCGGATGCGTTCATGCCGGCGACCCCTCCCCAATGGTTTTTCTGCGGGGATTATCGCTCGACAATCGCCACCACGCCCATCCCGCCCGCCGCGCAGATCGAAATCAGGCCGCGGCCGCCCCCCTTGCCATTGTTGTTCTGGTCGATGATCTTGGCGAGGTTCGCCAGGATGCGGCCGCCGGTGGCGGCGAAGGGATGGCCGGCGGCGAGGCTGCCGCCCTTGACATTGAGCTTGCTGCGGTCGATCGAGCCGAGCGGCTGGTCCAGGCCCAGGCGCTCCTTGCAGAACTTCGGGTCTTCCCAGGCCTTGAGGGTGCACAGCACCTGGGCGGCGAAGGCTTCGTGGATTTCGTAGAAGTCGAAATCCTGCAGGGTCAGGCCGGCGCGCTTGAGCATGCGCGGCACGGCGTAGGCCGGCGCCATCAGCAGGCCTTCCTTCTTGCCGACGAAGTCGACCGCGGAGGTTTCGCTGTGGGTCAGGTAGGCCAGCGGCTTGAGGCCGTGCTCCTTGGCCCATTCTTCCGAGGCGAGCAGCACGGTCGAGGCGCCGTCGGTGAGCGGCGTGCTGTTGCCGGCGCTGAGGGTGCCGCCCTTGCGGTCGAAGGCCGGGCTGAGCGAGGCCAGCTTTTCGATGGAGATATCCGGGCGCAGGTTGTTGTCGCGTTTGAGGCCGCCGAACTCCACCAGCAGGTCGTCGTAGAAGCCTGCGTCGTAGGCGGCGGCGGCCTTCTTGTGCGATTCGTAGGTGAGTTGGTCCTGCTCTTCGCGAGGGATGTGCCATTCCTTCGCCATCACTTCGCAGTGCTGGCCCATCGACATGCGCGTGCGCGGCTCGCCGTTGGTGGGGATGGCCGGTACCAGCATGGAGGG
>JAQGNS010000524.1 GCA_028291705.1 Nevskia sp.
TAATGAATCCCGAAGTGTGAAACATGCTTGATCGATTGCTGGCCCTGCTCGGCGGTACCGCGCCCGCCACCCGCGAAGTGCCGAGCGAACCACTCGCCGTGGCCTTGTTGTTGCTGGAACTGGCGCGTTCCGATTTCGATTTCCCGGAAGTCGAGCGCGTCAAGATCCGCGACCTGTTGGCGCAGCGGTATCAACTGGATGCGGTGCAGGCGGATGCCCTGCTGCAGCAGGCCCAGGCCACCACGCAGGAAGCGGTGTCCCTGTACGACTACGTCAAGGCGCTGAACGACCGGCTCGATCCCGCGGGCAAGCTCGGCCTGATGGAGATGCTGTGGCAGGTGGCTTACGCCGACGGCCGGCTCGACAAGTACGAGGAAGGCCTGCTGCGCAAGCTGGCCGGGCTGCTCTACGTATCCGACGCGGATTTCATCCGCGCCAAGCTCAGCGTGACCGGCTGAGGATTTCTAGCCGACGGGGACGATGTTGGCCGGCTTGCGCAGGCGGTACAGCGCGATCTCGCAGAACAGTCCCGGCAGCAGGGTGATTGCCGCGCCGCGGTGATGCGCCCGGTCCAGCAGCACGCGCTCCAGCACGTTCCAGCCGGACTTGCGGCACAGGTCCTCGAAGTCCGCCACCGTGCACAGGTGGATGTTCTCGGAGTTGAACCACTGCGCCGGCAGCGCCGGCGTCATCGGCATATGGCCGTTCATGATCGCCCAGCGGGCGCGCCAGTGGCCGAAATTGGGGAAGGTGACGATGGCCTCGCGGCCGACGCGCAGCATCTCCGCCACCGCCAGGTCCGGCCGCGCCAGCGCCTGCAGCGCCTGGGTCATCACCACGTAGTCGAAAGAGCCGTCGGCGAAGTCGGCCAGGCCTTCGTCAAGATCGGCCTGGATCACGTTGACCCCGGCGGCGACGCAGGCGGCGACATTGGCCGGGTCGATCTCCAGGCCGTAGCCGCGCACGCCGCGGGTACGCGCCAGGTGCGAGAGCAGGGCGCCGTCGCCGCAGCCCAGGTCGAGGATGCGGGTGTCGGGCTTGATCAGGTCGCCGATGATGGCGAGGTCGGGACGCAGGGCAGTCTGTGGATCGCTCATGCGCCCACTTCGTCCGCTACGCGCGAAAGGTAGTTGCGCAGCACGCGGTGATACTCCGGCAAGGGCATCAGGAAGTCGTCATGCCCGAGGTCGGAATCGATCTGCGCATAGGTCACTTCGCGGCCGGCGGCGACCAGGGCCTTGACGATCTCGCGTGAGCGTGCCGGGGAGAAGCGCCAGTCGGCTTCGAACGAGGCCACCAGGAACCGGGCAGTGGCGCCGCGGAAGGCGGCGGCGAGGTCGTCGCCGTATTCGCGGGCGGGATCGAAGTAGTCGAGCGCCTTGGTCATCAGCAAGTAGGTGTTGGCGTCGAAGCGGTCGACGAAGCTCTGGCCCTGGTGGCGCAGGTAGCTTTCCACTTCGAACTCGACGTCGTAGTTGTAGTTGAACTGGCCGTCGCCGTCGCGCAGCACGCGGCCGAAGCGCGCGCGCATGGCCTCGTCCGACAGGTAGGTGATGTGGCCGAGCATGCGCGCCAGCTTGAGACCATGCGAGGGCACCACGCCGTGAGCGTAATAGCGGCCGTCGTGGAACTCGGGGTCGGACATGATGGCCTGCCGCGCGATCTCGTTGAAGGCGATGTTCTGCGCCGAGATCTTCGGCGCGGCGGCGATGATCAGGGCGTGGCCGATGCGCTGCGGCAGGTCGATGGCCCACTGCATCACCTGCATGCCGCCGAGCGAGCCGCCGATCACCGCGGCCCAGCGGGCGATGCCGAGTTGGTCGGCCAGCAGGGCCTGCGAGCGCATCCAGTCGCGCACGGTGATGATGGGGAAGTCGGGGCCGTAAGGGATGCCGGTGGCGGGATCGAGGGTGGTGGGGCCGGTGGAGCCGCGGCAGCCGCCGAGGTTGTTGAGGCAGACGACGTGGAAGCGCCGGGTGTCGATGGGCTTGCCGGGCCCGATGGCGGAGTCCCACCAGCCGGGCTTGCGGTCGCTGTCGCTGTGGTAGCCGGCGGCATGATGGTCGCCGGACAGGGCATGGCAGATCAGCACGGCGTTGCTGCGCGCGGCGTTGAGTTCGCCGTAGGTCTCCACCATCAGGTCATGGCGGGGCAGGGTGCGGCCGCAGTCCAGCAGCAGCGGCTGCTCGATGGCGAACGTGCGCGGGACGACAATGCCGACCGAGTCGGCGCTGCTGGCGTGTTGCGGAGGGGTCCCGGTCATTTCAGGCGAAGTGACCCAACTGCGCGCTCAGCACATGATCGATGGTCAGCAGGATCAGGATCACGGGAATCGGCGACAGATCCAGGCCGGAGAACGGCGGCAGGATGCGCCGCACCGGCCGCAGCAGCGGCTCGTTCAGGCTCCACAGGATGTTGGCGTTGGGATTGTTCACGCCGGGGCCGACCCAGGACAGCAGGGCCTGGGCGAAGAGGCTCAGCACGTACAGCTTGGCGGTGAGGTTGATGATGATCAGCAGCGCCAGTTCCAGCACGTCGAGCCAGCCGCTGACGTAGAAGAACACCGGCACCAGGGCATTGAGGATCCAGACGTAGGCGATGGTCACCGCCAGCAGCACCAGCAGTCCGGCGATATCCAGGGTCTTCCAGCGCGGGATGACGCGCGCCAGGGGGCCGATCACCGGCGTGGTGACGCGCCAGATCAGTTGCGAGATCGGGTTGTAGAAGTTGGCGCGGACCAGCTGCAGCAGGATGCGCAGGATCAGCACCGACAGGACGATGTTGAAGATCGCGGGGACCAGGAAAACCACGGCATTCATTTTATTTAAGGCTTTTCAGTTCGTGGAGGAGGCGGCCAGCTGCGCCAATTCTTCGCCGCGCAGGCGCGCGCGAAGGTCGGCGGCGGCGAGTGCCTCCTTGAAGATACGGCCCAGACCGGCCGCTTCAAGGTGGGCCAGGGCGGCTTCGGTGCTGCCACCCTTGGAAGTGACCTGGGCGCGCAGCACGGCGACGTCCTCACCGGCGTCGCGCGCCATCTGCGCGGCGCCGATGAAGGTGCTGTGGGCCAGCTGCGCCGCCACCACCGGGTCCAGCCCCAGGGCTGTGCCGGCGTCGCGCAGCACCTCGGTGAGCAGGAAGTAGTAGGCGGGGCCGCAGCCGGACAGGGCGGTGACGGCGTCGATCTGCTCCTCGCGTTCGACCCAGCAGGTTTCGCCGACGCAGCCCAGCACGCGCTCGGCGCGCTGGCGCGAATCGGCCGGCACCTCCGGCGCCGCATAGAGGCCGCTGACGCCGCTGCGGAACAGGGCCGGGGTGTTGGGCATCGAGCGCACCACCGCCGTCGTGTCCAGCCATTGCGCCAGGGTGGCGACCTGCACGCCGGCGGCCACCGAGATCACGGTGGCGCCCGGCTCCACGCGCAGGCCGCGCAATGCCTCGGCCATCTGCTGCGGCTTCACCGCCAACACCACGATGTCGGCGCCGCGGATCGCCTGGGCGCTGTCGGTCAGTGCCGCCACGCCGAAACGCTCGCCGACGCGCGCGGCGCTTTCCGGGGTACGCACCGCTACGCGCAGCCGCGCCGCCGGATGGCCGGCCGCGAGCAGGCCGCCGATCAGGCTGGCGGCCATGTTGCCGCCGCCGACAAAAGCGATGAGTTCGTGCATTGGGGGGTGTGGCACCGGGAACTGATAAATTACGTCCCCTTATGATAAGTGACGCCGACCCCCGGCACGAACCTGTGCGCCCCGCCGAGCTGCCCGACAGCCCCTCCTCCCCCGAAAGCCGCGAGCGTTTGCTGCGGCAATACCGCAGCCGCATCGAGCAGGCGCGGGTCTACGACGTGGCGATCGTCACCGCCCTGGAGGAGGCGCCCAAGCTGTCGGCGCGCATCGGCAACCGCCTGCTGCTGAAGCGCGAGGACCAGCAGAGCGTTTACTCGTTCAAGCTGCGCGGCGCCTACAACAAGATGGTGCGGGTGCCGGAAGCGCAGCGCGCCCGCGGCGTGGTCTGCGCCTCGGCCGGCAACCACGCCCAGGGCGTGGCGCTGGCGGCCAAGCGCCTGGGCATCCCGGCCTGGATCGTGATGCCGCGTACCACTCCGGCGATCAAGGTGGACGCGGTGCGCCTGCTGGGCGGCCGCGCCGTGCTGCACGGCGACGCCTTCGACGATGCCGCCGCCCACGCCGCGACGCTGGCGGAGGAAAAGGGCCTGGCTTCGATCCCGCCCTACGACGATGCCGACGTCATCGCCGGGCAGGGCACGGTGGGCAAGGAAATCCTCGAGCAGATCGGCACTGGGCCGCTCGATGCGGTGTTCGTGCCCACCGGCGGCGGCGGCCTGCTGGCCGGCATCGCCGCCTATATCAAGGCGGTGCGGCCGGGCGTGCAGGTGATCAGCGTCGAGCCGGAGGATTCGGACTGCATGGCGCAGGCCCTGGAAGCGGGGCGCCGGGTCAAGCTGGCCCAGGTGGGCCTGTTCGCCGACGGCGTGGCGGTGCGCCAGGCCGGCGCCGAGCCGTTCCGGGTGGCGCGCGAGACGGTGGATGCGGCGATCCGCGTCAGCATCGACGAAATCTGCGCCGCCATCCGTGACCTGTTCCAGGAGAACCGCAGCCTGCCGGAACCGGCGGGTGCGCTGGCGGTAGCGGGGGTCAAGCGCTGGGCGGCCATGCACGGCACCCAGGGCAAGACCTACGTCGCGGTGATCTCCGGGGGCAACCTGAATTTCGATCGGCTGCGCCATATCGCCGAGCGCGCCGAAGTGGGCGAGGGCCGTGAAACCCTGATGGCGGTGACCATTCCCGAGAAGCCCGGCAGCTTCAAGCGCTTCCTCAAGGAGATCGGCCGCCGGCCGCTGACCGAGTTCAACTATCGCTATGCCTCGCCGGCGCAGGCGCATATCTTCGCCGGCGTGCATTTTTCCGGCCCCGAGGACCGCGACGGCGTCATCGCCAAGCTGCGCGACGACGGCTATCCGGTGGTCGACCTGACCGGCAACGAGATGGCCAAGCTGCATGTGCGCTACATGGTCGGCGGGCGTGCGCCCGGCCTCGGCGACGAGCGGCTGTACCGCTTCGAATTCCCGGAGCGCCCCGGCGCCTGCCTGGATTTCCTCAGTGCCGTCGGCGGCCGCTGGAACATCTCGCTGTTCCATTACCGCAACCATGGCGCCGCCTATGGCCGGGTGCTGTGCGGCCTGCAGGTACCGCGGGCGGAGCGCGCCGAGTGCCGGCGCGCCCTGGATCAACTGGGATATCCCTATTGGGATGAGACCGAAAACCCCGCCTACGCCCTGTTTCTCGGCACGCAGGAGCCGTCGGCGGGCGCCTGACCTCCCGGCCGCAGCGGCAGATACCTTGAAGCCGGGTTGGCCGACGGGCCAATCAGGCTATCGGGCGCTTGTGTTTTCCGGACGCGCAATGTGGGTAAAACAGCCTATGGGGGCGTTTTCCGGCTTTGGGCGGGCCGAAAATGCCAGTTGAAGTCTTCCAGACGAGGGAAACGTCTACGGACAGATGAAGCCTCTCAACTTCATGCAGGGCGGCAAGCGCGCGGTGGCGCCGGTGGCGATCATGCTGCTGGGCCTGGCCTTGTACCTGCTCGCCTGCAGCTACGCCCGCGAGAGCGAGTGGTGGGCGCCGGTGATGCTGGCCTGCGGCGCCATGCTGGGCTTCCTGTTCTATGGGGTGCTCAACATGCTCGGCGCCAACGAGCGCCGGGCGCAGCGGCTGGCCGCCGAGATGATGGCGGCGCAGCAGGATTCCGAACAGCGTTTCCGCTTGCTGGTCGAAGGCGTGGCGGAATACGCCATCTTCATGCTCGCACCCGACGGCACGGTGGCCTCCTGGAATGCCGGTGCGGAACGCATCAACGGCTACACCGGTGCCGAGGTGCTGAATCGCCCTATCGCCCTGTTCTACCCGCCTGAAGACGTCGCCGACGGCAAGCCCGACATGGACCTGCGCATGGCCGCGGCCGAAGGCCGCTTCGAGGACGAGGGCTGGCGCCTGCGCAAGGACGGCTCGCGCTACT
>JAQGNS010000559.1 GCA_028291705.1 Nevskia sp.
TGGGTCACCATTGAAAGATTCGATAACGAGCAGGGGAGAGGGCATGGTCAGGAAAGGGCAGGGCTGGTCGGGTGTTGTTGCCGGCGGCGTGGTGATGTGCAGTGTGGCGCTGGCTGGATGCGGCGGCAGTTCGACTCCTGCGAACCAGGCCTCCGCCAATGCGGCCTGGACCACCTTGGGCACGCGCAGCGTGGAAAGCGCGCCCCAGAACACCATCACCTCCAACGCCGGCGCCAAGTGGGTCGACTACAACCCCGACGTGCTGTATCCGAAGACCGTGACGACGAACAACCTGTTCATCACCATGAAGGACGGCGTGAAGCTAGCGGCGAGCGTGACCCTGCCGGCTGATGCCAGCGGCAAGGCCATCGCCGGCAAGTTCCCCACCATCCTGACCCAGACCGGCTACAACAAGGATATCGGCGCCTTCGTGCCGGCGCTGGGCGGCGCCAATCCCTACCTGGTGCAGCATGGTTACGCCCACGTTGTGGTGGACACCCGCGGCACCGGACGCTCGGAAGGAGAGTGGACTGCCTTCGGCAACACCGAACAGGCCGACTATTACCCGACCGTGGACTGGGTCGCACAGCAGCCGTTCTGCGATGGCCGTGTCGGCCTCTACGGCGCTTCGCTGCTGGCCATCACCGGGATGCTCACCGCCGAGAAGCAGCACCCGGCGGTGAAGGCCGCATTTCCCATCGTGCCGATGGGCGACAGCTACCGTGACATCGTTTTCAGCGGCGGCCAGGTCAATGTCGGTTTCATTCCCCTGTGGCTGGTCCTGGTCACCGGCCTCAGCGTAGTGGACCTGTCCTTCTACCAGGATCCGGCGGAGGCGCTGCAAGCCGAGTTGGAGCACGTGCTCGGCGCCGTCACCAATTTCCAGGTGCCGCTGCTGCTCAAGGCGGTGGCAGGCGATCCGGCCACTGCCTATGACGGCGACTTCTGGACGCAGCGTTCACCGATCGAGGGCACGCCGAAGATCCAGGTGCCGACCTTCATCGTCGGCGGCCTGCACGACATCTTCCAGCGCGCCGAGCCGAACCTGTACGAGCAGTTGAAGAACCATGTGCCCGCCAAGCTGCTGCTGGGTCCGTGGACCCATGTGCAGGCGGCGCTGGGCCAGGGCTTGCCGGTGGACGGCGTGCCGGTGCTGGATCACATCGCCCTGCAGTGGTTCGACCAGTATGAAAAGGGCATGGACGTGGGCGCCGACAAGCTGCCCAACGTCACCCAATACCTGTACGGACAGGGGCATTTCGTCACGGCCCAGGATTGGCCCAATCCCCAGGCCAGCGCCCAGCAATGGTACCTGCATGCGGACAAGAGCCTTTCCACCGCCGCTCCCGCCGCCGGCGATGCACCCATCAAGGTGGCGCAGGAACCGCTGGAAGGCATCTGCTCGGAGAGCACCTCGCAATGGACCGCCGGCCTGCTCGGCCTGGTGGCCTTGCCCTGCTTCACCAACGACAACCTGGCGGAATCCCTGGCGACGAAGTACGACAGCGCGGCGATGACCCAGGATTTCTACATCAACGGCCCGATCATGGCCGACCTGTGGATCTCCACCACCGCCGCGGACGCGGGCGTGGTGGTGCGCGTCGATGACGTCGGCACCGACGGCAAGGCCTTCGCCCTCACCAACGGCATCCAGACCGCTTCGCTGCGCATGGTCGATAGCAGCCGTTCACGCTACCTCGACGGTCAGATGATCCAGCCCTGGCACCCCTTCACCCAGGACTCGGTGCAGAAAGTGGGCAGCGGCAGCCTGGTCGAAGTGCAGGTGGAAATCTTCCCCACCAGCGCCGTGATCCAGACCGGCCACAAGCTGCGCATCGCCGTCGGCGCCAGCGACTTCCCCCACGGCCTGCCGCCCCTGCCGGATCTGGTGCAGTCCATCCTCGGCGTACTCAGCATCTATAGCGATGCCGAGCATCCCTCGAAAGTAGTGCTGCCGGTGGTGCCAGTCAGCGCCATCCAGTAAAAGCCAAGCGGTTCACAGTAGTTCACAAAAAAAGAAGGGGGCCGCAAGGCCCCCTTTGACAGTCCGGTCCTGGATGACCGGTAGCTTGGACAGGGATGTCTAGTGACTGGGGCCCGGCTTGCCGTCCAAAGCCGCTTCCACCTGAATCTGCAAATTGACTTTGCCGGTGCCGGTAAACTTTATCCCGTTGTCGATGCCGAAGTCGGCGCGGTCGAAGGTGGCCGAGGCATCAGCGCCGCAGACCTGGACCTTGAGCATCGGGTGCATGATGCACTTGAACGAATTGATTTTCAGCGTGACCGGCTTGGTCACGCCGTGCAGCGTCAGTTGGCCGTCCACTTCCACCGGGGTGTCGCCGTCGAACTTGATGCTGTCCGAATGATAGGTGGCGGTCGGATATTTCTTCGTATCGAAGAATTTCTCTTCCTGCAGTTCCTCGTTCAGCTTTTTATGGCCGAAATCGACCGAAGCCGCGTCGATGACAATGTCTACTGTGCCCGTTTTCTTGGTGCGGTCGAGAGTGATGGAACCGGATTGGGTGTGATCGAACTTGCCGCGCCAGATCGAGATGCTCTGGATATGCGGCACCTCCATGCTGACATAAGTGTGATCCGGGTCGACGGTGTAGTGCTCGACGTCGGCGAAGGCAGGGGTGGCGAGCGCCAGCAGCAGGGCCGCGGTCGCGGTGCGGTTGAAACGCATGGGAAAGCTCCTTGGTTTGATTGAATTCTGCAATCAGTGCTTCGGGGGAACGACGATGTGGAACTTGATGGTGACCGGGTCGGCAACGGTGTCCTTCCATTCATCGTCGCCGATGTTGAAATAGGCGCGCGAGATGGTGAGCGTGCCGTCGAATGCGGTGGCGTCGCCTTCCGTTTTCAGGGACACCGGAACGGTCAGCGCCTGGGTCTTGCCCTTGAGGCTGAGCGTGCCGCTGGCCTCATACTTGTTACCGCCGAGGGACTTCACGCCGCTGGCATCGAAAGTCGCTTTAGGAAAATGCGCGGTATCGAACCAGGCCGGCTTGCGCACCTCGCTGTTGTAATCCTCGTCGCCGAGGTCGAAGCTGGCGGTGTCGATCTCCAGGTGCGCCTTGGCCTGCGCCGGCTTGGCCGGATCGAAATCCACCGTGCCGCGGAATTGCTTGAACGGCGCATCCACCGCCACCTTCATCTGGCTGAACGTCGCCGTGACGCTGCTCTTCGCGGCATTCACCGGCGCATCCGCGGCGGCGGCGCTCAGCGCCAGCAGCACGACGGCAAAGGCAGCCGCACGCGAGGAGATATTGCGGGACATGGGGCGGGACATGGGAAAACTCCTGGTTATGAATTGCGCCAGCGCAGCATGCGGCGCAGCGTATCGTCGCGATCGAAGAAATGGTGCTTCAGCGCCGCCGCCACATGCAGCAGCAGGACATAGAACATCAGCCAGGCGAACGTTGCATGGATATCGCCCAGGGTCTCCCCCAGCAGCTTGTTCTTGGCGACGAGGTTGGGCAGCGGGATCAGCTGCAGGTACACCACCCGGTAACCGGTGGCGGAACTGAACAGCCAACCGGTGAAAGGGATGGCGAACATCAGGGCGTACATCAGGCCATGGGTGAACTTGGCGCCGATCTGCTGCCAGGCCGGCATCGGCGGCATGGCCGGCGGCCGGTGCGTCAGGCGCCAGATGCCACGGATCGCCACCAGGGCCAGCACGGTGATGCCCAGCCACTTGTGGTAGGCCACCAGCTTCAACTTCTGCGGGCTGAACGGCAGGTCCGACACCACCAGTCCGAGGCTGAAGGCGCAGATGATGACGCCCGCCACCACCCAGTGCAGGGCGAGGGCGGTGCGGGTGTAGTGCTTCAGGACCAAGGGCTGCGCGGAGTTCGGATTCATGCGGTGAGTGTCGTTTTCAGGCGTTACGGTTCAGTTGCAGCCGGCGTGAGCGGCGGCAGCCTGCGGCACCCGCGCCGTCGTTTCATCCAGCAGGTTGCGGATGGAGACGCGGTCGAGCGCCAGGCGCAGGGCTTTTTCAGGGTTCGACAGCATGCATTCCAGCGTGGACTGGATGCCGGCGCTCATCGGGCAATCCGGGTTGGGACTGATGCGGCCGATGGAAAACAAGTCGTCCGCCGCGCGGATGGCGTCGTACACCTGCAACAGGCTGATCTGGTCCGGTGCGCGCGCCAGGCGGGCGCCGCCGCCGGGCCCGAGCTGGGTTTCCACCAGTCCGGCTTCGCGCAGCATCGACAGCATGCGCCGCACCAGGGCGGGGTGGGTGCTGATGCTCGTGGCCAGCTCGTCCGAAGTCACCATGCGCTCTTGCGCCAGACTCATGAAAGTCAGGGCATAGGTGGCGACTGCGAAGCGGGTATTCATTGCGTGACCATTCTAGTAACTAATTATCGGGAGTCAAGCGCATGTATAGGCTCGCATATTGCTGCAATGAATGAAGAAAGCGCGATGCATCGGGCATTTCCGGCTTGGCTCGACCCCCTGCCTGCCGATAAAATGGTCAGTTCAAGTCGATCGAACCGAATTTCCTGCTAGAGGCTTACCCTGTGAACGAAAAGATGCTCCGCGAAACCGCTTTGGCAATGGTTGCCCCCGGCAAAGGCCTGCTGGCCGCCGATGAATCCACCGCCACCATCGGCAAGCGTTTCGACAAGATCGGCGTCGAGAACGTCGAACCGAACCGCCAGGCCTACCGCGACATGCTGTTCACCACCCCCGGCTTCGAGCAGCACACCAGCGGCGTGATCCTGTTCGAGGAAACCCTGTTTCAAAAGGGCCTGTCCGGCCAGCCGTTCCCGGAACTACTCGCCTCCAAGGGTGTGATCCCGGGCATCAAGGTGGACAAGGGCGCCAAGCCGCTCGCCGCCGGCGGCGCCGAGGAAACCGTCACCGAAGGCCTCGACGGCCTGCGCGAGCGCCTGGAGAAGTATTACGCCGCTGGCGCCCGCTTCGCCAAGTGGCGCGCGGTCATCACCATCGGCGACGGCACCCCCAGCTACAACGCCATCCACACCAATGCTCACGCCCTGGCCCGATATGCCGCCCTGTGCCAGGAAGCCAACATCGTCCCGATCGTCGAGCCGGAAGTCCTGATGGACGCCGACAACACCATCGAGACCTGCGAGAAGGTGACCGACTGGGTGTTGTCCGAGGTATTCCAGGAGCTGTATTACCAGAAGGTCCTGCTGGAAGGCATCGTGCTCAAGCCGAACATGGTGGTGTCCGGTGCCAAGTGCCCGACCCAGGCCGGCGTGCAGGAAGTGGCCGAGCGCACCCTCAAGGTGCTGACCCGCCGCGTGCCGGGCGCCGTGCCCGGCATCGCCTTCCTTTCCGGCGGCCAGGCAGACGAGTTGGCGACCGCCCACCTCGACGCCATGAACAAGATCGCCAACCTCCCGTGGAAGCTCACCTTCTCCTACGGCCGCGCCCTGCAGGCCGCAGCCCTCAAGGCCTGGGGCGGCAAGAACGTGGATGCCGGCAAGCTGGCCCACCTGCACCGCGCCAAGATGAACGGCCTGGCGGCGCTGGGCCAGTGGGACAAGAAGCTGGAAAAGGCGGCCTAAGCCGAACGGTTGCAAACCGGACCCGCTCGCGGAGTTTCTGCGAGCGGGTTTTTTTATGGCATGTGTTTCGAAGTGGGGAATGAACATGACGCAACTGGCAGACAAGGTGATCTGGATCACCGGCGCTTCTTCCGGCATCGGCGAGGCCCTGGCGCTGCTGGCTTCGAAGCGCGGCGCGAAGCTGGTGCTCAGCGCGCGACGTCTGCCCGAACTGGAGCGGGTGCGCGCTCTGTGCGCGGATCCGCAGAAGGTGGCGCTGCTGCCCGCGGACCTTTCCGCGTTCGACGCGGGTGAACTGGCCGGGCAGGCGCAGGCCTGCTTCGGCCGTATCGACGTACTGGTCAACAACGCCGGCATTTCGCAGCGCAGCTTGCTCAAGGACACCGAGCTGAGCGTCTACCGCCGCATCATGGAACTGGATTTCTTCGCCCCGGTGGCGCTGACCAAGGCGGTGTTGCCGGAAATGCGCGCGCGCCGGGCGGGCCACGTCGTGATGATCGGCAGCGTGGTCAGCAAGATCGGCGCGCCGTTGCGCACCGGTTATTCCGCGGCCAAGCATGCGGTGGCCGGCTTTACCGAGGCCGCGCGTGCCGAGCTGTGGCGCGACGGAGTGCAGTTCACCCTGGTTTGCCCGGGTTTCGTCAGGACCCAGGTCTCGGTCAACGCGCTCGGTGCTGGCGGTGAGAAACACGGCGTCGTCGATGACGACATCGGCAAGGGCCTGGCGCCGGAGCAGTGCGCTGAAGCGATCTGGAACGGCGTGGAGAAAGATCGGGAGGAATTGCTGATCGCCGGCCGCGAAGGCCTCTATGTACAGCTCAAGCGTTTCGCGCCCGGACTGTTCTCCTACGCCCTGAAACGGGCCAGCAAGGCGGACTGATCGCAGGCCCTTTGTACTCGGGAGTCAGCGCAGCGCTTCCAGCAACGCCATCACCCGCCGCTCGGCCCAGCACTCCAGGCCCAGGCTGTCGATGAAGCCGCAGTGCCCGCCGCGCGCCGGGGCGTCGTACTGGATCACCGAACCGCGCGCTTCCAGTCCGGCGAAGTCGCGGAACGGGATCACCGGATCGTCCTGGGCGGTGATGATCGCCAGCGGCGAGGCCGAGGCCATCAGCATCGCCGGGGTCAGCGTGTAGGTGCCGAGATAATCCTCGCTGCTGGGAAAATCGGTGAAGTCGCTGACGAAGCGCCGCGTCGTCTCGACGAAGGTCTTGATGCCGGCGTAGGGGCTGAAATCGTAACGCCCGGGCCAGGCCTGGTCTTTGGCGCGCAGGGTCTTGCGCCACTTGCCGATGAAGTAGCGGCGGAACAGCAGCGGCCCCTGGTCGATGGCATGCAGCGTGGCGCCCGGGTCGATCGCCGGCGAGATGCCGATGGACAGCCGTGGCGTCACGCCAGCCGCCGGCCCCTGCATGCCGACCCGCAGGGCGAAATTGCCGCCCAGCGAAAAACCGATCATCGCCAGCGGCAGTGCCGCATCGAACTGCTGCACCGCGCGGATCGCCTCCAGCACCTCGCCCATGCGGGCTGAATGGAACGGCTCGGCATTGAGCGCGTGGGTGCCGCCGTGGTCGCGCAGGTTGAGGCGGAAGATGTTCCAGCCCCGCGCATACGCCTGGCAGGCCATCGAGTAGACGTAGGCCGAGTCGTGGTGGCCTTCCCAGCCATGAATCAGCACCAGCAGGCCGCGCGGCGGCACGCCTTCCGGCTGGTGCGAGTGGTAACCGGCCAGGCGCACGCCGTCGCCGCAGTCGAGAACATGCTTTTGCGCCACCGCATCCATCCGGCTGCCGCGCTTCAGCCACAGCCGGCGGCGCGGTCCCTTGGTGGCGAGGATCGATTGCACCTGCGGATTGGCCACCACCCAGGACGGCCGGAAGTCGGCACCTTCGGCAACCGGCGCAGCACTCATCGCAGCAGCCGCGCCAGGGTGTTTTCGTAGATCAGGCTGAGCCGGTCCAGGTCCGCCACGTTCACGTGCTCGTCGATCTTGTGGATGCTGTCGTTGATCGGCCCGATCTCCACCACCTCGGTGCCGAGAGGGGCGATGAAGCGCGCGTCCGAAGTGCCGCCGCCGGTGAACTGCTCGGCGCGCAGGCCG
>JAQGNS010000572.1 GCA_028291705.1 Nevskia sp.
GGCCGTCGATGGTCTCGAAACGGTCGATGCGGAACGGCGTCAGCTTCTTGAGGATGTCCGCCCAGTTGGTGCCCTTGCCGGTTTGCGCCGCATTGCCGGCGTGGCCCGCCGCGAAGCTGAGTTTCGGTTCGAATACGCGGATCCTGGCCACCACCACACCCTTGACCAGCGCGCCGCGCAATACCGAGATTTCCATCTTCGGCGCCTTGAACAGGGGTTCCTGCGTGACGCTGTTCAACTGGTGGATTTCGATGTCGCGGATCTCGTAGGCGCCGCGCCACAACGCCAGGTGGATGTCGCCGACATGTCCTTCGTAGCCCGCACTCGAGTTGAGGGTGTGGTTGACGTAATCCTTGACCAGGGAGGGCAGCAAGGCGCGGATCAGGATCAGCAGGGCGATGAACAGCAGCACGCCATAGCCGTAACGGTAGCGCCTGAAATGCGGCCTGTTCATCGGAGTTCCATCACTGCGGCTGTCCTTTACCCGTGTTTACTGGACAGCGGATGCGGGCCAAAGTGCAAAGCGCTTGTGCTTTCAGCCTGGGTTGCCGCGCCACCGGTAACGATTACCCTGTGAAGCAGGTCAGGCGGCTCCATCCTGCTTCACGGCCGCCTGCGGCGGCTTTGCTTCGAGCCAGCCATAGAGCAGCAAGGCGGGCAGCAGTGGCCAGATGTAATAGACGGCGCGATAAGCGATGAGAGCGGCGAGGAGATCGTGTGCCCGGTAGTGGCTGCCCAGCAAGGCCAGGAACACGGCTTCGATCACGCCGAGGCCGCCGGGTACGTGGGTGATCAGGCCGGCGATGCTGGCCAGCAGGAACACGGTCAGTACCTGCAGCGGGTCGGCGCCGCCACGCAGGAAGGTGTAAACGGTCGCTGCGATGGCCAGCCAGATGAAAGTGGAAAGCGCGATCTGCGCCAGGGCCGTGCGCCAGTGCGGCAGATCGATGGAGCTGCCGAAGACGGTCCAGCTGCGCCGGGTCGAGAAGACGCAGGCCATGACATAGGCAAGGACCAGGGCCAGCATGACGGCGCCGATGACGTGCAGGCCGACGGAGCCGACCTTCCAGTTCGGCGGCAGATTGAGCGCGTGCGAGGAAAAGGCGATGCCGCCGAGCAGCATGTAGCCGGACCAGTTGGTGAGGAAGCTGAGACCGACGACGTGGGCGATGGCGCCCGCCCCGAGCCCGTGGCGCGAATACAGGCGCAGGCGGAAGCCGATGGTGCCGAGCAGCGCGCCGAAGCTTTGGTTGAAGGCATAGCTGACATAGGCGATGGCCATGGCCCGCGGCCGCGATACGCGATTGTCCATGTAGCCGAGGGCGAACAGGTCGACGCAGGCATAGCCGGCGTAACTCAGGCTCGAGAACGCCATGGCCAGCAGCAGACGGGACGGCGGGATGTGCCGCAGCGCTGAAAACACCTGGTGCCAGTCGACGCTGCGGGCGGCATAGCCGATCACGCCCAGGACGGCCAGGAAGAAAACCGCGGTGAGCCACGGCCGCCAGCGTTGCCAGGATGATTTAGCGGCGGCGCTTTCCGATGGTCGGGCGGCGATGGCCTGCTCTGCGCTATTGCTCATGCGAGAGCCTGCGGCATGGTGGCGACGATTTGCAACAGGGAGCCGCCGGCAATCAGCATGAAGCCGCGAATCGACTTGACCGACTGGTCGCGAAAGGCGTGTTCGAGTTCATGGTTGTGTTCCTTCCTGGTCACGCCGAGCTTGTGGATGTCTTTCTCTTCCACGTAGGCGCCGCGCGCCGTGAGCAGCGTTCCGCTCATGGTGACGGCGAGGCCGAGAATGTCACAGATCAGATACGGCTTGCCCAGCTTGCTCCAGAAATCGCTCATGGTTCGCGCCATCTGCCCTTTGATCTTGTTTGGAACACCGAAACGGGCGCGATGTTCCTGGCGGACCGACCGCGCGGCTTTGCCCGCAGGCAATTCCGCTGAAGTACAGGTGCGTCCAGGTGCGCCGAACGGGGCAGCGAATCTAGTCCAGGCTTTCCTGTGTGTCTTCCGCTTCAGCCTGATCCCCGCTTTCCCGTGTGTCGAGGGCCGGCAAGGGCAGGCCGTACTGGCGCCGCAGCAACAGCTCCTTCGCCGTTCCGGTCAGCATGACGCGACCCGGTGGTCGATACGCCACGAGCTTGTGCTCGATCAGCCGGCTGATCGCATCTTCCGGCACCGTGGATGGATCGGCACCTTTTTCCAGTTGTTCCAGCACATCCAGGTCGGTACGACTGGGTTCGTTCACGCTGGTCCTCTTCCTTGAGCGGGCGCTATATAGACGGGTGACAGCTTCCATGCTGCCGACTGTAATGACGGGTGTTGAGGGGTAATTGTTCCCGGCAATCCAAAGACAATTCCGATGCATGGCGTTCGCGCCTGAGCAGCGCTGTCATGGCCGTTCCGGAACCCGCGACAGAGCGGGCTGTCCGAGCCATGCAGCCATCAACGACATGGAGGTCCGATGGACAGCATTCCGTTGCAAAGCCACCGTTCCCGTGTCCATCCCGGAGCAATGGCCGTATCCCGCTCAAGTGCGGGGGTTCCGCGATGAAACGCAAATCGCTGCGCTTCGGCCAGGGTTTTCGCGTCGCCATCGGCAATGCCCGTGGCAACGCGGCCGAAATGTCGATCCCGCCCGGCGAGTCGGAAGGGGATGCGCACAACCGTCATTCGGGCGCGGACCAGTGGCTGTTCGTCGTCGACGGCAAGGGCCTGGCGGTGGTCAACGGCAAGCGCTATCCCCTGCACCAGGGCAGCCTGATGTTGATCGAGGCGGGAGATCGCCATGAAATCCGCAACAACGGCAAAGAGTTGCTGCGCACGCTCAATATCTACGTGCCGCCGGGCTACAGCAAATCGGGCGATCCCCTACCCAGGGCGCGCGCCTGAACATGCCGGTTGCGCTGCACGAGCTGGGCACGGCAATACCGCAATCCCTGCCGGACCCGGGGGGCACACCGATCCGGATTCTGACCGTGAATACCCACAAAGGGTTTTCCCTGTTCAACCGTCGCTTCATGCTGCACGAGCTGCGCGATGCACTGCGAGGCGCGGCAGCCGATGTGGTATTCCTGCAGGAAGTGATCGGCGCCGACTCCCGCCACGAAGCGGCGATTACCGGCTGGCCCGCGCTGCCGCACTGGGAATTCCTGGCCGAGACCATCTGGGGCTATTCCGCCTATGGCAGGAATGCCGTCTATACCCATGGCCATCACGGCAACGCGGTGCTTTCCAAATTCCCCATCGCCGATTTCCAGAACCATG
>JAQGNS010000590.1 GCA_028291705.1 Nevskia sp.
CCGAAGTGATGCCGATCCGCGAGGCCGACAACCGCTGCATCGGCGGCGGCAAGCGCGGCCCGGTCACCGAAAAGCTGCAGAAGGCCTACACGGCGCAGGTCAAGGGCGAGCGCGCCGAGTACCCCGAATGGTTGAGCTTGGTGCAGGGACACTCATGTAGCAGCACCTTCGAGCATTCAACAGATTTACAGAAACTTATAATCCCGCCGTCGCCCCCGGCGCGAACAACACCGACAGCGAAAGGGTCTCCAATTTTGATCCTGGCCCCTTGACTATGCGTGGCCAGTCTTGCCAGGTTTCAGCAAAGAAACAAGGCATTTTCAAGTGTTTGAACGAATGTCCGCTTTCGGGATTTTCGCACTCGGCAGAAGTCGGCCACTACTAGAAGCAAGCCCTGGGCAGAAGCCGCTCCTGAGGTGCCGGCCGGCACCTCCAGCCGGCACCTCATCGCACCACGTCCTAGGACGTCGCTCGCCTGCCTTGCGCACGCCTCCGCAGCAACAACGCCAGCGCGCCGAGCATCAACCAGTACGGCGTCACGGCACCGCCTCCACTCGCGGACGAGCCACTGCTAGACCCGCTCGAAGAGACACCGCCTCCCGAGCCGCTCGAGGACGAGCCGCCGCCGGAACTACTGCTGCCGCCTGTAGGCACAGCGATGCCGCGGAAACTGGCCGTGACATTCGCCGGAGTGAATTGGCTGGAGCCGGCAAAGCTGGCCGTGAGCGCCGCAGGACCGGCCTGAGTCGGTATCAGCACACAACTGGCCATGCCGCTCGTATCGGTGGTGCCGGTGCAGACGGCACTGCCGATGGCAAAGTCGACCGGCTGATTCGCAATACCGGCGGCAGGACTTGCCGACACGTCCACCAGCGAGGCAACCAGGTTCACCGGCTGTCCCTGGATGCCGTCGCCCGGACTGAGGTTCAGCGTCAGCGAGGTCTTGTGCAGGCCAGCGGTCCAGTTCACCTGTGCCGGATTGGAAGCCAGCGTGGCAGTGCCGCTGGCAGTATCGCGAGACGAGGCACCGCCCAGGGCCAGCGCATCCGCTGCAAGCCGCGAAGCCGGGTGGGCGCTCACCGCCGGATAACGCACGCCACCGACGGGCACGCCACCCTTCAGCCCGGCATAAGCCGGCCCCGCGGAACTGTCCGCCGGCCGGAACGCCGCCACGGCCGGACGGGTATGCGTAGCCAGTCCCGCCAGCTGGCGCGCTTGCGGCGCCGCGGGCGCGCTCACCTGCGCCGAGGCCACAACGGTATCGCTGCCCGCATGGCCCGCGGTATAGGTGAAGGCCGCCCTGCCGCCGGCATCGGTGCGCACCAGCTTGATTTGCGGATTAGCGCCGGTGACCCGGAAGAACACCGGTATGCCGGATAACGGCGTGGTATTTTTTAGCGTGGCGGTGAAGGTCTGCGTGCCGCCCTGCGCCGGGTCGGGCGACACGCCCACCGGCGACAGGCTCAGGCTCGGCCCGGGATTGGTGGGCGTAAGGGTGCACACACCGTTGCTTGGCGCCAGCTTGTACACCACATGATGGCCGCCGATGTAGTAGCAACCGTCCGGCCCGACGATGCCGGCGCCGATATCGCCCGTGGCCAGCACCGTGTCGACGGCCGGCGCGCTGCCGCTGATGTCGATGGTTTCGAGCGAACCGCCGGCGTCGCCGGGAACATGCAGCAGTAGGGTCTTGGCACTGCCGTCGCTATTGGTGGCACCGATGGCGATGGAACCGTTGTCCGGGCTGATTCCCTGGATCACATTGGCTGTCGCCGGCGCTGGCTTGTCGGTGCCGCTGATCTGCACCACCAAAGTGGGATTGCCGCCACTGCCGGACATGGCATAAATGGTGCCGTTCGGAGAGAAAGCAATCTGCTGCTGACCGCTCGTACCGGGCAAGGTGGCGTACACCGACAGCGCCGGACTGGTACCGGCGGGGCCACTGATACGCCACAGGGAGGGGTTGTCGGAGCCGCCGCCGAAGCACTGGTCGTCGAAGAACAGGTCGCCGCTGAGCGGGTCCACCGCCAGGCTGTTGGGACAGGTCAGGCCGGTCGCCAGCTCACGCACGATGGTGCCGCTGGCCGGGTCGATCTGGATCACGTCGCCGGTGGTGAAACCACCGCCGGTAGCGAAGCGCGACACGTAGAGACTGCCGTCCTTGCCGTACACCGGCGTACCCGCCGTCGGCCCGAGGTTGGCCAGCACGTTGCCGCTGGTCACCGCGCCGCCATCGGCGCCGATCTTGTAGATGTCGCCGGTGCGGAAGTCGGGGATCAGCACCGAGCCGGAGGCGTCGAAGTAGGGGTTGTCCGCGCCGGGACAGCCGCCGAGGTTGATGTTGGAGAAGAAGAAATCCCCGCCCGGAAAGCCGGTGGCGAAAGTCGATACGTTATAGCCGGCAGCGCCGATGGCCGGATTGTCGGTGCAATCCGAGGCGCCGGCGTTGCTGAAGATCACCGCAGTGCCGGAGCCGGGCACCGGCAGGTTGCCGTCGGTTGCGTCCACCACCGTGTAGGTCACGGTCTCGTTGACGTCGTCGGTGGCGTTCAACACGATCTGGCCGTTGCTGTCCGTCACGCTCGGCGTGGGGCCGGTGATCACCGAGTGGCCGGCGCCCTGCGAGACATTGACTTGCTTGCCCGGGGTGGGCCGCCCCAGCGTATCCTTCAGCGTGACCTGTAGGCTGGTCGTGCTGCTGCCGTCGGCCTGCACCGTGGTCGGGAACACATCGAGCCCGCCACTGGTGGCGGCGGGCACCGAGAACGCCAAGCTGGGCTTGGTGGACACGACCACGTTGTCCGAAGTATCGGTCGCGGTAAAAGTGATGCTTTCCGGCGTCTCATCGGTGATCAGGAACAGCGCCGATCCGTTGCTGTCTGTCATCACCGGCGCGGCAGGGGCAATCTTGGCGCTGCCGCCGCCGGCGCTGAGCGTCACCGCCTTGCCGCTGACGGTGTTGCCATTGGCATCGCGCAAGGTCACCAGCAGACCGCTCGGCGTCTGGCCGTCGGCCGGCCCGCTGATCGACAAGGACTGGCCGCTGCCCGAAACGAAGACATTGCTGGACGCCAACGGCACCACATCCGATTGCGAGGCATCCGGCGTGCCCAGGGCCTGCCCGCTCAGCATGCGGTTGAGGGCATTGAGGTTGGGCGAGCCCAGGCCGACGTGGCCGAAGTCGCTGCCCATGGAAGCGGCGTTGTGGAAGGCGGCGGTATTGGCCAGCGGATAGACCACAGGATTGAGGGCGCCGAGGTTCTTGCCCTGCCGCGCGTTGAGGCTGGCGGTGAAGGCGGCCCAGATCGGAGCCGCCAGGCTGGTGCCGCCGAACAGCGAACCGCTGGGGCAGCCGCCGTTGTCGGCCTGGCAGATGAGCATGCCGCCGTTGGCCGGGTCGGCCGCCACCGCCACGTCCGGGATCGAGCGCATGGAGGAACTGTTGAGTCCGTCCTGGTACGAAGGCCGGCTGAAGAACTTGCTCACGCCGAAGCCGCCCTGCCCGGTCGGCGGCGTGTCGTGGCTGCCGTCCCACCAGGTCTCGCTGCCGTAGGTGAAGCCGGAACCGAGCTTGAACGAGGTGCCGCCCACCGCGGTGGCACTGGGCGAGTCGGCCGGAACGGAGATGGTGCTGGCGCCGCCATCCAGGCAGCTGCTGCCTTTGTCGCCGGCGCCGTTGAACACGCTGATGCCGGAAGCCGCGGCGGTCTGTAGCACCGCGTCGATGCCTTGCACATCGGCCTGCGTGACCTGGTCCTCGCACGAGGCCCAGCTGTTGCTGATGACGCTGACGCCGCCGTCGATCATAGCGTTGAACACCGCCGAGTAACCGGTGGCGCGGCCGTCGAACGGCGCGTCGTACACCACCACCTTGGCATCGGGGGCCAGGCTCATCACGCTCTGGATATCCAGCAGCACCTCGCTTTCTCCCGAGCCCGGTGTGGCCACGCCGCCATTGACCGGCACTTCGCTGACGTTGCTGGCATCGCCCACCGTGCTGCCCATGGCGTCCATGAAGCTGGCGTAATCGGCGACGTCGCTGGGATTGTAGGTGTCGAACTCCAGCAGCCCCACCGTCTGCTGCGGGGCGCTGCGCGGCTGCACCGCATTGCGGTGGTTCAACAGGACATGGCCGCCCGGCGCACCACCTGCGCTGCCGCCGCCGTAACCGTTGGCCATGTTGACGATATCGTGCGCCGCCAGGCACAACAGATTCTGGACCGAGTTGGTGATCAGCAGCGAGGCGCCACCCAGGGCGGCCTCGGCGATGGCGATGGCGAGGGGACCGGTCAACGCCAGGACGATCAGAATGATGGCGAAGACGAAGATGTCGAATAGTGTCGTGGCCGTGTTGGCCGGCCCGCAGAAGATATCGAGTGGGCTTTCGCCGGTCACCTGTTCCGGCCGGGCATAGTCCGAGAGGCCGGACAGCGCCGCTACCTGCGAAGCCAGCGACTTGGGCAGCGCCGGGTCGCTGTCGTTGGCATAGAAGCTCGCGTCACCGATCCTGTAGTCGCCGATGTTCAGGGCAAAGGCGCGCTCGGCCTGGGCACGCGTGCCGCGCAGCGTCAGAGTCATGCGGTTCCTGGAGCCGTCGACCTGCTTGAAGCCCTGCCCTTGCAGGTAGGACCGCACCTGCCGGTAGCCCTGGCGCGTCGGCCCGAAGCGCTGGGCAATCTGCGCCTGCGTCAGGAAGTGGTGGAAATGCCTGGAATGGGGATCGTAGACCTGCTTCAGGTAGCGCTCGAAACCGGCCTGGTCCCTGCGCTTGAGCACGACTGTGAGCGTGATCGGCTGAATCGCCGCGGAAGCCGCGGGCGACAGCGGACTGACGCCGGCCGGGGCCGTCAGCGTAGCGCGGGCCAGCGCGGACAGGACATGACCCGGCAGGCGCACAAAACCTTTGCCCGGATCTGCGCCGACCGGCTGGGCTGGGAACGGAACCGCTTGCCCTTGCTCGGCGGCCCCCGCGGCTTCGACTGCGGCAGGCTCACGCACAGGATCGGCGGCCTTGCCGGGGCGCCATTGCTGCGCCAGACGGACATTGCCTTCCATCAGCGCCAGTTGCAGGCCCGCCGTCAGCACGGTGGTCTGCACGGTCCCCTGGCGCAAGGCCGGAGGCAGGCTGTCGTCCGCCCACACCGCCTGCTCGAACGGCAGCACCAGCCCCATTGCGGTCAGCACCAAACCTGTGAGCCACTGCGACAATCCCGTCCAGAAGGTCCACACCGCCTTGATCCTTGCACGCATACAACCCCCGTCACTGCATGGCTGTTTCGATGACGCCGCACAGGGCGCGGCGCCCGGTCCTCGGCAAGAACGCCAGGAGCAGCCTCCTGAGTCCGTTCAGGCCGGACGGAATCGCCAGGGGAAGCCGGCAGTCCGTTCATAGGGAAGTGAGTGAATCCGGGGAAACATCACGCCGCCCTCACGACCGTTCGTCGGAACGGCATGCGGACTCGCCGGAACTAGCCGCCAGCGGTGATTTCGACCGTCCAGTCAGCAACGGAGGCACCGGCGGCGGTGCGCACCGCGATGCGGCGCAGGCCCGGCAGCGATGCGGCGGGAATCAGCGCTTCGATATAGGCGTGCTGGCCGGCGTGCAGGAGACGCAGCTTGTACGCCGATTGCACAGGCGTGCCTTCCCTGTCGAGCACCTGCAACTCGTAGACTGCATCGTCGTCGGGGCTCTCCACTTCCGCCTGCACGCGGACCTGCGCCGTACCGGCGGGAAGGGTCAGCGGCCGGGCCTGCCCGCCGCGGCTCACCGCGGTCAGAAGGCTGATGGTGTAGACCGAAGCGGAAGAGCCGTTCAAAACAGCCGCCGCGGGCTGCAAGCCGCGCGGCGCTTCACCAAGCGGCTGCAGCAGCACTCCTGCCACGATCGCTGCGGCCACCCCTGCCAGCGCGCCGCCCCACAGCAGCGGGCCGCCACCGCCCAGGTGCACCCGGATCCTGCGCAGCCAACCGCCGCTTGCCGGCCGCGGCATGGCGGCCAGGGCGCGGGCGATGCCGAGGCGGCGCCGGTCCTGCGCGGTGCGCAGCAGCCAACGCTCCACATCACGCCGCTCCTGCGTACCGAGCCGGCCGCCTGCATAGGCATCGAGCAAGTCGTACTCGAGTTGGCGCATCCGCTCGGCCACGCCGTCCTCGACCACCAGGCGCTGCTCCAGCACGACCGCCTCGTCCTGCGGCAGGCGGTGCAGCAGCAAGGCGCGCAACTGCTGGTCCGGCGGAAACCCCACCGCAACACCCGCCGCCGCTTGTTCCTCGTCTGCGCTCATATGCCTAGTGGTGTTTTGGCGTGTTTCATCACGCGAGTATCGGGGTGCCGGGCCTTCATGCGGATTTGAGCCGGCCGGACACGCACTGCTCGAGCGCCTCGCGGATGCGCAGAGCGCGATTGCGCAGGGCATTGAGGGACAGGCCCAGGGCGGCGGCGAGCCGGCTGCGGGCACGCCGGCCTTCCCCGCCGTCGGCGGCGTAATAGGCCAGGATCAGTTCGCTGCTGCGCGCGCCCATCTGGCGCAGACATTCGGACAGTGCGTGCATCACCTGCTTGCCGTCTTCGCCTGCGTCCTCGGCCGGCGCTTCCGGCATCAGTGTGGGATCGGCCGCGGCTTCGCGCCAGCGCTGCTCGCGCGCCCTGCCTTCAAAGCAGACCAGGCGCGCCACGCCGAAGGCGTAATGCGCCACCTCGCGCACTTCGGTACCCTCCTGCAGCTTGCGCGCCATGCGGTCGAACACGCTGTCCGCCAGGTTCTCCGCCTCGGCCGGCAGGTGCAAGCGGAAGTACACGATGAGGCGGCGGCGCAGTTCCTCGTAAACCGCGGCAGCGGGCTTGCCATCGGCACCCAGCCGCTCCATCAGGGCTGGGAAAGCGGGCGGCAACGCCGCGGACGAAGGCGCGGATTCCGCAACCGGGCCATTTTCAGGCGTCGCCGACACAATCATCCCCGTGGACATCCCCGCCCCGTTGCCGCCTTCCTTGGCGGCAAGAATCGGCTATCGCCAGTCGCCCTGCAAGACGTAGCCGGCCCAGTAGTACGGCGACTGCCAATCCGGGTCCTGCGCCATCTGCCGCTGTGCCTGGCGCAGCGCCGCAGCCGGTGGCTGCTTCTGCTGCATCAGGGCGGTATAGAAGCGCTCCATGAAATGGGCCGAGGCGCGATCATCCACCGGCCACAGGCTGCCCAGCACACGGCGCGTGCCGGCGTAGAAGAAGGCACGCGACAGGCTGAAGACGCCCTCCTCTCCTCCCAGCGGGCCGCCGGCCGATTCACAGGCACTGAGTACCACCAGCTCCGCCGGTAGATCGAGGTTGTAGATGTCGTTCATGCTGAGCAGGCCGTCCTGCGCCTTGCCGTCACGGTCGTACTGCGACAAGGCGATGCCGGAGAGATCGGGGTGCTGCTGGTCGATCAGTGCATGCGTGGCGAAATGCACGATGGCATAGTCCGGCCAGTGCGCCTGCAAGGCAGCCCGGCGGCTGGCGGCGAAATCCAGCGCCAGCCACGCCGGCTGCGGCGCGGCCAGCGCGGCGATGCGCTCGGCTTCCTGGCGCGAATAGCGCAGCCGCCGCAGTTCGCCGGGGCGCAACGCGTCGGCCGCAATCGGCCCCGCGCCTGCCGCGCCATGATTGTCGCCCGCCGCGGCTTCATGCAGGCGCTCGTCGCCCTGAGCGAGCACCGGGTCCGCCATCACCGCCACCCCTTGCGGCCGCTCGCGACGCTTGACGCCGCGCAGCCAGCGCACCGTCTGCAGGGACGGCAGGTAGGTGAAGTCGTGCACGGCGCCGGCCGGTGTATCCGGCGAGTCGCCGGCATCGAGCAGGCCGAACGGTACCTGGGCCAGGACGCCGTCAGCCACGATCACCACCGCCCCGCTGCCCAGGGATTGCCGCACCGGCGCCAAAACTTCCTGTTGTAATACCTGCACCAGCGCGTGGATAGACTGCAGGCGCGCTGCTTCCCAGCTGGCGCGCTCGTCCATCGCCAGGCCTTCGACCGGCTCGAGTTGCGCGGCCAGCTGCGTCAACAGCGGCTGCGTCGCGGCCTCGATCTGCTGCCGCGGCGGCAGCGTGAAGACCTTGAGCCGGCCGGACTGCACCAGCCACAGGTAGCTGCGCCGTTCGCCCAGCCAGTATTCGAGCAGGGCCGCTTGCGGATCGAGCAGGCGCTGCTGCATTTCCGGAAGGCCCAGCCGCGGCGGGTTGATCAGCTCTGCATAGCGTGGATTGGCGGCGCGGATTCGTCCGCGCACCTGGTCCAGTTCACCGCTGGCCTCGTCGATCGCGTCCTTCAGGCGCTGGCGACCGCGCTCGTCGCCATGCGCAGATAGACGCCTTCGCTGGAATGCCAGCAGGTTGAGCCGGTCTTCCAGCCCACGCTCCTCGGCGAACAGGCCGGCCTCGACGTGCGGGTCCACCGCCAGCTGCCGCTCCAGCAACATGTCCTGCAAGCCGCGCGCCCGCGCGCGTTCGCTGGCCTCCAGTGCCAAGCCAGCGTAGCCGTGGCCCGGTTGGCGGCGCTCGAGGTCCATCAGGATGTCGATGTACAACGCATAGTAGGCGCGCCGCGAGCTGAGGTAGCTGGTGCGGAACGCGGGGTTGTCGATACTGGTGCGCTGGCTTTCGATCAGGTCGATGGCGCGCTCGGCATCGTGCATGGCGTGCTGCGGTTCTCCGGCAGCCTGGGTGGCCCGCGCCAAGCTGGCCAGAGCCACTGGCTGCACATCCGTAATCTGCGCTCGGCGCGCCTGGCTGTAGACGCGAGCATACTCGGCACGCGCTTCCTTCCAGTGTCGGCGCGCGCTTTCCAGGTCGCCACCGGTCAGGCCGACCTGCATCTGCACCACCACGTCGCCATCCCTGATCGCAAGCGCCGATGCCTGCTTCAACAGGCGGTGCGATTGCTCCCAAAGCCCCTGTCCCAGCGCGCAGCGCGCAAGGCCACGCAGGCTGTCGGCTTGAACACTCCTGTAGCCGCCGGCGCGGGCTTGATCCAACGCCTTGGAAAAAAGATCCGCTGCTGCCTGCACCTGATTCGCATCGAGGGCAATGTCGGCTTGGTTGCGCAGCGCCTCGGCCACGGCGGCATGATCTTCATTGGCCTGTGCCACCGCTTCCGCCGCCTCGTAAGCGTGCCGCGCCCGTGGCAGGTCGCCCAGCACACGATATAAGCGGCCCAGGTCGTTCTGCGCCATGTTCTCGACCAGCGGGTACGGCGTAGCCTTCAGCTCGTCCAGCGTTGCCAGGTAGCCGGCCATGGCAGCGTTCAGCTCGCCGCGCGTGAACAGCAACGTGGCGACACGCTCGCGACCGAATTCCACGCCCTGCCGGTCGTCGAGGGACTGGGCTGTGCGCAATGCCGACTGCGCGCCCTCCAGCGCCTTGCCCAGCTGGCCGGTCTGGGCATAGTCGTCGCTGAGGTTCCCCAGCACCACTTCCTGGAAACGCTGGTCGCCGGTCTTCTCGTACAGTCCCAGAGCCTGTTTCTGCATGGCGATGGCGGACTCGAAATCGCCCTGGTAATTGAGTGCCGCGCCCAAAGTACGAGACACTTCCGCCAAGTCCGCCTGCCCGGCCGGATCGGCATCACGGCCGCAGGCCTGGCGCAGCGCGCCTTGCCCTGCCGCTAGGGTGCTGCTGTAATCGCCATGGGCAAAGCGCAGCCGCGCCAGGCCGGCGAATGCTTGGCGCAAGCCGCAACCGTCGCCAGCCTTGCGCCATGCCGCAATGGCCTCCTCGTAGGCACTGGCGGCAGTGGCGACGGCAGCGTTGCCACCCTTGCCACCGTTTTCCGAACTGCCGGAGGCGAGGCGCAGATCGTCGGCCCTGGCCAGATCGATTTCTGCATCACGCCGGATGCGGTCTTCGGCTGATGCCGGATGCGTCCGCCCCAGGGACAACTCATATTCCGCAGCATAGCCGCTGGACTTGGCGGCGATGCGGAATTGCCAGCGGCTTTCGGCTTCCGCCACCAGCGTGACCGAACGCACAGCGTGACGCCCGGCGGAAAGGCGGATCGGCGGCAACAGGGGTACATCATCCCAGCGCAGCTCGGCGGAGCGGTCGCCCATCTGTCGCAGCAGCAACGTCGCTGCCTCGCCGGGGTGCAGCGATATGCGATAAGAATGTTCGCTGCCGGCAGCGGCGGTATCGTGAACAGTCATCCCTGAACCGAGTTCGGCTGTCGCGGCGGAGTCCAACGCCAGACATGGCTGCGCCATCACGCAGGCGATCAGCGCAGCAGCCCAAATCCCTGCGGGACGGCGTTGACGCAGAGTCTTCTGTGCCCGGTTGAACATTGAACCGCCACAACGCTGGAGAAGCCACGGATGTCGGGCGCTCAGGCTGTTCAGCTGCCTGCTCATCGTGCCGGAGGATCCCGCTGCATGTTAAATGAGCCTCAGAACGGACTCAAATCCAGTGCGACCCAATTGGTTGATTGCACGGATGCGCATTCGCCCATGTCTGCTTTCAGGAAATCGCTCTCATGTCTCTTGCTGGCCAGGAGCGGTCAATCCGCACCTAGACTTCGCCTCCCGAAAGCGGCCATCCAGAGTCCGGGGCGATCATCACGTACGCTTTGGGCCGACTACGACGTGAGCGAGACCGGATGCTCCACAAAGTGGCCCTCACATCCGCACCGACAGTGCCGTAGCAGGCCCCCCGTTTCAGATCCAGGCGAATCCGAAGTAAGTCAGCAGAGCCACGATACTGACAATCGGGTTCAGCCCCCACTGCACCAATCGGCTGGGCGCCTTCTCATTTTCCGTTTGCAAACGTCGCTCTTTCTTCTTATCCAGTTTTTCGAGCATGGTGCGCACAGTTAGAAGACGCCGCAAGATAGCGAACATGCAGGAGGCAAATCCCATCGCTTGCCCGCACTGAGCTATGCGCAGATCCCATGCAGCGCAGTCCGTGAACCCAGTCTTCGACCAACGCCGGCGCGTTATGGAAGTTCATGCAACTGGCACAGTCGCCCGCCGTGGCCGGCATATCCACCGGCCGCGGCTTGGACAACAGGCGAAACAGGGATGTTCTACTGGCCAAACGTGCTCCAGAAGGTGCCAAACACCTGAGTTGAAAGAACATACCCAAGAGCGACATTGACGGCTACCCCCGCCGTAAATGCATAGAACGGCTTGGGACCAATCCCGGCAAAGTCCCGGATTCGGGTGGTCAACCCGATGCTGAAGAAGGTAAAGGTGAAGGCCCACACCCGCAGCGCCTGGATCGGGGCGATCAGGGCGGGCGTCAGCGACTTACGATAGTCCGCATAGCTATAGCCGCGGGATATCACGGTGACGATGGCCGATGCGATGAGGAAGCCGAGAACGAATTTCGGGAAGCGGCACCAGATCTCACCCGCTCCGGCCTTGGACCGAACGCCGGTATTTTCCCATCGCGTGGTGGCGATGATCGAGAGCACCAGGGCCCAGATGCCGATCCAGACATCGCGACCGATCACCTTCATCAGCGTGAAGGCATTCACCGCCGCATCCGCATTGCCGGTGATTCCCGGTACGTTGCCGGCGTAACCGCCATAGGTCTGCGCCGCTGCAAAACCAGCCGCATCGGCAAATTCCGAAGTGCCGATCCACGCGCCGGCCACGCCGGTTGGCAACTGCAGTGCGCGGGAAACGATGGGCAACAGGAAGATCATGACGATGGCCCAGAAAACCACCAGGGTAATGGCAATCGGTGCGTGCTCCTTCTTCGCTCCGATCGCTCCAGCCACCGCGATGGCACCCGAGACCCCGCACACCGCGCCTCCTGTGCCGAGCACGGCCGCGAGGCGCCGATCCAGCCCCAGCTTGGTCGCAACAAAATAAATCACCCCGAAAGTCACCAGCGACACGATTGCCGCTTGCACGATCGCCACCGGGCCAGCCCATAGGATCAGGGTGAACGGCAGCCCCGCGCCGAGCAGGACGATGCCGGTCTTGATGTAGAACTCCACCCGGAACCCGGACTGCAACCATTTCGGCAGCGGAATGGTGTTGGAGATCAGCAACCCCAGTGCCAGGCCGACGAGAGGGGGTTCCAGGCTGTATTTGGAAGCCTGGTCCCACTGACCGATGAAGTAGAGGACGACCGACACCACAAAGACGAAGGCAAACGAGGGCAGGAATTCCACCAGGCTGATGCCGAGACTGAAGGCTCCGATTCCGAACAGGACCGCCCAGAGTACGAACAGGGCCAGATACTGGCTGGCGTGCTCGCCGTATTGCGCGAATGCCTCCGGCAGGTGACTCCATTTCTGTGGCGATACCGCCAGCCACTTGATGCTGCTGCCTGAACTGAACAGCACAACAGCCGCCAGGACCAACCCAACGCCGATCCAGATCGCCCACCAATCCTCTTTCGCGAACAGCCCCTTCCAAGCCGGCACTGCGGTGCCGTTTGCATTGTTGTTCTGAAGCTCAGACATGACCGCTCCTATCGTGTCGCACTTTCAGGCACAACCCGACATTCGCCAAGCGCTGGTTGGGAACGCCAGAGATTGTACCGATTTCAGGTTTGTTCCAGCCTGGGCACCCACCCGTGCCGGAACTTGATATCAGTTCCTGGCTGCGGGCTTGCCGGCATCGGCAACCTTGGGTGCGGGCGCGACGATCTTGCTGATCGTTCCGCCCTCTTCCTGGTAATTCTCGGAGCCGATGGCGCCGACGACCTTGAAGCCCTTGCTGGCCAGCAGGTCGGCCGCCGCACCGGCGCGTCCGGCGTGATTGGAAACGGTCACCACGGCGCGATCCCTGGGAATGAAGGCTGTGTATTTCTCGAGGTCCCCGATCTGGATGCTCAGATATACAGGGAATCCGCCTTTTTCCGTCAATTCGTCGGGGCGGCGCACATCGATGATGACCAACTGTTCCGGCTTGGCCAGCAATGAATCCACCTGGGAACGCGAGAGCTTGGGGGTCTTGTATTTCCATGCCAGCGCAGCATGGGTGCCGGCATTGGCCGGAGCAACGGGCTGCTGTCCGAACGCCACCGGGGCCGTCAGCGCCAGCACCACCATTGTCGCCACAGTCTTCACATTGATCATTTTCGCTTCACTCCTGGTTGATGTATTCATTGCAGCGATGCAGCGGACGCGCGCCGCTGCATCTCACGCATTCCCGCACCGCGTACGGGACGATCCGGGTGAGGGGAGATTGCAGCTATCGTGCCGAAGCAGCAGGGTCACGCCGCGTACTGCGGAAGGTATCCAGTCGGATATGCAAGTTGCTGATGGAGGAGAACACATTTGTTGCGCAGGGATCGGTGGAACGATCTATAGCTTGTGCCTCGCATGCGGCACGGGGGGCATGTTGTTGAATTCGGTTCACCAGGGGGAGAAGAAATGTTGTGGCAGCAACAATCGCTCTTGATGCTGTCTTCATGGCATGGCCGGCTCCATGGGTCTGAGGGAAAGTAATCACGGCGCCGCCGCCAGGTTCCAGTTCGGCGGCTCCCTGTCCCCACCGTCCGACAACTCATCGGGCTTGTCGCCGAGATAGCCGTGCTTCTTCAACAGGGTGCGCAGCACGTTGCGTGAAATCCCGAGCGCGGACGCCGCACGAACCTGATTGTAGCGGCTGCGCCGGAATGCCTCGTCGACGATCAGCCTTTCCAGCTCGTTGAAGAGATTGTCTCCCGGCTCATCCAGGAGCGTGCGCACGGCACTGGAAATCTGCTCGACCGGCGTCAACTTCGATGCGCCAGCACCGACCGCCTGCGTGGCAGTTCCGCTTACTCCATTGAGTTTCAGATGTTCCGGTCTGATCTCGCTTTCCCTGGCAACCAGGAGCGAGAAGTGAATGACGTTCTCGACTTCGCGGATATTGCCGGGCCAGCTGTAGCTTTCCAGTGCGCGGCGGGCAGCCTCCGAAATCTCAGGGCGCAATCGCTTCAGGCGCTGGCTGTAGAGCCCGAGGAAATGCACGGCCAGCGGCATGATGTCTTTCGGACGCTCGCGCAGCGGCGGCAAGCGCAGCTGCGCGATGTTGAGGCGATACAACAGGTCGAGACGGAACAGGCCGGCGGATACGGCGTCGGTCAGATCGACGTTGGTGGCCGCCACCAGGCGTATATCCACCGGGATCGACTTGCGCGAGCCAAGACGCACCACCTCGCGCTCCTGCAATACACGCAGGAGCTTGACCTGCAAGGTCAATGGCAGATCGCCGATCTCATCGAGAAACAACGTGCCGCCATTGGCGGATTCGAACCAGCCCTCACGCCGCATGGTCGCGCCGGTGAAGGCGCCGACCTCGTGGCCGAACAACTCGCTCTCCGCGAGCTGTTCGCTGATGGCGCCGCAGTTCACGGCCACGAACGGCCCCTTGCGGCCGCTGAGCTGATGAATATGCCGCGCTACCAGTTCCTTGCCGGTACCGGTCTCGCCGATGATCAGGACCGGCGCGTCGCTCGGGGCGACATGTTCCAGATACCGATGAATTTCCTGCGATACAGGATCAACGAAAACCAACGCCTTGGCTCTGATCGTCACCTGCTCTGCGTTCGTTCCTTGAAGCTGCAGAACATTGGAATCGCGATACGAATAATCGCGCATAGCTTCTTGCTCCCTTGTACACCTGCGGCACCCCCGCCGCAATGTGTGGGGAACTTTATTGTTATGTGAGGCATTTGACCAAGACTAACAATTACTATCCATATCTTTCACCAATCTACCTGACAACCGCGGCTTCGTTATATCGATGTAAGCCTTGTATCAATTGGAATCGAGCGGATTCCCATTTAGACGTTTTTTCTCCGGCGCTGCATTTTTCTTGTTGAAAAACCAGCATTTGTCTTCGTGATCAGTTGATAAATCAGCAGTCGCCCCATGCCAAGTCCGTCGACTTGGTCCCAAGCGGCAAGCTTCCTGGTTCCCCGCCGGTGGGAACGGCGGGGAACCGGGAAGCCATAAATCTGATTACGGCTTCAGCTGCCCGCGGATCTCGCCGGGCTTGTGGTCCGCGCTATGCACATTGACGTAGAGATTGCCGGCCTTGAAGCTTGCATACTGCTCGTTGGTCAGCCTGGAATCCGCCGGCACGCTCCACGTACCATCCGCTCCCTTGTTCAAGGTGATGACCGGCGGCCCCTTCTGGCCGGGGGCGCCGCTATGGATATGCGCGACGGTGCCGTCGATCCCCGAGGTCTTCAAGCCACCGCTCACGGACTTATCGTCTCCGATGGTGAATTTCCCGGTGCCCGAAGCGGATGTTTCGACGGCCGGGGTTTCCTCGGCGCCGCTCAGGGCCACTTTGACATCCTCGGCCTGGGCCGAGCCGATGCTGAGGGTAATGGCCGTCACTGCAAATAACACGCGGATGGGAAGCTTGGTCACTTCAATGCTCATTGTTGTCTCCGTTGAATGTGAAAGATCACGCCATTCGATTGTGGCGAACGATGTGAGAGGTTTGAGGCTGCCTTGTTAACTAGTCTTTGTGCATAAGCAAATGCTTCCGTCAGCCCAGGGCGAAGTTGATGGGCAGTTCGATGGTGAAGTCGGTGGCGGTTGGATTGGCGTTGTCCGGAATGGCCGGAAACTTGCCGATGCGTTTGAACACCTCGCGGCATTCGCCATCCAGTGCCGGGAAGCCGGCCTTCTTGACCAGTTGTTCATCTTCGATCGAACCGTCGCGAGCGAAGGTGACGCGTACCTTGCAGGCGCCCTGTTCGGAGTTGAGCTGCGACCTTGCCGGATACTCCACCGTCTTCTGAATCAGCGCCTGCAATGAGTTGTAATAGGCGCCGGGGACACTGGTTCCCACAACCCGCTGCGGTGGAGCGGCTTCGACCGGTGCTGGCGGCGGAGGTGGTGGCACCGGCGGCGCTTCCACCGGCGGAGTCGGCGCCTGGGTCACGATCTGCTCAGGCGGCGGCGGCACCGCCGGTTTCGGCGGCGGCGGCGTGCGCGGCGGCGGTTGCTTCGGCGGAGGCGGTGGCGGAGGAGGTGGTGGCGCCAGTTCGACCAAAGCCATGATCTTCTTGGGCTCCACGAAGGAGACATGCGGATGCACCAGATACAACAGATATCCGATCAGCGCCGCATGAAACACCACCGAGAAAGCCACACCGAGATTAACCCGCTCGCGCGGCGCACGTGCCTTCGGGGCGTTCAGGTCGAACAGATGCATCTTGATTGCAACACTCATTTCAAGTTCCTTGCAAAGTCATTTACGGCTGGGCTTGGGACATGAGCGAGACCTTGTAGAAGCCGGCCTGAGCCGCAATCTTCAGAAGATCCCTCACTTTGTCGAACACCGCGCCCCTGTCGGCGCGGATGTAAACCAGATTGTCCGGCTCGGCCAACGCGATCCCACGCAGGTGGGCCGGTAACTGGTCCAGCGTCATCTGATCGACGTGACCGCCGCCGGTATCGATGTAATAGTTGCCGTTGAGGTCGAACGAGACGATCAGCGGGTCACGCGGTTTGCC
>JAQGNS010000047.1 GCA_028291705.1 Nevskia sp.
GCGGAGGTGAGGCGGTTGAGGGCGTCATAGCCCAGGGTCTGGCTGCGGGTGCCGGTGAGGTTGTCGGTGATGGCGGTGATGTTGCTGTCCGCATCGTAGCCGTACTGCAGGCTCTGCACCGTGGTCGCCCCCTGTGCGGTGTGCAGGCTGGCGATGCGGTAGTCGGCGTCGTAGCCGGCGCTGTTGGCCAGGCCGTTGCCGTAGGTGAAGCCGGTCAGCGGGCCGTAAGGCAGGTAGCTGCCGCCGGAGGCGACGGTAACCGCCGCGGCGCCGGCGGCGGCCTGGGTGCTCACGCTGGTGACGCGCCCCTGGCTGTCGCGCTGGTAGCTCACGATGCGCCCGCTGGGGTAGGTCACGCTCAGCACCTGCCCGGAGGCGTCGTAGGCGTACCGCGTGGCGTAGGCGGTGCCGGAGATGCTGCGTTGCTCCTGCGTCACCTGGCCCAGGGCGTTGTAGACGTACTGCGTGCCGCCGCTGGCGTCGGTCATCAGGCTGAGGCGGCCGATGCCCTTGTTGCCGGCGGTGGTGTCGTCGTAGGCGTAGGTGACGCTCTCGGCGGGGCTGGTGGAGTAGCTCCGGGAGGTGATGCGGCCTAGCAGGTCGTAGCCGTAGCTGGTGACCACGCCGCGGGCGCTGGTCTCGGTCTGCACCAGGCCGCGGGCGTCGTAGCTGTAGTCGGTGGTGCCGGTGTCCGGGCTGCGGCGGCGGATGACGTCGCCGAAGCCGTCGTACACATAAGTGGTGACGTGGCCGAGCGGGTCGGTCACTGAGGTCTGGTGGTCCTGCGCGTCGTAGCCGTAGCTCCCCGTGTATTGCAGCGGGCCGCTTTCGGAGATCAGCCGGTTGAGGGCGTCGTAGCCATAGGCGTACTGGTGGCTGAGCGGGTCGGTGACGCCGGTGACGTTGTCGGTGCGGTCGTAGGCGTAGGTGGTGGTCTGGCTGCCGGCGCCCACCTGGGTCAGCAGGCGGTTCAACTCGTCGAAGGTGGCCGTGGCGGATTTGACGATGCCACCGCCGCTGTTGCGGATGGCGGTGGTGGTGATGCCGCCCATGAGATTGCGGGTGTACTCGATGCGCTCGCCGGCGCCGTTCTGGATGGCGGAGAGGCGGCGGGCATCGTCGTATTCCAGCGTATAGCTGGCGCCGTTAGGCTGGGTGATGGAGGTGACTTCACCGGCGGCGTCGTAGCCGAGCTGCGTCTGCGCCTGCTGGGCGCCGGGGTTGGCGGTAGCCTGGATGAGCCGGCCGTGGGCATCATAGGTCAGGTCGGTTTCCACATCGTTGGCATCGAGGATGGTCAGCGGCTGGCCCATGCCGTTCACCGAGGTGACCTGCGTCACCTGGCCGAGGGCGTTGGTCACGCTGCTCAAATAGCCGTGCGCATCGTAGCTATAGGCCGTGGTGTCGGCCGTGCCGGCCAGCGGGCCGTCGACGCTGGCGAGCAAGCCGGCGGCGTTATAGCCATAGGTCCAGATGCGCGTCTGGCCGTTGGTGCTGTAAGGCAGGGTCTGGCTGGTGGTGTCCACTTCCTGCCGCTGCGTCAGGCGGCCGGCGCCGTCGTAGCCGAGATTGGTGGTCAGGCCCGGCTTCACGATCTGCGTCGGCACGCGGTAGCTGGAGAGCCAGCTCATGCCGGTGGTGCGCGCCAGGGCGGTACCGCTGCCGTCGGTGCGGCTCAGGGGATGGCCCTGGCTGTCGTTGGTCCACGTGGTGGTGCGACCCTCGCCGTCGATGCGATGGTTGACGAAACTGTTACTGTCGTAGCCAAACTGCTTGACGCTGCCGGCGCAGCTGGCGCTGGGCTGGCCTTGAATGGAGGCAATGCGCTGCAGCGCACCCTGTTTGGTCGCAAGCTGGTAAACCGCTTGCTTACCCGCTGCATTGGTCACGATGCGGGTGTTGCCGCCCAGGTTGTACTGGATGCTGGTGTGTTCGACGCCGTTGGCGTGCTGGCTAGACGTGGCGTAGCCGTTGGCGTCATAAGTCCAGGTGGCGAAGCGGATGCCGCGCTCGTCGGTGATGCCGGTGAGGGCGGTCAGGCTGCTGGTGTTTTCGTACTCGTAATTGAGCTGCGGTGCGGTCGCCGGCGCGGTTGCCGGATAAGTAACCGTGCTCAACACCGTGGTCAGCGAGGATACGTCCGTGGGGGCTGCGGTGCTTTGATCGACATATTGATACTGATACACCTGTCCGTCGGGTGCGGTTACCGAGCTCAGCATGCCGCTGGCGGAGTATGCGAACTGGATCAGGCGCCCGAGGCTGTCGCTAACGGAAATATTGTTGCCATTGCCGTCGTAGGCTAGTGTCTGGGTATAGCCGCCGCGATACGCGACGGAGGTCAGTTGCCCACTTGAATTGTAGTTTTCAACGGTGCCGTCCATATCGGTGAACACCCAGCCGGAGGCGTTCTGCACCAGGGACCAGGACACATCAGCGCGGGGCGACACGATGCCCCCCGAGGTGTCCAGATAAGCCGGTTGCCACGCAGAGCCCACCTGATTGAAGAGCGCCAGGCGCCCATCGCCCAGAACCAGACGAACGACGCCCCAGCTTGAATTGAAATACCGGTCGAAATTCGAGCGCCAGCCCACACCGAGCCGCGATACCGCCGTCCATTGGCTGTCGTAGTGGCGTGTGAAGGTGAAAGGGAATGCGCCTTGCGTAGTGAAGTCGGTGGTTGTTTCCGATTTATTGCCGGAGATGATATTGATGGGGTTGCCGGCCGGGCAGGATGGGGGGCCGGGATCGTCCTGCGGCACCGGAGCGCATCCGCCGGGTGCCGAAAAAGAAAATTGCGTGCCGCTGGGGCACGTGGCCGTTGCTGCACCGTGGTAATACACACCCCCAAAGTAGGTGACGTAGAAGTCGCACATGACATTTGGCGACGGCTGTCCAAAGATGTTGTAACCCGGTTTTTCGGATCCGGAAAATACGCCGCCACCGAACGGGGGCGCCGGATAGAAGGCGCTGTAAGAATATTTGCAAGCCGTGATCGGATCTCCGAACGCTGGAGAGGTCTGCCCATTCGGGACAGTTGCATACCAGTCCGCCACTGCTACGGCTGGACAAAGCGCCCAGGCCAGAACAATGGCTGCGATGAAGCGCATCGCGTTGGGGATGAGGAGTTGACGTCCGGTACGGGATGGCGAGTCGTTCATTTGTGAATGTGCAATTGCAGGTTTTGATAGGTAGCCGAACGCCATCATTCCTGGGTCGGCAATGACCCCGAAAATCCACGAATGAGTCCCCATGACATCGCGAGGCCGATGGCCCGCCGGTGTCCTTGTATCGCGTGGGTACTTGTATGTACGTAAGAATTGGCTAAGCGGCTCGTTCCAGCAGATTGCCGGCTCGACCGGCCGCGCGATGTGATGTGCATCACAGAAGCGCTTCGAAAATGGAGCAAGTATCCACGCAAGGCTGGCTATCCTTGGGCAAGGTCGCCGTTCCGCCCGAAGTCACAGACCAGTTCGACGCCCATGGCGGATCTCCGCCTCGGGGTTTCACGCCGAGCGGAGGCCACGGCCGGCAAGCGCCGTTTGAAGGCCCTGCAATACCGGACTTGCCCTCCAGCTTGAACATCTGGACCAGGTCACCGTTGCCGGTTCCCAGCGTCGAAGAATCGACTTGGCGGACGCACGGGATGTGCTGCGCGCTGCCGGTTGCGCACCGGCGGAGTACGCTGCGCTAACCGGAACAGGATGTCGAAGAAGCGCGCATCCCACTTGCACAGCAGCACGCCAAGGACATGCAGCGGCATGATGATGAGCAGGCACAGTAGGTTGTTGCCCATCAGGAACAGCACCGTCGCCGCCATCGCCTCGATGACGAAGTACGAATAAGTCACGCCCCACAACAGCAGAGGCCGGATCATGCCTACCACCAGGCCGTCGCGCTCGGTGCCCAGCACGTCCATGCTCAGCTTCCGGCCGAGGTGGTGAAGAAGCTGACGAACTGATCGCCGCCGATAACCGAGCCAGTCCAGGCCCAGCGCATGCGGCCCATCATGGGGGTGATGCCGACGCCAATCACCACGATGGCGGCCAGGGTGCGGATCGCCATGCACTGAAGAAAGCCGTGGATGGCGGTCATGGTGCTGGTGGCCGCGGCGATGTCCTGGGCCTGGGCCAGCAGCGGCCGGCAAACCAGGCCGACCAGAACCAACACCTCAAAGCGCCGATACAAGGTTTTGTATTCTCCGCGTGTGGTGAGCCGGTCAGGGTCGATACCCTTCAATGACACGATCAAGCGCCGCTCGTCGCCGCAGCTGCGGCAGACGAAGCGCACCAGCGCGTTGAGCTGCTTCCAGCGCCGGTCGCGCAGCCAGGCTCCGCCAGGCGCAGCTCGCGGGTGTCGCCGGGAAACCGTTGGGCCATGCGCCATCACAGCAGACTACGAGCGGCCAGCGGGTGCACCGCGATGTCAAAGGCTGGATCGGTAACGGCAAGCTGCCGCAGCGCCGCTTCCTGCAGGGCCAACAGGCCGCCGGGCTCGCCACGGACCGCGATCCAGGCTCTGCCGTGCTGATGGTCATCGTCCATGTTCCATTCCTTGGCGCCAGTGTTCCTTCGCCGATGCTGCGAAAGTCACAATAGAATCAGGCAAATTGTGCGGAGTGCACTGGCACTGCGCGATCAAATAGCAAGTGCCTCTGCTCGGTTGGCAAATGGTCAGCGACGGATGAAAAGTCCGACTGGGAACTTGCACAGCGTCGTCTTGACCTCCGCCGTACGGCGCGTTACCTCTCGACGCCTGCAACGGATTTGTGGAGCTGCGACATGGATTGTCCTCTCAAGGTGCTGTGCCTCACCGCCGTGGCGGTCGGTGCAGCCACCGCCGGCCCCCTCTACGCCGACCCGGAAGCGGCCTGCCTTCAGGCCTCGGCGCGCTACAACCGCATATCGGTAGCAGGCGATGACCGGTGCCGTGCCTTGAGCGCGCCGCGGCGCGCGTGGAAGCGGCGAAATATGCCGCGAAACGCGCAAGCGGCGCAGTCGCGTAAGCCTGGCCCAGCCCAGCCCTCCGCTGCAGCCGGCGTTGACGTACCACCGTCCCAAGCGGCGCTACCATCTATCATCCTCGGACAACTCAAGCTGTCGGCTTCCGGCGGCGCCCGGCTCAGTGCAACCATCCGCGGCATCGCAGGCGGCTATCGGATCGAGGTAGACCTCGGGCCGCGGCGCTGGCAACTGAGCAACACGCACGACAAGCAAACCGGCTATTCCGCCATCTGGACGATGTGGCCAATGCGACGGGCGGCCTGGGCACGCAGGCGGTCTAGCTCGAACTCGGCTCTCCATCAGCGAAGCGAAGTTGAAGCCGTGTTCAGAGTGCAGCTAAGACAGCCACGGGCTCAAGGCCTGCAAAGCTTCCTCCTCGGTCAGCTGCTGCGCCTCCGCGTGGATCGATTCGGGGACCCAGCGCGGAAACGGCAGTTCTTCGACGCCATGCTTCCCGGAGGGCTTATGCGTCTCCCGCAACTGCACCAGTGCCTGCAGCGGGAAGCGATGGGCGGCGCGCACCAACGCCGGCCACAACCGCCGGTGCACGAAGGTTACCTTGCCGCCGAGCAGCCGGCAGACCAGCACGTCCGGAGAGTCGCGGACGGCACGGGTGGCGGCATAGACCTCCTGGCTTTTCGGATGCGACCACCAGGTACCGGAAAGCGGCTCGCCGGCGATCGCTTCTGCGAGCGAAGGGGCCTTGCCGCGCGCCGCTTCCAGCACGATGCCGTGCTGTTGGATGAAGGCCAATGCTTGCTGTGAGGTCATGGTCGGCAGCGTCAATGGGTCGATGGAGCGCCGGCCCGCAGATCGCGCATGGCGAGCTCGACCTCGGCCAGCTGGGTGGCGCGTTGCAGGGCGTCTTCGACGATCTCATCCAGCGGAAACACCACGTCGTTGCTGAGCGCCTTGAGCCGGGACTGCACCGCCTGGATGCGTTTGTACAACTCCTGGCTGATGTGGGCGGCGAGCTTTTCGGTTTTTGGCTTGGCGACGAGAATGGACTTGGCTATGAGGAGCGCTCCGGATGTTGGAACGGACGGTACCCAGGATGCTAAACCAGAGCGCCGCCAGGCGAAACAGCCCCACAGCGGAGGGCGAGGCAAAAAGCGGCCAAAAGCGTGAAGGCGCGGATTCGCAAAATGTGGTGCATTTTGCTGGGAGTGCCGGGCACTCCCCCGCGTTCGCACGCAGTTCCTGCGCGCCCGCCGGTGCTACGCACCGAGACCGCAAAGCATGCTGACCGGCACGCCGGTCAGGCGCCGCGCCAAGCGCAGCGAGGCGCTGCAAACCCGCCTCACCGCGGAGGAGCATGCGGCGCTGCGCCGCCTCTCCGACCGCACCGGCATCCGCGCCTCGCGCCTCACCCGCAAGGCTATCCGCGAGTTAGTGACCGGCGGCGTCGATCTGCTCAACCGCGAGCAGCAGGCGGTGCTGGAACTGGCGCGGCAAATGCGCCTTATCGGCGTCAATCTCAACCAGATCGCACGGCAGCTAAACCGTGGTGACGGCGTTTCCCGAAGTCTCGCCGAAGCGACCAAGGAGCTGCGCGAAGCTCTGACCGAAAGCGAATACACCTGGCGCCGCCTAGTCGCCGCCGCACGGGCGCGGACGGTGCCGGAGCATGGCCGTGACTGACGAGCGCGACGACGAGCTGCTGCGCGATCAGCCCCATGGCCGTAAGGGGCGGTCCGGCCGTTTGATCGGCTCTGGTGGCATGCAGTATCGCCGCCGTGGCGGTGGTAAATCGACACTGGCGCGGAACCTGCGGATCGCGCAGCGGCGCCCACAGGTGGTGCTGAAAATCACCCGTTACGGTCACGGCGGCTCCAAGATTCTGGCTCATGTCCACTACGTCCAACGTCACGGCAAGCTCGCGGTGGAGGACGAGAATGGAGAGCAGATTGAAGACCCGCGCGAGCTGCGCCGGCGGGTCAAGCTATGGACCGAACAGGCCGGCGCCACGATGGCCGAACCCGGGGCCGAAGTCACGCATAAACGGCGAGTGACGGCGCACTTCATCCTTGATGCCGGCAAGGGCGCCGACCGGGAGGCTTTGCGCAAAAGCGTGCGGGACTTTTTAGGTGAACGCTTCGGCAAGGAAGGGCACGAATACCTGTTTGCGCGGCACGACGACACCAATCAACCGCATGTCCATGTCGTGCTCAATATGATGGACAGACAGGGCCGGCGACTGCATACCAGTGTGGCCGAAGTGCAGAGCTGGCGTGAGCAATTTGCCGAGATTGCTAAGGCAAACGGCATTGAGGTGGATGCCAGCCGGGCATGGGAACGCGGCAAGGCGCCCACGCGTTCGCGGGGCTTGATGAAGTACGGTGCGCCGCGCCCAACGCGGTGGACGCGGGAACAGGTTCGGCGAGGGCTCGCGGCGCGGAAAGAGCGGCTGTTATCGGATGCCGCGCTGGCGTCGGCCCAGGGTGATCAGCGGCGAGCCAACGCGCTCAAGACGAAGGCCGTCGGCCTTCGCATGCGCACCGACGACAAGCTCGTGCAGCAGGCTGCGGCTGAGCGGCGGAACGCGTTGCCCGGCATGCCATGGGAGGCTGCGCGGCAACGCCATACGGGCCAAACAGCGCATCATTTCAGGCGGCTGGCGGCAAGCCTGGAAGCAACTACGGGAGATGATCCGGCCCAAGCGAAAAAGAAACGGGCCGCGGCACAGTTGCGGACCTTTGCCCGCGAACTGCAACCGGCACCGACCCGCAGTCAGCGGGTCGCCGCAACGCTGCAACAACGGCGCGAACGCCCCCGGGACGCGGAGCACGAACCCGAGCGCTAGTTGCGGAATGTCTTCGCCGCTCATGTACCGACCTACATCATTCATTTGGATGTGATTCGCCACGTTACCGCGAACCAAGGTGATCCACCATACAATGTACAAAAAGCCTCAGCACTAGTCCCGTGGCGCCCCTCACCAAAGGTGCTGACGGAAATTTTTACGGACTAACAAACAATACGTTTTTTAAAATGACGCCGAGCGGCGCACTCACGACACTTGCGACGTTTAGCGGTAGTGGCACAAATTGCCAAGGAAGTTGCATAGAAGAGGCGATGCCTGGCTTAGTTCTAGCTGGCGATGGGGATTTTTATGGAACCGCTTTTTTCACGGGCGCAAATGGACTCGGTTCAGTGTTCAAAGTATCACCAACCGGGGCGCTCACGACATTATTCAATTTCGACGGGACTCATGGAGAATCGCCAATAGGGTTGGTATTGGCTGGTGACGGCAACTTTTACGGTACCACCTCAGATGGCGGAGCCTCGGGTGATGGGACTTTGTTCAGAATGACCCCCAGTGGGACCCTAACAACGCTATTCAGCTTTCAAAATCTTAATGGATCGCCCGGCGGCCTAACTATCGGAAGTGATGGTAATTTCTACGGGGCAACAGGAGATGGATTGGTCTATAAATTTGTTCCCGGAACAATCGCTCCTGCCATCGCACCAACCAATCTCGCTGCTTCCGATGCCGGAACTCTAATCAATCTGACTTGGCCTGCCGTCAGTGGCGCTACTGGCTATAACGTATACGTGGGTACCAGCCCTGGTGGTGAATCTAGCACACCAATTTCTCTTGCTGCTGGTGGCACGTCATTAACTATTTCTGATCACACACTCTTTGGTATGGCGCTCCACAATGGCACTACATACTATTTCAAGATTGCTGCGGTCAATGGCGCTGGAGAGGGCCCAAAGTCGATTGAATCGAGTGCCACCTACTTGATTCCCGTCCCGGCAGCACTATCCGCAAGTCCCGGGCCCAGTACTGGACAGGTTACTTTAACGTGGAGCCCCGGCACGAACATTCAAAATTACGCGGTCTATCAAGGCGTCACTCCAGGTGGAGAGGGTGCTAGCCCCATAAAAACCGTCCTGTGCTGCACCACGACAATCGGCAATCTGGTTGATGGCATGCCCTCACTGAGGACGACCAAAGGTCTAATAAGTCGTCCACTCGATGACTGGCTGCCGTCAATGCTTGAGCATTCCTATGTGCTAAAGTTGTATTGACCCTTATGTGCTAGCACGAAAGAAGATCTCCAATACACTTTCACGCGGTGTTTTATTCCCGTCCGGTCTTGAATGATGACTGAAATTGTCGATTCCTCTAGCGTTGGCACCGCCATGCAATCGGGGATGGATGCGATGTTCAATCGCCGTCATTATGACGAAGCTGCGGCCCATTTCGCCGGAGTTCTTCGGATTGCGCCGCTTCATATCGAAGCTCTTTTTTATCGAGGCGTGGCATGCGGATTCCTGAATAGGCATCAGGATGCGCTCAACCACTTCAGCCTGATATTGACGGTTGATCCGAATCACTTATACGGATGCAATTTCCTGCTACGAAAATGTACTGGTAATAGACCCAACGTTTGCTCAAGCAGCTATCCTTAGAGAGAAATTGCGGGTACAAATAGAAAAATCCTCTCAGATCTCTTGAGACTAATAACCAAAACAAGTAGCAAGTTAAACGCTACGAACCGAGTCATGAGCCGGTTCGGGGCTTGCCTACAATTTACGTCTTTAAACTAAGCGGCATCTCTGGCCTAACGCACGTCCAATCCAGTCGGTCAGATGGATTTCCCAGGCGTAATAAGCGTGGCCCTTTCGATCTTGAATGAAAAATGTTCTGCACAGTTCCTGCACAACCAGATTTACGCATCAATTTATTATTTTATTCAAATATTTAAAATAGGATCCCGCTTCCGCCGGAATGACGATGGGGCGAGTGTGCGCTTGGCTCCTCGATACACCCGCTTCGCGGGCACTCGGAGCGAACGGAGGGTGGTGGTGCTCCTCGAGAAAAGCGCCCATCTCCCCATGAACATGGGGAGAAAGGGGCACTGCTCCCCCCGCTACATCGAAATCGGCCTTCTCAAATCCAGCGTATGCGGATACTCCGGATTCCTCGGTTCCTCCGGCGGCCAGTAATTGGTCGCCGTATGCCCGAAGGGCTCGAACCGCGACAGGCGCCGCGCTTCCGCCTCGTAGGCGTTGACCGGGAAGGTCTCGTAGTTGCGGCCGGCGGGGTGGGCGACGTGGTAGGTGCAGCCGGCCACGGCGCGGCGGTTCCAGGCGTCGTAGAGGTCGAACACCAGGGGCGTGTGCACGCCGATACCGGGATGCAGGGCCGAACTCGGGTGCCAGGCGCGGTAGCGTACGCCGCCGACCATTTCGCCGTGGACGCCGGTCGGCGTCAGCGGGATGCGGCGGCCGGCCACGGTAACGAAGTGGCGGCCTTCGGTGAGTCCGGTGACGCGTACCTGCAGGCGCTCCAGCGAGGAGTCGACATAACGGGTGGTGCCACCCACGGCGGTTTCCTCGCCCAGCACCGGCCAGGGCTCGAGGGCGTGGCGCAGTTCCAGTTCCACGTTCTGGTAGCGCACGCTGCCGTGGCGCGGGAAGCGGAATTCCTGGTGCGCGGCGAACCATTCGTCCTGGAAGGCGAAGCCGGCGCCGCGCAGGTCGGCGAGGATTTCGCGCAGGTCGTTCCAGACGTGGTGCGGCAGCATGAAGCGGTCGTGCAGTTCCGTGCCCCAGCGCACCATCGGGCGGGTGTAGGGCTTCTCCCAGAACCAGGCCACCAGCGAGCGCAGCAATAACTGTTGCGTCAGGCTCATCTGCGGATGCGGCGGCATCTCGAAGGCGCGGAACTCGACCAGGCCGAGGCGGCCGGTGGGGCCGTCCGGCGAGTACAGCTTGTCGAGGGAGATTTCGGTGCGGTGGGTGTTGCCGGAGAGGTCCACCAGCAGGTTGCGCAGGGTGCGGTCGATCATCCACAGCGGCACGCTGTGGCCGGGCTTGGGCAGTTGCGACAGGGCCAGCTCGATCTCGTAGAGCGAGGAGGTCTGCGCTTCGTCCACGCGCGGATGCTGCGAGGTGCTGCCGATGAACAGGCCGGAGAACAGGTAGCTCAGCGCCGGATGGTTCTGCCAGTAGCGGATCAGGCTGCCGAGCAGGTCGGGTCGGCGCAGGAAGGGCGAGTCCGCCGGGGTGGCGCCGCCGAGCACGAAGTGGTTGCCGCCGCCGGTGCCGACGGCGCGGCCGTCGACCAGGAATTTCTCGGTGCCGAGGCGCGTCAGGCGCGCTTCCTCGTAGACCACCTCGGTGGTGTGGCGCAGCTCTTCCCAGCTATGCGCCGGGTGGATGTTGACCTCGATCACGCCGGGGTCCGGTGTCACCTTGAGCACATTGAGGCGCGCGTCGCCCGGCGGCGAATAGCCCTCGATGCGCAGCGGCACGTCCAGTTCGCCGGCGCTGTCCTCCACCGCGGCCAGCAGGTCGAGGTAGTCCTCGATGTTGGCGGCCGGCGGCATGAACACGCAGAGGTAGCCGTCGCGCGGCTCCACCGAGATCGCGGTGCGCACGTTGCCGCCTTCGAGATAGGCGCCGCGCCGGGTCGGCATCGGCTGCTCGCCCTCGGCGGTCAGCTTCTGCACGCGCCGGCCGCGCTGGCGCTCGGATTCCTTGTCCAGTTCCGCCTTGCGGGTGCTGGGCGATTGCAGGAAGGGCTGGCGGCGGCCGTCCGGCTGCTCCGGCAGCGGCTCGCGCTGGGTGAAGGGGTCGTAGGGGATGATGTGCGGATAGGCCATCGGCGGCAGCCAGGGCAGCGCATCCAGCGGCAGGCGGAAGCCGATCGGCGAATCACCGGGAATCAGGAACAGCCGGCCCTGGCGGAACGACCAGCGCTCCGAGATCCAGGCGCGCGACTGCCAGCGCTGTACCGGCAGGGCATAGCCGCGCGGCACGTCGAGCCCGCGCTCGAAGATCTTGGCGATGCGCGTGCGCTCCTCCGGGTCCTTCAGCTTGCTGTCCTCGGGTAGCACGTTGTCCGGCAGCTGGCGCTCGCGGTGCAGGTAGTAGAAGGCGTCCTCGTAGGCCGCGAGGGCATTGCCCGGCGCCACTTCCAGGCGCTCGGCGATGCCGCGGATCAGCGCCCGCGCCGAGCGGATGTCGGCCTTGATGCTGCCGCTGGCCAGGTCGGTGTGCACGATCGGCTTGCCGTCGCCGCGGAAATAGCAGCCGTAGGCCCAGCGCGGCAGCGATTCGCCCGGGTACCACTTGCCCTGGCCGTAGGTGAGTAGCCCATCCGGGGCGAAGCGCCCGGCGAGGCGGCGAATCAGCTTGTCGGCCAGAGCCTGCTTGGTCGGGCCGACCGCGGCGGTGTTCCATTCCTCGCCCTGCATGTCGTCGATGGAGATGAAGGTCGGCTCGCCGCCCATGGTCAGGCGCACGTCGCCGGCCTTGAGCTTGCCGTCCACCTGGTGGCCGAGCTTGTCGATCGCCGCCCACTGGTCCTCGGTGTAGGGCTTGGTCACGCGCGGCGACTCGTACAGGCGCTTGACGTACATCTCGTGGCCGAATTCGACTTCGGCCTCGTCCACCGCGCCGCTGATCGGCGCGGCGCTGGAGGGCTCCGGCGTGGCGCAGACCGGCACATGGCCCTCGCCGGCGAGCAGGCCGGAGGTGGGGTCGAGGCCGACCCAGCCGCCGCCGGGCAGGTAGACCTCGCACCAGGCGTGCAGGTCGGTGAAGTCGTGGTCGGTGCCGGAGGGGCCGTCGAGCGACTTCACATCCGGGGTGAGCTGGATCAGGTAGCCGGAGACGAAGCGCGCCGCCAGGCCCAGGTGGCGCAGGATCTGCACCAGCAGCCAGCCGGAGTCGCGGCAGGAGCCGGAGCCGTTGCCCAGGGTCACTTCCGGGGTCTGCACGCCCGGTTCCATGCGGATCAGGTAGCTGATGTCGCTTTGCAGGCGCTGGTTGAGGCCCACCAGGAAGTCGATGGTGCGCATCTTGTCCAGCGGGATGCTGTCCAGGTACTTCTTCAGCAGCGGGCCGGCCGGCGCGGCGCGCAGGTAGGGTTTCAGCTCTTCCTTGGCTTCATCGGTATAGGTGAAGGGGAACTGCTCGGCCTCGCCCTCGATGAAGAAGTCGAAGGGGTTCCAGATCGACATATCGGCGACCAGGTCGACCACCACCTTGAATTCGGTGACTTTTTCCGGAAAAACCACCCGCGCCAGCCAGTTGCTGAAGGCGTCCTGCTGCCAGTTGATGAAGTGGTCTTTCGGCTCGATCTTGAGCGAGTAGGACAGTACCGGGGTGCGGGCATGCGGCGCCGGGCGCAGGCGGATGATCTGCGGCGACAGGGTGACGCGCCGGTCGTAGCGGTAGATCGTCTCGTGGTGCAGGACGGCGTGAATACTCATGCAGGAGAGAGCCTGGGAATGGATAGTGCTGGGATTGGCAGCGGTACAATAAGCAAAAATCGCTGCACCGTGGCGGTGCCGCCCCCCAATTCAAGGAAATACCGATGTCCGTCTTTGCCCATCCAGAGTTCGACGCCCACGAGCAGGTCGCGTTCCGCTACGACCGCGCCAGCGGCCTCAAGGCCATCATTGCCGTGCACAACACCCGCCTTGGCAAGGGCCTGGGCGGCTGCCGTATGTGGCCCTACGCCTCCGATACCGAGGCCCTGACCGACGTCTTGCGCCTGTCGCGCGGCATGACCTACAAGGCCGCCCTGGCCGGCCTGCCGCAGGGCGGCGGCAAGAGCGTCATCATCGGCGATCCGCGCCACGACAAGACCCCGGCGCTGATCCAGGCCATGGGCCGCTTCGTGGAAAGCCTCGGCGGCCAGTACATCGTGGCCGAGGATTCCGGCACCAGCGTCGCCGATATGCGCCTGATGGCCGGTGAAACCGAGTACGTGGGCGGCCTGGCCGACGAGAAGTCCGTCGCCGCCGGCCGCACCGGCGATCCTTCCCCCGCCACCGCGCTGGGCACCTTCATCGGCATCCAGGCCGCGGTCAAGGCGCAACTGGGGCGCGACGACCTCAAGGGCCTGAAAGTGGCGATCCAGGGTGTGGGCAACGTCGGCGGCCGCCTGGCGCGCCATTTGAGCGATGCCGGCGCCAAGCTGTGGGTCACCGACCTGCACCAGCCGGCGGTGGAGCGCTGCGTCAAGGAACTGGGCGCCCAGGCGGTGCCGATGGACGCGGTGCACAGCCTCGACGTGGATGTCTATTCGCCCTGCGCCCTCGGCGCCATCCTCAACGACAAGACCATTCCCGAGATCAAGGCGAAGATCATCGCCGGCGCGGCCAACAACCAGCTGGCCAAGCCCAAACACGACCACGCCCTGCTCGAGCGCGGCATCCTCTATGCGCCGGACTACGTCATCAACGCCGGCGGCATCATCGACATCTTCTACGAAGGCCCGAACTACGACGAAGCCACCGTGCACACGCACCTGGAGCGCATCGGCCATACCCTGGGGCAGATCTTCAAGCACTCGGCCAACGAGAAGCGGCCGACGGGCGAGATCGCGGATCGCATGGCGGAGGCGATTTTCCGCGGGTGAAGCTCCAATGTAGGTCGGCTCAAGCAAAGCGGAGCCGACAGCCGCGCTCCAATGCGGTCGTCGCAGGTCGGTTCCGGGCGCAAGCGCCCTTGAACCGACCTACGTTTCCGGAAACCCAGTCTGCGGATGCCGTTTTCGCGAGCGCAACACAGCGATTGACGTAAGTCCCTCACCGGCCAAGAATGCCCCATCAAAAAGGGAATGGGGAATTGGCGATGCGTAAACCGGCCTTGGCTTCGGCTGTGTGCTTGCTTGCTGCCTGGGGACTGCCTGGTACCGCCGCCGCGGCGCCTCCGGTCGAAGCCTACGGCCATCTGCCATCGGTGGAGTGGATCAGCCTTTCCCCGTCCGGCGAGCGCTACGCCTTCGTCGCCGTTTCCGGCGAAAGCCGCAAGCTGGTGGTGGCCACCTACGACAACAAGGCGCTCGAAGCGACTGCGGTCGGCGATACCAAGGTGCGGCGGATTGAGTGGGCCGACGACGGTCACCTCCTGCTCACCGCCAGTTCGACGTTCAAGGATCCGTTTCACTGGGTGCATGACTATGAACTGGCCTCGGTGATCGACATCCGCCCGGACAGCCACAAGGCAGCCCCCATTTTCGACAAGATCGAGAGCGTGGCGAACACCGTGGCCGGCTACTACGGCACGGCACAGGTTGACGGTCACCTGTTCGGCTATTTCGGTGCATTCACCTTCGAGCACGGCAAGCTGGGCGATTATTATTTTCCGGAAGGCGTGATTTCCCCCGATCTGTACCGCGTCGATCTCGAGTCCGGCAAGATCAACCTGCAGGCCGACGGGCATGAAGCCGCCCACGATTGGGTGGTGGCGCGCGACGGCAGTATCGTCGCCCACTCCGAATACGACGATCCGAGCGGGGAGTGGCGCCTTTTTGCCGGCAAGACGCGCGACAAGCTGTTGCTGAAGAGGACCGCTCCGGCAGGCAACATCGGTCTGGTCGGTTTGGGACGCTCCGACGGAACGGTGCTGGTCGTCGACCGGTCTGGTGCAGAGGATGTGGTGCTGGAAATAGCGGTCGCCGATGGCGGGCAGGCGCGGTTGTTCGAATCGGTTTCGGTCCGCAGGCATCTCGCCGACCCCGTAACCGGCCTTCTCATCGGTGCGCGTATCGAGGAGGAGCCGGGCGCCGTTTTTTTCGACAGCAAGCTGCAGGCCCGTTACGAGGGTACGCGCAAGGCATTTCCCGGCTACCAGACACATCTGGAGTCCTACAGCCGCAATCTCGACCGGCTGGTCGTGCTGACCGACGGGGGCGACGATTCCGGCACCTACTGGACGGTGGACATCGCTTCCGGCAAGGCCAGCGAGCTTGGCCATCCCTATGCGGAGATCAAGCCTGCCGATGTCGGATCGACGCGCGCCGTGAAGTACGCCGCAGCCGACGGTACGTCGATCGAATGCATTCTCACCCTGCCGCCCGGGCGCAAGCCGGAGAAGCTGCCGCTGGTGGTGATGCCGCATGGCGGCCCGATCGACGTCAATGACAGCATCGGCTTCGACTGGTGGGCGCAGGCCTATGCCGCGGCCGGCTATGCTGTGCTGCAGCCCAACTACCGCGGCTCATCGGGCTATGGCAGGGCCTTCCGGGAAGCCGGATTCGGGCAGTGGGGCGGCAAGATGCTGAGCGATATTTCCGACGGCATCGCTCCGCTTGCCGAGCAGGGCCTGATCGACCCGAAGCGCGTCTGCATCGTCGGCAGCAGCTACGGCGGTTATGCCGCGCTCGCCGGCGTCACCCTGCAAAAGGGGATCTATCGTTGCGCGGTATCGGTCGCGGGCGTTTCCGACATGACGGCGTTCTTCGACTGGAACACCCTCGGTGCGGGCAAGAGCAGCGGCATGGCGCGCTATATCCGTGCGGCCACCGGCGCCGACAAGGAAGGTGACGACAAGCTGGGCGCCATCTCGCCGGCGCGCTTTGCCGATCACGCGGACGCGCCGATCCTGCTGATCCACGGGCGGGACGATACGAGGGTGCCGCTGGAGCAGAGCGAAACCATGGCCGCGGCGCTGAAGCACGCCGGCAAACCGTTCGATTTCGTGATCATGAAAGGCGAAGATCATTTCCTTTCCCGCGAGGAGACGCGTCTCACCATGCTCAAGGCAGCCGTGGATTTCGTAAAGCACAACAATCCGCCGGATTGAGCTAGGCTGGGAAGATGACGCCCATTACCGATGATGAATACCTGCAATCGCTCGCCCGCACCATCGGCGAGCGCCTGCTTGCGCGCGGGCAGTGGTTCGGCACCGCCGAATCCTGCACCGGGGGCCTCATCGCCAAGCTGTGCACCGATATCGCCGGCAGCTCAGCCTGGTTCGAGCGCGGGCTGGTGACGTATTCCAATGCGGCCAAGCAGGAATTGCTCGGCGTGTCCGCCGATACGCTGCAACGCGCCGGCGCGGTCAGTGCCGAAACGGTGCAGGAGATGGTGCAGGGCCTGCTACGGGCAGCGCCGGTGCAGTGGGCGGTGGCGGTCAGCGGCATCGCCGGACCGGGCGGCGGCAGCGCCGACAAGCCGGTGGGTACGGTGTGGATCGGCTGGGGCGGGAGCGAGACGGCCGTTTCGGTGAGCCGCTTCGTGTTCGAGGGCGACCGCGACGCGGTGCGCCGCCGTTCCGCCGGGGCGGCTTTGCAGGGACTTCTGGCGCTGCTGCCCCCAGGGCCATGACCCGCGGAACAATTAAAAACCGAATGGGTTGAACGCTGTGCCATCGAAGCGCGCTCCAGCGCCCACGCCGCGCGGGCAACTAGGCTAGTCTTACGGCCCTCCAGCCAGCCCGAGACCCGTCATGCAACAACTCACGCCCGCGGGCAACCAGGCGGTACAGGACCTGTCACAACGCTACGGTATCAGCACCGATGCGGTCCGGACGATGCTGTTCGCGGTATCCGCCGGCGGCGGCACCATGGCGCAGTTCTACCATCCGGAACTCGGCGGCGGCGGCCAGTGGATGCGCGGCGGCATGACCATGGTCGGCGACATGTTCAACCATGGCTTGCAGGCGACGGTGAACGGGCTTTGCTCGGAACTGTCCTCGCTGCTGGGCAACCAGCAGGTCTTCCTGCCGCCCCCGGCGCAGTCGGGCGGCAGCGGCTTCATGGCCTCGGGCAATTCCTGGTGGCCGGGCGATCTGGGCAACCCGAGTTCGAGCGGTGGCCAGAACGACGCGCGCTACGCCTATTTCCCGCAAACGCGCCGGCTCGCCATTTCGCGTAACGGGCAGGTTTCGGTATACGACACGCTGGATCACCAGATCGGCGGCGTGCAGCAGCAACAGGGCGGCTATGCCGGCTCGCTTTCCTTCAGCAGCCAGTTCGGCACCTTTACCGTCGACAGCCTGCCGATGGTCAGCCCCGCTCCGCAACAGATGGCGCCCGCTCCGCAGCCACAGCCTGCTCCCGCGCCGTTTTATGCGCCGGAGCCGCCGCCCCAGCCTCAACTTCAGCCCCAGCCCCAGCCCCAGTCCCAGCCATTCACGGCGCCGCCGGCACAGGGCTTCGGTGGCGCTTCGCAGTCTCACGACGACATCCTGAATGCGGTCGAGCGCATGGCCGGCCTGCATCAGAAGGGCGTGCTGTCGGACGAAGAATTCAAAGCCAAGAAAGCGGAGTTGCTGGCGCGGCTCTGAGCGATCGGCTACCGTAGCGGCGGCCATCATGCCCCGCATTCGATGCCGGGTGCGGCTTCAGCGCTGCGCCAGTACGCAGCGCACTTCCGATTCGAGCGTCGTCAGGCCGGCCGCGCGGCCGACGGCAATGCTCTGTTCTGTGGTGAGGCCGTCGATCAGGCAAGCCTTGATCGCGAACAAGGCACCGACACGGTTGCCGCTGGCGCAGTGCACCAGGACCGGGCCATCGACCGGACTGTCGCGCGCTTCGCTCAACGCTTCCGCCAGCGACCGGGCCTTGGCCAGCGTCAGGTCCGCCGGACCGGCCACCGCGATGTTCAGGTACCGCATGCCCAGGGCCATGACCAGGGCGCCTTCGTCATAGTTGTCGCATTCCGAGGGCGCGCACAGGCTGATCACTGTTTTGACCCCGCTGTTCCTGGCCTGGCGCAGGTCTTCCGGCCGCGGCCGGCCGCCGGTGCAGACGCCTTCGAAAGGGAAGCGCGCGTTGGGTACATCGATCCAGACATGGGGCGTCATTCGGGCACCTCTTCAGGTTCGCTACGGCACGGGTACACGGTCTGAATGCCCGGAGTCCGATGGCATCAGTGCGCAGCGGATGGCGGCTGCGGAGCAGCGCCGGATTGATCCAGCACCAGCACCACGAAGCTGCCGCTCACGATCGAAGGCCGCGGATGCGGGTTGTCGACGCTCGCCGCCGGTACCGGGCCGAAGTCGGCGGTAGGCAGGTAGAGCCGGTGAGTGCCGCTGTCCAGGGCGATGGTGCGGGCGCCGCGCTGGGTGGTCACGGTCTGCAGCACCTTGTAGCGGTCCGGGGTTTGTTCATGGATCACGGTCACGTTGCCTTCGCCGTTGGCGCTGTAGACGTTCTGCGTGGCGGGATCGAACTCGGCGCCATCGACGCCCTTGCCGATCGGCACGCTGGCCACCGGCTTGCCGCTGTCGCTATCGAGGATCGCCAACACCTGGTTGCCGCAGGTGGAGAAGCTACGGTGGTGCGCGGCGTCGAAGGCGAGGCCGCTGGGCTCTTCGCAGTGCGGCAGAGGCCAGCGCGATTTGAGCGTGGCGGTGGCCGCATCCAGCACCACCAGTTCGGCGGTGTCCTCGATGTTGACGTAGACCTTGCCGCGACCGTCGGCGCGGGCGAACTCGGGCTTGCCGCCGAGTGCGATGGTCGCCACCACCGCATTGCTCTTGGCGTCGATCACGGTGGCGTTGCCGCCGTGGCCGTTGAAGGTGAAGACGCGCTGCGTCTTCGGCTCGTAGAGAATCGCATCGGGCCCGGCGCCGGTGGGAACGGTCGCCAGCACGGCACGGGTCTTGAGGTCGAACACCTTGACCGCGTCGGCCTTGCCGCTGCTGATGAAGCCGCGGCCGAGTTCCGGCGCCACGGCGATGCCGTGCACGCCCGGCGTGTCGGCGATGACGCCGACTTCCTTGCCGCTGGCGGTGTCTACCACCGAGACGTGATCGGCGCGCGACAGGTACAGCAGGTGGGTTTCGGCATCGACACTGGGGTAATCCCAGCCGCCGTCGCCGCCGATGGGCAGGCGTTGCGTCACCTGGTATTGCAAGTGATCGGCGTGGGCGGAGCAGGCGAGAGCGGCCAACATGAGCAGGGTGCGGCGGAGCGGGGTTTTCATGTGAATCCTTGCAGATGCGGATGATCGGCTCATGACGAGACGGTGGAGGCTTGGTTGCGGGGCAGGGTCAGGCCGATCAGCACCGGCATCGCCAGCAGCACCAGCGGGAACTGGATCAGCAGGCCGGAGATGATGGCGATGGCCAGCGGCTGCTGGATGGCGGAGCCCTGGCCGATGGCCAGGGCCAGCGGCAGCAGGGTCAGGATCGCCGCCAGGGTGGTCATGGTGATGGGGCGCAGGCGGTTGCGGCTGGCTTCGCGCAGGGCCTGGCGCGGCGGCATGTGGCGCGCCAGCTCGGTGTATTCGGAGACGTAGAAGATCGACATCTCGGTGGCGATGCCGATGATCATGGTCATGCCCATCAGCGCGGTGATGTTCAGGTCCACGTGGGTCAGCCACAGTCCGGTGAACACCGCCGTGGTGGAGAGCAGCGAACTGCCGATGATGATCAGCGGCAGCCAGAACTGTTCGTAGAGCAGGAGCAGGAGGATGAACTCGGCCGCCAGCGCTGCCGCGAACACCCGCGCCAGGCCGGCGAAGGCGATCTGCTGCTGCTGGTAGAGGCCGCCGAGCTCGTAGCGCACGCCGGCTTGCAGCATGCCGGCCTGCGCCAGCGTCTGCCGCACATCGCCGACGGCGGCGCCGATGCCGCGGCCCTCGATGCGCGCGGTCACCGCCACCATCGGCTGCAGATTGTCGCGCGAGATTTCGGGCTGGCCCGAGACCGGCGTCAAAGTAGCGACGCGGCGCAGCGGGAACAGGTGGCCGTCGGCGGCGCGGATCGGCAGGTCGGCGAGACCGGACTGGTTCAGGCTCAGCGCGTCGGGCAGGCGCACGCGCACGTCCACCACCTTGGCGGCTTCCGGCATCTGCGTGGCGATGGCGCCGGTGAGGGCGGTGTCGACCGCCTTGGTCACTTCGTCCGGCGTCACGCCTTCGATGGCGGCTTTCACCGCGTCCACCTTGAGGTCGATGCCGTCGCCGGCCAGCACCACGCCGTCCTTTACTTCGACCACGCCGTCGATCTTTTCGATGGCCGCGGCCACCTTGCGCGCTTGCGGGATCAGCAGCGAGGGATCGGTGGCGTAGAGCTTGATCTCGATCGGCTGCGGCACCGCGGTGAGGTCGCCGATCAGGTCCTCCATCAACTGCGCCAGTTCGACTTGCACGCCGGGCACCTTGCTTTCCACCTGCGCCAGCACATCGGACATCACCTCTTCGCTGGCGCGGCTGCGCCTGGCCTTGAGGCGCACGAAGAAGTCGCCGTGGTGCGGTTCGCCGAGGTCGCCGCCGAGTCCGGTGCCGGTGCGGCGCGACCAGGTATCGACTTCGGGCATGCCGCGCAGGATCGCTTCCACCTGGGTCAACTCGCGCTCGGTCTCGGTGAGCGAGGTGCCGGGTAGGGTGTAGAAATCCATGACGAAGCCGCCGTCATCGACTTTCGGCATGAAGCCGCTCTGCACGCCGTTATAGGCGAGGGCGCCGAGCAGCAGTAGCGGCACCGCGAGCAGGGCGAGGATGCCCGGCCGGCGCAGCAGGCGATCCAGCAGGCTCGCGTGCCGCCGCTCCAGCCAGCCTTCGCGGTCGGCGGCGGGATCATGCCAGCGTTGGAAATCAATGAGACTGCGTGCCAGCACCGGCACCACGAAGGCCGCCATCAGCCAGGAGATGATCAGGGCCGCGCCCATGGTCACGGCCAGCGCCTTGGAGAAGGCGCCGGTGACGCCGCTGAGCAGGCTCAGCGGCAGGAACACGATCAGCGTGGCCAGGCTGGAGCCGGTCAGCGGCAGCATGAACTCGCGCGCCGCCGGCAGCACGGCCTCGCGACCGGACGGTTGACCGTCTCCGCGGTCTGCGGCGCCGGCGCGGCGGGCGATGTGCTCGATCATGACGATGACGTCGTCGATCACCAGGCCCACCGCGGCGGCGATGCCGCCCAGGGTCATGATGTTGAAGCTCATGCCGAGCAAGTTGAGCAGCAGCACCGTCACCGCCAGCGTGGCCGGCACCACCAGCAGCGCGATCAGCGTCACCCGCCAGTTGCGCAGGAACAGGATCAGCACGACGCCGGCCAGCAGCAGGCCGATCAGCACTGCGTCGCGCACGCTGCCGGCGGACTGCACCACCAACACGCTCTGGTCGTACCAATTGCTCAGCTTCACGCCCCGCGGCAGCTGGAAGCCGGCCAGGCGGCTGCGTACTTCGGCGGCGATCTGCACCGCGTTGCCGTCCGGCTGTTCGTAGACGTTGAGCAGCACCGCCGGCTTGCCGTCTTCGCTGACGCGGATCCACTGCGGCACCGCGCCGCGCCGCACCGCGGCCACGTCGCGCAGGCGCACCACGCTGCCCGCGTCCGAGCGCAGTACTGTTTCGGCCAGTTGCTCGATGCGGCGCACGTCGCTGTTGGAGACCACCAGGTACAGCTTGTCCTGGTCCTGCACGCGGCCCACAGCCTGCAATACGTTGTTCGCCGCCAGCGCCGTGACCAGGTCGGGGAGGCCCAGGCCGTAGGCGTCCAGGCGGTGCGGGTCGGCCAGTACTTCGACCTCGTCGATATCGCCGCCCTGCACGCCGACGCGGGCCAGGCCCGGCACCGAGGCCAGCAGCGGTACGATCTGCAATTGCGCCAGATCATGCAGCGCGGACGGCGTCTGCGTATCCGAGGTGAGGGCGTAGGAGATGATGGGGAAGACGGTCGGGTCCATGCGCCGCACGCCGTAGGCGGTGCCGGGCGGCAGCTGCGGCAGGATCTGCGCGATGGCGGAGTCGACCAGCAGGGTGGTGGCGATCATGTCGCGGCCCCAGCCGAAGTCGATCGAGACCTGCGCCGAGCCGCGCGAACTGGCGGAGCGCACCTCGCGCACCCCGGGAACGGAGCGGATCGCTTCCTCCACCGGCCGCGTCAGGGTCAGGGCGGTCTGGTCGGCAGGACGGTCGCCGGAAGACAGGTCCACCACCACGCGCGGGAACGAGACCTGCGGGAACAGGCCCACCGGCAGCGCCAGTGCGGCGAACACGCCGGCAACGGCCAGCGCCAAGGCAATGACCAGGATGGAGCGGGCGTGCCGCTCGATCTGCGCGACGAAATTCATGCGCCGGGTTTGCCCGGCGGCACATCCGTGGGCGCAGCCGGCGCTTCGTCCCGGCGTACCGCCATGCCGTCGGCAAGCTGGTAGTTGCCGATGGTCACCAGGGGGCGCGCCGGATCGAGCGGGCCTTCCACCACCGTGGTGCCGTCATCGCCACCGATGCGTTTGACGTTGACGCGTACTGCCTTGCCGTCGGCGACCTGGAACAGGTAGGCGCCCTGCTCATCATCGAGCACCGCGTCGCGCGGCAGCAGCCAACCCGGCATTTGTCCGACTTCGATGTCGGCACGGAAAGCCTGGCCTTGCAGCGGTTCGTCGGCGCCGTTATCGGGGACGAGGTCGGCGTCGACCAGTCGCGTCTTCGGGTTGAGCGCCTTGTCGACGCGCACCAGTTTGCCGTGCAGCGCCGGCTCTGGCGCGCCATCGGGTCCGGCATCCAGGGAGATGAGCGTCGCCGCCTGGCCCAGCTTGAGCCGGCGGCGCTGCGCCGGTTCGATGCCGACGGTGATGACCAGGCCGCCGGCGCGGGTCACGGTGACCAGGGCCACGCCGGGCTGCACCCGGTCGCCCTGCGCCACCGGGATGGCGCCGACCACGCCGTCGAACGGCGCGGTGATGGTTTGCCGCGGCTTGCCGCCGTTTTCCTGTTCCAGCGCGGTCAAGGTCGCCTGTGCGTCGCCCACGGCCTTGTCGGCCTGCGCCTGCTGGTCGCGCGTGGCGAGTTGCTGCGCCAGCAGGCGCGCGGTGCGGGCCTGCTCCTGGCGCGCCAGCTTGAGCGTCGACTGCGCCTGCTCGTAGGCGCTGCTCGCCGCCGCGGAGAGCTGGAATTCCAGCAGGGCTTGTCCCGCATGCACCGCTTCGCCCGGCGTGACCAGCAAGTGCATGACGCGGCCCTCGGCCTGCACGCTGAGGGTCATGCCGCCGTTGATGGCGGGCACGGCGGTGCCGTAGGCGGTGACGGTCTCGGGCAGGCTGCCGCGTTGCGGTGCCTGTGTCTTCACCAACACGCTGGGCGCATCGTCCGCGCCGGCGGCGGCGCTGGTGAGCAGCAGGATAAAAGCGGTGAGACGAAGGTTCACGGTTGCGCCGCTCCGCTATCGAGCGATACCGGCGGCATGCCGGCGCCGCTCAGGGTGGCGATGGCCACCTGCTGTTGCAGCAGGCTTTGTTCCATGGCGAGTACTTCCTGTTGTTTGGCGTTGCGGGCGGTGACCAGGTCGATGTAGCTGCGCTCGTCCAGGTCGCCGCTGTGGAATGCGGCGTCGGCGCTGCGCGCGCTGCGGTCCAGTTCGGCGAGCTGGGACTGCTTGCCGCTGTACTGTTCGAGCAACAGGGCCTGGTCGGCCAGCAGGGCCTGCACTTCGCTCCTGGCGGCGGCGAGGCGCGCGCCGAATTCGTCGTGCAGCTGCTGGCGGGTGGCGCGCTCCAGGGCGATGTTGCCCTGGTTGCGGTCGAAGATCGGCAGGTCCATGGTGATCTGCGGGCCCAGGGTCCGCACATCGCTGGTGTCGTGGCCACCGGAGACGCCCAGGGAGAGCAGCGGGAACTGCGCCAGGATGGCGCCGCGCACCTTCTCTTCCTGCGCGCCGTAGCCGAGTTGCAGGGCCACCAGGTCGGGGCGGCGGTCGGCCAGGCCGGGCAGGGCGGCGTTGACGGCCGCGGCGTCGAGAGGCGGCAGGCTGATGATGGGGTCCAGCGGCAGGACCACTTGCGGCGACAGGCCGAGGAAGACGTTCAGGTCGCGGCGGCGTGTTTCCTGCTGCCGCTCCAGATCGTCGAGCTGCTTGCGCGCGTCGGCGGCGGCGGTGAGTTCCGGCACCAGGGCGGCGAGGGTGTTGTCCCCCTGCTCCAGGGCCTGGCGGCTGCGTTCCAGCCGGCCTTGCAGCAGGGTCAACTGGCCTTGCAGGAGTTCGCGCTGCCGTTCGCCTTCGATCAGGTCAACTGCCTGGAGCCGCGCCTTGCCGATGGTCTGCCATTCCTGCCACAGCAGGCTGGCGTCGATCTCCTGCGCCGATTGCCGCGCCGAGCCGCGCTTGGCCGACAGCGTGACCAGGGACCGCAGGTCCTGCGACAGGCCTGCCGAAAGGGCGCCCATGGTGCCGGGACCGCCGAGCAGGAAGCCGTAGCTGACGTTGACGGAAGGGTTGGGCAGGATGCCGGCGGCCAGCACTTGAGCCTGGGCGACGCCGCGCTGGGCGCGGGCGGCGAGCAGGTCGGGATTGTTGAGCAGGGCCAGCATGGCGATGTCGTCCACGCCGAGCGTGGCCGGCAGGGGCGCCTCGTGCCGCAGCTGTGCCAGGCTGTCGCGTGGCCGCGCGTCCTTGTCCAGGGGCAGCGCCGAATAGCTGGCGCAGCCGGCGAGGGCAAGGAGCATCAGGGGGAGGGCCAGCAGGCGCTTCGCGTAAGGGGTCACCGACTCAGGCTAACGGCTATGGGTTTGTGGCAGGCTGGGCTTAACATTACGGAACCACAACTTGACCGGCTCCCCGGCGTATTGAATAAGGGCGGCCAGGAGTGCCCTGGAGGAATGCAGTGCGGATCTTGCTGGTCGAGGATGATGCGGAGAGCGCGGGCTACGTGCTGCAAGGCTTGCAGGAGGCCGGGCATAACGTGGTCATCGCACAGGACGGCCGCGACGGCCTGTTCCAGGCGGCGGGCCAGGACTGGGATCTGCTGATCGTGGACCGCATGCTGCCGCAGCTCGACGGGCTGGGCATGGTGCGGACGCTACGGGCCGGCGGCATCGAGGTGCCGGTGCTGTTCCTCACCACCCTGGGCGGCATCGACGACCGTGTCAACGGGCTCAATGCCGGGGCCGACGACTATCTGGTCAAGCCCTTCGCCTTTTCCGAGCTGGCGGCGCGCGTGGCGGCGCTGGGCCGCCGGCCGCGGCGCGCCGTGCAGGACACCCGCCTCAAGGTGGCGGACCTGGAGATGGACCTGCTGGCGCGGACGGTGCAGCGCGGCGGTAAGCCTGTGGACCTGCAGCCGCGCGAATTCCGCCTGCTGGAGTTCCTGATGCGCCATGCCGAACAGGTGGTGACGCGCACCATGCTGCTGGAGCAGGTGTGGGAGCTGCACTTCGATCCGCATACCAACGTGGTGGAAAGCCACATCAGCCGCCTGCGCGCCAAGATCGACAAGGGCTACGCCAGCGGCCTCATCCATACGGTGCGCGGCGCCGGCTACTGCATCCGTGCAGCTGCCTAGGCTATCGTGCAGCTGCCCAGGCTGTTCCGCACCTCGAGCTTCCGCCTGACCCTGCTGTATGCCGGGCTTACCGGTGCGAGCTTCCTGCTGCTGTTCGGCATGGTCTACTGGTCGACCACGCGTTTCATGGACCAGCAGATCGACGCCACGGTGGCGAGCGAGCTGGCCGAGATCCAGGCGGATGCGCGGGACGACGGTATCGATTCGATGCGCGGCAACGTGCAGGCCATGGTCGGGCGGGTGCCGGGGTATTTCTACTTGCTGCAGGATGCGTCCGGGACGGTGCTGGCCGGCAACCTGCCCGCAGTGGAGCCGCTGCCGGGTGTGCGTGAATGGCCCGGCCCGGCGCAGCACCGTAAAAAGCCGCTCAGCGGCATCCGTGGTTACGGCGTGGTGCTCGCCAACGGCGGCTACCTGCTGGTGGCCCTCAGTACCTACCAGCTGCACGAGATGGACGAGATGGTGGAGCGCTCCTTTCTCGCCGGGCTGGCACTGGCGATGCTGCTGGCGCTGGGCGGCGGCGCGCTCACCAGCCTCGGCGTGCTGCGCAAGATCGAGGTGGTGAGCCAGACCAGCCGCGACATCGTCGGCGGCGACCTGCAACGGCGCATCGCCGTGCGCGGCAGTGGCGACGAATTCGATCACCTGGCGATCAGTCTCAACACCATGCTGGACCGCATCCAGACGCTGATGGAAGGGTTGCGCCAGGTCTCGACCGACATCGCGCACGATCTGCGCACGCCGCTGACGCGGCTGCGCCAGCGCCTGGAGTTGGCGCAGCGCCGCGGCGGCGATCAGCAGACCTTTCATGGGGTGGTGGACGCGACGCTGAAGGATCTCGACACCATCCTCGAAACCTTCAGCGCGCTGCTGCGCATCGCCCAGATCGAAAGCGGCGCCCGTCGCGCCGGCTTCGCCGAACTGGACCTGGGCGAGTTGCTGCGCGCGGTGGTGGAACTTTATCTGCCGGCGCTGGAAGAGAAGAACCAGACGCTGGGCGAACACATCGACGCCGGCCTGCGCGTATCCGGCGACCGCCAACTGCTGATGCAGCTGTTCGCCAACCTGCTGGAAAATGCCGTGCGCCATTCGCCCGCCGGGGCGCACATCGAAGTGCGCGTGAAGCGCCGCGCCGAACGCATCGAAGCCGGCGTGGCCGACAACGGCCCCGGCATACCCGCGGCGCTGCACGCCAAGGTGCTGCAACGCTTCTATCGCCTCGAGCAGAGCCGTACCACGCCGGGCAGTGGATTGGGGCTGAGCCTGGCGGCGGCGGTGGCCGGCTTGCATGAGGCCAGCCTTGAGCTGGAAGACAATGCGCCCGGTCTGAGGGTGCGCGTGTCGTTGCCCGCGATCCTGCGTTAGGCACATGGAAATGCCGAGAATTTAACCAGAACTATACGAAAACGTTACCTGATCATTACAGAAAAGTCGGGATCGACTTTTTTAACAAATCAGTCATGCGTCGCCACTAGTTTCCGCCGGATTGGGCTATTCCTCCACCGGCGATTCCAAAGGACGTCATGACTACCAACAAGCTGGCAGCCGCATTCGCGTGCGCGCTGTCGTTGACCCTGCTTCCCGCCTGCACCAAGAATTACTACAGCAACACAGGCAGTTCTTCTT
>JAQGNS010000052.1 GCA_028291705.1 Nevskia sp.
GGGTGCAGCGCAGCCGGCTTGCTCGGCAAGTGGCCCAAGCGATAGTGGCGGAATTGGTAGACGCACTGGATTTAGGTTCCAGCGCCGCGAGGCGTGAGAGTTCGAGTCTCTCCTTTCGCACCACACTCGGCAGGCGCGGCATCCTTAGTTTCCCTCCCCGTTGGGGAGGTACCTGAGGGAGGGCAGTCCAGACCTCCCATGACAGAATCGGTAACACACTTAAAGAGTCGGAACCCCAAGATGGAAATCCACGTCGAGTCCCCGGGCGGCCTTTCGCGTCGCCTGCACGTCAAAATCCCCTCCGAGCGCGTCGAGCGCGAACTGGGGCTGCGCATGAAGCAGCTGGCCGCGCGTTCGCGCATTCCGGGTTTCCGCCCGGGCAAGGCGCCGCTGAAGGTCGTGCAGCAGCAGTACGGCGAGTCGGCGCGCATGGACGTGATCGGCGAGCTGGTGCGCCAGACCTGGCCGGAAGCGGTGGCCCAGGCGCAGGTGCAGCCGGCCGGTTCCCCCAATTTTGAAGTCACCAGCGAGAAAGCCGGTGAGCCGCTGGCCTATGTCGCGATCTTCGACGTCTTCCCCGAGGTCAAGCTCGACCAGCTGGAGCGCATCGAGATCCAGAAGCCGGCGGTGGAGATCACCGAGGCTGACGTCGAGCGCCTCATCGGCAACCTGCGCAAGGCGCGCCGCACGCTGGAGACGGTGAGCCGCGCCGCCCAGCTGGGCGACGTTGCCGTGGTCGATTTCGACGGCCAGGTCGACGGTGAAGCGTTCCAGGGCGGCAAGGGCGAGAAGATCGAGATCGAGCTGGGCGAGAAGCAGTTCCTGGCCGACCTGGAGAATGCCATCGTCGGCCACAGCGCCGGCGACAGCTTCGATGCCGACGTCAACTTCCCGGCCGACTACCGCCGCGAAGACCTGCAGAATAAGACCGCGCGCTTCGCCGTGAAGCTGCTGGAAGTGCGCGAGCCGCGCCTGCCGGCCATCGACGGTGAATTCCTCAAGGCGCACGGCGTCGAAGAGGACGCCGGCGAAGCGGGCCTGCACGACAAGTGCCGCAAGGCGCTGGAGACCGAGCGCGACAAGGCCATCCGCACCCGCCTCAAGCGCGACGTGCTCGACCAGCTGCTGAGCAACCACCCGATCGAAGTGCCGCAGAGCCAGGTGCAGCAGGAAATCGTGCGGCTGCGCGAAGAAGCGATCAACCGCATGCAGCTCAACCAGGCCGGCAAGCTGCAGGCCGAGCAGCTGCAGAAGATGCTGCCGGACCAGCTGTTCGAAGCCAATGCGCAGCGTCGCGTGGCGCTGGGCCTGCTGATCGGCGAGGTGATCAAGACCCGCGAGATCCGCCCGGACAACGCCCGCCTCGACGCCGCGCTGGAAGAGATCGCCGCCGATTACGAGCAGCCGGACCAGGTGCGCCAGTTCTACCGTTCGCGCCCGGACATGCTGCAAGGCCTGCAGGCGGTGACCCTGGAAGAACAGGTAGTCGAGAGCCTGCTGGCCGGGGCCAAGACGGTCGAATTGAAGATGACGCTGGAAGACCTGTTGAAATCGGTCTCGCAGTCCGCAACTTGATGCAGACCGGCCGCAATCCCAGCCGTAATCCGAAAACCGAACAAGGATCGACGATGAACGACCAGATCGCCCGCGCCCAGCTTGTGCCGATGGTGGTGGAGCAGACCGCCCGCGGCGAGCGCGCCTTTGACATCTATTCGCGCCTGTTGAAGGAGCGGATCGTGTTCATCGTCGGCCCGATCGACGATTTCATGGCCAACCTGGTGGTGGCCCAGTTGCTGTTCCTGGAAGCCGAAAACCCGGACAAGGACATCCACCTGTACATCAACTCGCCCGGCGGCGTCATCACCTCCGGCCTGTCGATCTACGACACCATGAAGTTCATCAAGCCGGACGTCAGCACCATGTGCATCGGCCAGGCCTGCAGCATGGGCTCGTTCCTGCTCTCCGCCGGCACCAAGGGCAAGCGTTTCGCCCTGCCGAATTCCCGCATCATGATCCATCAGCCCTCCGGCGGCGCCCAGGGCCAGGCCACCGACATCGAGATCCAGGCGCGGGAGATCCTGTACCTGCGCGAGCGCCTCAACCGCCTCTATGCCGACCACACCGGCCAGCCCCTGGAAAAGGTCGCCCGCGACGTCGAACGCGACTATTTCATGAGCTCGGAAGCGGCCCGGGATTACGGCCTGATCGACCAGATCGTGGAGCGCCGGCCGTCGTCACCGTCGCCGGCCTGAACCCGACGTGGAATTTGCGGTCATTTTGCTGCAACATGACTGCATGCTATAAGAGGCTGGCGGGGCGGCGAGGTGGTCGCTCTCTGAGTGTTCTTACACGGGAAAAGGGCTGTAAGCCCATGTTTGAGGAAGAAAATGCCAGATAACGTACGGAGCGGTGGCCAGAGCGGCCGGGTTCTGTATTGCTCCTTTTGCGGCAAGAGCGAGCACGAAGTCCGCAAGCTGATCGCCGGTCCCTCGGTGTACATCTGCGACGAGTGTGTCGATCTCTGCAACGACATCATCCGCGAAGAGGTGCATGCCAAGCCCCAGGTCAAGGGCCTCCCCAAGCCGCACGAGATTCGTGCGGTGCTGGACGAGTACGTCATTGGCCAGGACCAGGCCAAGAAGGTGCTGTCGGTGGCGGTGTACAACCACTACAAGCGCCTCAGCCAGAAAGGTTCGACCGATGGCATCGAACTGCAGAAATCCAACATCCTGCTGATCGGCCCCACCGGTTCCGGCAAGACCCTGCTGGCCGAGACCCTGGCGCGGCTGCTGGACGTGCCGTTCGCCATCGCCGATGCCACCACGCTGACCGAAGCCGGTTATGTCGGTGAGGACGTGGAAAACATCATCCAGCGCCTGTTGCAGAAGTGCGACTATGACGTCGAGAAGGCGCAGCGCGGCATCGTCTACATCGACGAAATCGACAAGATTTCGCGCAAGAGCGAAAACCCGTCCATCACTCGTGATGTGTCGGGCGAGGGCGTGCAGCAGGCCCTGCTCAAGCTGGTCGAAGGCACCATCGCCAGCGTGCCGCCGCAGGGCGGCCGCAAGCATCCGCAGCAGGAATTCCTGCAGGTCAACACGGCCGGCATCCTGTTCATCTGCGGCGGCGCCTTCTCCGGCCTGGAGAAAGTGATCCAGAACCGCACCGAGAAGGCCGGCATCGGCTTCTCGGCCGACGTCAAGTCGCAGAAGGATTCGCGCCATATCGGCCAGTTGCTGTCGATCGTCGAGCCCGAGGATCTGATCCGTTACGGCCTGATCCCGGAATTCGTCGGCCGCCTGCCGGTCCTCGCGGTGCTGGAGGAACTGGACGAGCGTGCGCTGATCTCGATCCTGCGTGAACCGAAGAACGCCCTGGTGAAGCAGTTCGCCAAGCTGTTCCAGATGGAAGGCTGCCAGCTCGAGTTCCGCGACGACGCCCTCAACGCCATCGCGCGCAAGGCCAGGGAGCGCAAGACCGGCGCCCGCGGCCTGCGCACCATCCTGGAAACCATCCTGCTCGACGTCATGTATGACCTGCCGTCGATGCAGAACGTGTCCAAGGTGGTGGTCGACGAGTCCGTCGTCAAAGGCGAATCCAAGCCCTTCGTGGTTTACGAGAACGTCGAGGCCCCGCGCCGCGACGTGAAGAACTCGGCCTAGCCGCTCGCTGAACCTGAAAAGGCCGCCCCAGTCGAACACTGCGGCGGCCTTTTTGTTGTTTTTTTGACCAGCCGATGATGCGGGGCCGCGCTGCCGCATTGTGACCGTGTCGGGGATGACACATCCGGGTCCGGCGAGCGCAGTCGGGGGAGCCGGGCGGATGGCGCCGTTTTCCTGCTGACGGGCCGATTGTTACAACCGGCCCCGGGCCTTGAATAGGCTCTATCCGCTCGCATTTTGCCTATGTGCTGCATAATAACGGCGTAACGAATAACGAGGTTCAGAGTGTCCCAGACGAACGAAAATTCAGCCCCGGTTCTGCCCCTGCGCGATGTGGTGATCTTCCCGCACTTGGCGCAGCCTCTGTTCGTCGGCCGCGAGAAGTCGGTGAAGGCCCTCACCGCGGCGATGCAGGACGGCAAACGCATCCTGCTGGTGGCGCAGAAGCACGCCGACACCGATGAACCCGATACCGGCGACCTGTATGACGTCGGTACCCTGGCCAGCATCCTGCAGTTGTTGAAGCTGCCGGACGGCACGGTCAAGGTGCTGGTGGAAGGCGCTCAGCGTGCGCGCATCCTCAGCCTGGACAACAGCAACGACTACCTCACCGCCCAGTTCGAGCCGATCGAGTCCGACGAAGGCCAGCTCGGCGGCAGCGAAACCGATGCTGTGATGCGCGCCACCGTCGCCACCTTTGAGCAGTACGTCAAGCTCAACAAGAAGGTGCCGGCCGAGCTGCTGCCTTCGTTGTCGAGCATGGATTCGCCCGGCCGCCTGGCCGACGCCATCGCCGCCCATCTCAACCTCAAGCTCGAGGACAAGCAAAAAGTCCTGGAGCTGACCGATCCGAAGCCGCGCATCGAGTATGTGCTGGGCCAGCTGGAAGGCGAGATCGACATCCTGCAGATCGAGAAGAAGATCCGCGGGCGGGTCAAGTCGCAGATGGAGAAGAACCAGCGCGAGTATTACCTGAACGAGCAGATCAAGGCGATCCAGAAGGAACTGGGCGAACTCGAGGACGCGCCGAACGAGCAGGAAGAACTGGCGCGCAAGATCGACAAGTCCGGCATGCCCAAGGCGGCCAAGACCAAGGCCAACGCCGAGCTCAACAAGCTGAAGATGATGCCGGCGATGTCGGCCGAAGCCACCGTGGTGCGCAACTACCTCGACTGGCTGACCCAGGTGCCGTGGAAGAAGACCACCAAGGCCACCATCGACCTGTCGTCCGCCGAGAAGCAGCTCGACACCGACCATTACGGCCTGGAGAAGGTCAAGGAGCGCATCCTTGAATATCTCGCCGTGCAGAGCCGCGTGAAGAAGCTGAAAGGCCCGATCCTGTGCCTGGTCGGTCCGCCCGGCGTGGGCAAGACCTCGCTCGGCCGCTCCATCGCCGAAGCCACCAACCGCAAGTTCACCCGCATGAGCCTGGGCGGCGTGCGCGACGAGGCCGAGATCCGCGGCCATCGCCGCACCTACATCGGCTCCATGCCGGGCAAGATCATCCAGAGCATGTCCAAGGTCGGGGTGAAGAATCCCCTGTTCCTGCTCGACGAGATCGACAAGATGAGCATGGACTTCCGCGGCGACCCCAGCTCGGCGCTGCTGGAAGTGCTCGACCCGGAGCAGAACAACAGCTTCAACGACCATTACCTGGAAGTCGATTACGACCTGTCCGACGTGATGTTCGTCTGCACCGCCAACACCCTCAACATTCCCGGTCCGCTGCTCGACCGCATGGAAGTGATCCGCATCCCCGGCTACACCGAGGACGAGAAGCTCAACATCGCCAAGCGCTACCTGGTGCCGAAGCAGATCAAGGCTAACGGCCTCAAGGACGAGGAACTGGAGATCGCCGACGGCGCCATCCGCTCCATCGTGCGCACCTACACGCGTGAAGCCGGCGTGCGCAGCCTGGAACGCGAGATCAGCAAGATCGCGCGCAAGGTGGTGAAGCAGATCCTGCTCAAGCCGACCGAAAAGACCGTCAAGGTCACCGAGAAGAATCTCGAGAAGTACCTGGGCGTGCAGCGCTTCCGTTTCGGCCGCGCCGAGGAAAAGAACCAGGTCGGGCAGGTCACCGGCCTGGCCTGGACCGAAGTCGGCGGCGAACTGCTGTCGATCGAAGCCGCGCTGTCGCCCGGCAAGGGCAAGCTGACCCAGACCGGCAGCCTCGGCAACGTCATGCAGGAGTCGATCCAGGCCGCGCTGACCGTGGTGCGCTCGCGGGTCAAGAGCCTGGGCATCGATCCGGAGTTCTACCAGAAGCACGACATCCATGTGCACGTGCCGGAAGGCGCCACGCCCAAGGACGGCCCTTCCGCCGGCGTCGCCATGTGCGTCGCCATCGTCTCCTCGCTGACCATGATTCCGGTGCGCGCCGACGTCGCCATGACCGGCGAGATCACCCTGCGCGGCGAAGTGCTGCCGATCGGCGGACTCAAGGAGAAGCTGCTGGCGGCACAGCGCGGCGGCATCCATACCGTGATCATCCCGCAGGAAAACCTCAAGGACCTGGCGGAGATTCCGGACAACATCAAGGCCAAGCTCAACATCGAACCGGTGCGCTGGATCGAGGATGCGCTGCGTCTCGCCCTGGAACGCGTTCCGGAGCCGAAGAGTGTCGAAGGCAGCACCAATCCGCCGACGCCGCCGGGAGAGGGGCTGCGTCCGCATTGATCGGCGGTCTTTTTTTCAACGCTTCACAGTGTCTTTACATTGCCGGAAATCCCGCATTGTGAAGCGTTGAAAATCACGCTGGCACAAGCCCAAACACTTGATTGACGCTTGCCGCCGACGCTTGGTATAAGACTGCATCCGTGGCCGTGGCGAACCATCCTCAGAACGAGGCGCAGCCGTTCTTTGCGCCGGTTCCGGAGGATCAGGGGACGGCGACCGAAACGGTTCGAAATTCCTGGCAAGATGCCATTTACAGATAGAGGGGACACACCTACATGAACAAAGCCGAATTGATCAATGCGGTTGCCGACAAGGCTGATGTCTCCAAGGCCGACGCCACCCGCGCGGTCGATGCGTTCGTGGAAGTCATCACCAAGGCACTGAAGAAGAACGACAAGGTCTCCCTGGTCGGTTTCGGCACGTTCACCATACGCAAGCGGGCGGCCCGCACCGGGCGGAATCCCAAGACCGGCGCCCCCCTGAAAATCGCCGCCAGTAAAAATCCTTCCTTCAAAGCTGGTAAGGCGCTGAAAGACGCGGTAAAATAATCGACCTTCGCGGGGCTGACATCCCGCCGGGTGCTTAGCTCAGTCGGTAGAGCATCGCCCTTACAAGGCGGGGGTCGACGGTTCGAGCCCGTCAGCACCCACCAGGTTTTGTTGCAAAGTTGGAATTAATGCGGAGCGGTAGCTCAGTCGGTTAGAGTATCGGCCTGTCACGCCGAGGGTCGCGGGTTCGAGTCCCGTCCGCTCCGCCATATTAATTATAAAAAGGCGCTCGACGAGCGCCTTTCTTATTTCCGGACTATCAAATACATGTTGCAGACCATTCGCGACCGCATGACTGGCCCGATACTCTGGGGCATTGTTGGCGTATTGATTGTTCCCTTTGCGTTTTTCGGGATTCAGTCCCTGCAAAGCAGCGGGGGCGCCGACCCCACGGTCGCCGAAGTCGGCGGGGTGAAAATCACCCAGTCGCAGTTCCACGGCGCCTACCAGCGCGCTTACCAGGATCTGCAGCAGCGTATGGGCCCGGATTTCCGCGCCGACGAGCTGCAGCAGAACCAGTTGCGCGACAACGTCCTGAAGAGCCTGGTGCAGGACCTGGTGCTGCAGCAGTACACCCGCGATACGGGCTACCGGATCGATGATGCCGGGGTGCGCGAATACCTCGAGGCGATGCCGTATTTCCAGGATAACGGGCACTTTTCCGCCGATCGCTACCGCAGCGCCCTGAGCAGCGTCGGCCAGTCCCCCGAGCAGTTCGAAGCGCGCGCGCGCCAGCAATTGCCGGTGGAGCAGCTTCGCGGCGCCGTGCTGGACAGCGCCTTCATCACCCCGCGCGAGGGTGAGGCGGCCTGGAAGCTGCAGCGCCAGCAGCGTGTATTCAGCTACGTCAAATTCGAACCCGCCAAATACCAGGCCTCGGTCACCGTCAGCGACGACCAGGTCAAACAGCGCTACGAGCAGAAGAAGGACAGTTACAAGGCGCCCGAGCGCATCAAGCTGGCCTACGTCGAACTGGCCCTGGACCAGTTGCCCAAGGCCGCTGCTCCCAGCGCCGACGTGCTCAAGGCCATCTACGAGGCGCGCAAGGCCGGGCTGTTTTCCACCCCGGAACAACGTCGCGCCAGCCACATCCTGATCGCCTTCGGCGCGGACAAGGATGCGGCGAAGAAGAAGGCCGATGACCTTTACGCCAAGATCAAGGCCGGCGCCGATTTCGCCGAGCTGGCCAAGGCCAATTCCGACGATCCCGGCTCCAAGAACAAGGGCGGCGACCTGGGCCTGGTCAAGCACGGCATGATGGTCCCCAAATTCGAGTCGGCCCTGTTCGCCCTGAACAAGGCGGGCGAGGTCAGCGAACCGGTCCAGACCGAATTCGGCTGGCACCTGATCAAGCTCGACGAACTGAAGCCGGCCGAAACGCAGGCGTTTGATGATCCCGCGGTGCAGAAGCAGCTGCTCGACCTGTACCAGCAGCAGGACGCCGTGACCCGCTTCAACGACATGTCCACCAAGCTCGACCAGATGAGCTTCGAGAATCCGGCTTCGCTCGACCCTGTGGCCAAGGCGCTCAACCTGCAGGTGAAGACCACCGACTGGTTCACCCGCAAGGGCGGCGGCGACATCGCCGCCAACCAGGCGGTGATCGCCGCCGCGTTCTCCTCTGAATTGATCAAGGACGACAACAACAGCAAGCCGATCGCCATCGATCCGCAACACCTGGTGGTGGTGCGCAAGGCCGAATACGAAGCGCCGCGCCAGTTGCAGCAGGCCGACGTCACCGAGCAGATCCGTGGTGAGCTGAAGGACGAGGCCGCCAAGGCCAAGGCCAAGGCCAGCGCCGA
>JAQGNS010000510.1 GCA_028291705.1 Nevskia sp.
ATCGAAGCCTCAGGCAGCACGGCGCAATTCGAGCAGTTGCGCCAGTTCGGCTGGTGTATCGAGGATGACGTCGGCCGACCAGCTGCGCGGGTCGGGCTTGTCGCCCATGTAGCCCCAGCCGGCGGCGGCGGTGCGCATGTGCGCGGCGCGGCCGGAGAGGATGTCGCGCTCGTCGTCGCCGACATAGAGACAGTCGCGGGCGGCGACGCCGACCAGCTTGCTGGCCAGCAGCAAGGGTTCGGGCGCGGGCTTGGGTTTGGGGGTGCTGTCGCCGCTGACCAGGCAGGCACTGCGCGGGGTCAGGCCGAGGTCGCGCATCAGGGGTTCGCTCAGCTCGGACACCTTGTTGGTGACCACGCCCCAGCGCACGCCTGCATGTTCCAGCGCCGTCAGCATCTCGTCGATGCCCGGAAACAGGCAGGAGTTGCGGCTCAAATTGGCGCGGTAGTGCACCAGAAAGCGGTCCTTGCGCTGCGGGTAGGCGGGATCATCCATGCTGATCCCCAGCGCCACCTTGAGCAGACCGCGCGCGCCACAGGAGGCGTACGGGCGGTAATCGGAGAGGGGGAGCGGCGCCAGGCCCTGTTCTTCGCGAACCAGGTTGGCGGCCAGGCCGAGATCGGGAGCCGTGTCGACCAGCGTACCGTCCAGATCGAACAGCACGCACTTTGGAGTCATCTTCAAAATCATTTCACCGTAGCTTCGCGGCTTCTCGCCTCATGTGGCCATTATCAGCGCAGGCCATGAACCTTAACTGAATGCTTTGTCACAATGCATTAGATAATTCACATCCACGTCGCGTGCCTGGATCGAGGCTGCGCGCAGTAAAGGGTTGTAACGCAAGCCTGTCACTTCCCGCGGCACCAGGCCGGCGGCGCGCGCCCAGCGGTCCAGTTCCGAGGGACGGATGAACTTGGCGTAGTCGTGGGTACCGCGAGGGACCAGCCCCAGGGTGTATTCCGCCGCCACGATCATCAGGGCGTACGCCTTGGGATTGCGGTTGATGGTGGAGAACACCAGGGTGCCGCCGGGTTTGGTCAAACGGGCACAGGCGGCGACCACCGCGGCCGGCTCGGGCACGTGTTCCAGCATTTCCAGGCAGCACACCAGGTCGAAGCTCTCCGGCCGTTCGGCGGCAAGGTCTTCGGCGGCGACCAGGCGGTACTGGGTGTTCAAGCCCTGATCCTGGGCGTGCTGCTGCGCCACCTTGATCGAGGCGGCGGCGAGGTCGATGCCCAGCGCTTCGGCGCCACCACGTGTCAGGGCCTCGGTCAGCAGGCCGCCGCCGCAGCCGACATCGAGGGCGGTCTTGCCCTTGAGGCCGCCTGCCACCTGTTCGATGTAGCGGGTGCGCACCGGGTTGATGACGTGCAGCGCGCCCATCTCGCCGCGCGGATCCCACCAGCGCGCGGCCAGGCTCTCGAAGTGGGCGATCTCGTCGCTGTCGACGTTGGTATTCATGTACTGGTTAAGGATTATCCCGCAAATGATTGTTTTGCGACAGTATTAGCCGGGGAGGAGTGGCGCTTTATCGGCCTTGTCCCGGTGCTTGTGCGGATTCCGTTGCTACATCAACGGGATAGCGTTGGCGCCCGGTACGGCGCTGCGGTGTTTTTCGGCTTTTCCCCGTGGATTCAGGCCCGTTCCGGACCCTTTGGTGCGATGCGCTGACGCCATTCCGCGGCCTTGGCCAGCGTCTCGGCTTCGTTGACGGTGAGTAGTTTACCGTCCCGCAGCAAGGGGCGGCCGGCGACGTAGACGTCGCTGACCTGGTCGCGGCCGGCGGCGTAGACCAGTTGCGACAGCACGTTGTAGACCGGCTGGGTGGCGGGGCGGTTGAGGTTCACGGCGATGAAGTCCGCCGCCTTGCCCTTTTCCAGCGAGCCGATCCGGTCTTCCAGGCCCAGCGCCCGGGCGCCGGCCAGGGTGGCCATGTGCAGCGCCGCACTGGCGGGCAGGGCGCTGGCGTCGCCGGACACGCCCTTGGCCAGCAGGGCGGCGGTGCGTAGCTCGCCGAACATGTCGAGGTCGTTGTTGCTGGCGGCGCCGTCGGTGCCAAGGGCGACGTTGACGCCGGCGGCGAGCAGCTTGGCCACCGGACAGAAGCCGCTGGCCAGCTTGAGGTTGGACTCCGGGCAGTGCGCCACGCTGACGCCGAGCTTGCCGGCTTCGGCGATTTCCGCGTCGGTGAGTTGGGTCATGTGCACGGCGATGAAGTCCTGGCCGGGCAGGTCCAGCTCGCGCAGGCGTTGCCAGGGGCGCTTGCCGGCGGCTTGCAGGCCGCCTTCGACTTCCGCCGCGGTTTCGTGCACGTGCATGTGGATGCCGATGCCGAGTTCGGTGGCCAGTTCGCGGATCCGTTTCAGCGGCGCGTCGGACACGGTATAGGGCGCGTGCGGCGCGAACACCGCGCGCACCAGCGGATCGCCGCGCAGGCGGTCATGCACTTCCAGGCCGCGGTGGATGTATTCCTCCCAGTTCTGCGCCCAGGCGGTGGGGAAGTCGAGCACGATCAGGCCGACATTGGCGCGCAACCCCACTTCCGCCGCCACGGCGGCGGTGGCGTCGGGGAAGAAATACATGTCGTTGAAGCAGGTGGTACCGCCGCGGATCATCTCGGCGGCGGCCAGGCGCACGCCGTCGGCGCAGAAGGCGTAGCTGACGTTGGCGCCTTCCGCCGGCCAGATGTGGTTCTGCAGCCAGTCCATCAGCGGCAGGTCGTCGGCCAGCCCGCGCAGCAGGGTCATGGCGGAGTGGGTGTGGATATTGACCAGGCCGGGCATAAGGGCATGGTCCGGCAGCTGGAGCGTTTCGCGCGGCTGGAAGGCCTGGTGGGCGAAGGCCGCCGGCAGCACGTCGACGATGTGGCCACCGTCCACGGCGAGGGCGTGTTCTTCCAGCACCACGCCGGAGGGCTGGATGGGGACCAGCCAGCGCGGCAGGACCAGCAGATCAATGGGCTGCATTCACAAACCCTGCGATTGAGGAAGGTAGAATGCGCGACATTAGACCCGTCGGAATCCCCTGTGACAAGCGCGCCCGAAAACAACGCCGTACAGCCCATCGCCTGG
>JAQGNS010000098.1 GCA_028291705.1 Nevskia sp.
CATGGCCTTGCGGCCCGACCAGCTTGCTGAAGATGCGGGTGAAATAGCCGCCCCCCGGCATCAGGTCGGCCACCTGGTCGCCCGGTTTGATGCCGGCGAAGGCGATCAGTTCGGCCGGCTTGCGGTCGGCATCGCGTGCCGTGTCGGCGGCGGGCCGCGCGCCGTCGGCTACGGCGGTGGCAATGGCGGCGGAGAAGTCGGCCGGTACCGCGGGCGTTCCCGCGCACGCAAGAGTCATGGCGCTCAGCAGGATGGCCAGGCCGAGCCGTAACTGGTTTTTCATGGTGATGATTCCGTTCAAGAAGATGATGGGTTCGATCCTAACGCACGCGCCGCCACACCACCTCGCCGTGGGCGCCGTCGCCCGCGCCGCTGGACGGCTTGGCCACGGTGTAGCTCAATTCATCGCCCTTGAGGGAATAGGCGGAAGTGCCGTCCTTGCCGTCCCAGTTCGGAAACGAAGCGTGCTCGATATGGGTGTGCAGGGTGGTGCCGTCCACGCTGACACGGCCGAAGTGCGCATTGCTGTCCATGGCTGCCGCTCGGTATTCCTCGGCGGTGCCCTGGGATTTGTCGTTGGCGGCAAAGCGCCCGCGCTGGGCGCGCACCATCTGCATCATGTAGTTGCCCTGCGCGTCAATGAGCCACAGGCCCTGCGGATTCGGCCCGTACAGTTCCACCCGGTGTCCGTCCGGGTAGACGTTGTCGACGCGTACCAGGCTCCAGGCGCCGGCCAGGGAGGTCGATAGGGGCATGGGGACCGGCATGGCGGTGGGGGCGTCTGGGGCCGCCTCGGCGGATTGCAGGGCCAAGGTCATGGCCAGGGCGCAAAACGTGAGGATCTTGCTGGTTCGAAACATGGGATGGCTGTTTCCAGTGGGGAAGGTGCAGCGTAGTCGGCTACCATGCGTCGATAAATCCATCATTGCCTATTTCAGTCATTTCAAAATGAAATGGATTAATCCATGACGACCCTCGACCTCGATGCCGTCAGAGCCTTCGTGCTCACCGCCGAGTTGCAGAGCTTCACCCGCGCCGCGGAAGTGCTCGACAGTACGCAGTCGGCGGTCAGCCTGAAGCTGCGCCGGCTGGAACAGCAGCTCGGCCGGCGCCTGCTGGACCGCACGCCGCGGCGGGTGCGCCTGTCCGCCGAGGGCCTCACCTTTCTCGAGGCCGCGCGCGAGCTGATCGGCGCCCACCAGCGCGCGGTGGCCTCGTTCGGCATGGAGCAACGGCGGCTGGTGGTCGGCATCAGCCACCAGATCGTCGGCAGCGCGCTGCCGGCCCTGCTGCGCCGCATGAGCGAGCACGATCCGAACCTGTTGATCGAGCTGCGCGTGGCCGGTTCGCGCGAGGTGGTGCAGGACTACGAGAAAGGCACCCTCGATGCCGCTCTGGCGCTGCAGCCGGCGGATCGCCGGGGCAACGGCGAGATGCTGTTCACCGAGCAGTTCGCCTGGATCGCAGCCGCCGACTGGCAGCCGCGCGCCGGCCTGCCGCTGCCCCTGGCCACCCAGGGCGAGGCGTGCACCACGCGCGCCGCGGCGGTGCGCGCGCTCGATCAGGCGGGCATCGCCTGGACCGAGGTCTTCATCGGCAAGGGTGCGGCGGTGGTCGGCGCCGCCGCCGCCGCCGGATTCGCGGTCGCCGTGTTGCCGCGGCGAACCACGCCTGCCGGCACCATCGATATCGGGGCCGTCCTGTCCCTTCCGGCGCTGGAGGTGCAGGAAGTGGTGTTGTACAGCGCGCTGCGCGACCCGCGTTCGATCAGCGCGCTGCGCACCCTGGCCGCCGCCTTCAAGAACCTGTCGCAGGGCTAGGCTGCCGCGTTCCGGCTCCCGGGCGCGACCCTCAGCGCAGGTCGGCCAGGTAGTCCGACCCCAGCAGGCGCATCTGCCCCTCGATGTCGTCGGCGCGTTCCTGCACGTAGGCGGAAGGCCGGCCGGCGTGCATCTTCTCCGGGTTGGGCAGCACCGCCGCCAGTACGGCCGCGTCGTGCGCGTCCAGCCGCGCCGCCGGCTTGCCGAAGTAGCGCTGCGCCGCTTCCTCCACTCCGTACACGTCCGGCCCGAACTGGGCGATGTTGAGGTAGACCTCGAGGATGCGCCGCTTCGGCCACAGCGTTTCCAGCAGCACGGTGAAGTACGCCTCCATGCCCTTGCGGAAATAGCTGCGGCCGGACCACAGGAACAGGTTCTTGGCGGTCTGTTGGCTGATGGTGCTGGCGCCGCGCAGGCGGCGGTGCTTCTCGTTGTGCTCCAACGCCTTGTCGATGGCGTCGAAATCGAAGCCGTGGTGATCGGGGAATTTCTGGTCCTCCGAGGCCACCACCGCCAGCCGCGCGGGCGGGGCGATGTGCGACCAGCTCACCCACTCCTGGTGTACCGGCCGGATGTCCGCCTCCAGCATGAAGGCGCTGGTCGGCGGCGGCGCCCAGCGGAACAGCAGCACCAGCAGCACGCTGAAGGCGAACAGGCCCAGCACGACCAGCAGCAGGCGCTTCAGGATATAGCCGGTCACGTCGGCGGCCCGTTTTCTTCCGGCGGCAATTCGTATACCGGCAGGGTCAGGTTCCAGGCGATGGAGGCGAAGCGCAGGCCGGCAATCAGCAGCATGCCGAGTACGGAAGCGATTTCGCGCGAAACTCCCAGGCTGCTGGCGACGACGTAGAGGCTGACGCCGGCGATCGCCGCCGTGGCGTAGATGTTGCCCTTGCGCAGGATCATCGGGATTTCGTTGCACAGCACATCGCGCAGCACCCCGCCGAAGACGCTGGTGATGGTGCCCATCACGACCATGATCACTCCGGGAAAATGCGCGTTCTCCGCCACCTGGGCGCCGCTGATGCCGAAGAAGGCCAGGCCCAGCGCATCCGCCACCTGCAGCGTCTGTGTCGGCGTGCGGAAGCGGCGGGTGTACGGCACCGTCAGCAGGGCGGTGGCCACGATCACCAGCAGGTAGGTGGGATTGCCGATCCAGAACACCGGCTGGCGGTTGAGCAGCACGTCGCGCACCGTGCCGCCGCCGACAGAGGTGACCAGGGCGATCACCACCACGCCGAGCAGGTCGAAGCTTTTGCGCCCGGCCGCGATGGCGCCGCTTACCGCGAACACGGCGACACCGGCGTAGTCGAGGGTTTGCAGGATCGTCATGGCGGCGCGAGCATGCCCGCGGGCGCGGGAAAAATCAAAAGCGCGCGAGAAGGACGGAATGAGGGTGTTCCGCATTTTCCGGACGGTGCCGCAGGCGCCGTCCGGCTTTAACCCCCGCTACACCGGTACTGGCAGCGCCAGGTTCTTCCACAACCGCAACGTCGGCTCGGCCTGGTTGATGGTGTAGAAATGCAGTCCGGGCGCGCCGCCCTTGAGCAGGCTTTCGCACAGCCGCGTCACCACATCCAGGCCGAAGTCGAGCAGGGCCGGTTTGTCGTCCTGCAGCTCCTCCAAGCGCAGCCGGATCCAGCGCGGCAGGTCGGCGCCGCAGCTGGTGCAGAAGCGCACGATGTTCTGATAACCGGTGATCGGCATCACCCCGGCGATGATCGGGATGGTGAGGTTGGCCTTGGCGCAGCGCTCGAGGAAATCGAAGTAGCTGTCGGCGTTGTAGAACAGCTGCGTGATCGCCGCATCGGCGCCGGCTTCCACCTTGCGGCGGAAATGCTCGAAGTCGACGATGGGGCCAGTGCCTTGCGGATGCATCTCCGGGTAGGCGGCCACCTCGATCTCGAAGGCATCGCCATGGGTCTCGCGGATGAAGCCGACCAGCTCGTTGGCGTAGTGGAACTCGCCCGGTGCGGACGGGCTCATCGCCGTCGCCGGCAGATCGCCGCGCAGTGCCACGATGCGCTTCACGCCAGCATCGCGGTAACGTTGCAGCAGCGCCGCGATGTTCTGGCGCGTGGAGCCGACGCAGGTCAGGTGCGGCGCCGCTTCCACGCCGGTGTGTTCCACCACCTTGACCACGGTGTCGTAGGTGCCGTCCTGGGTGGCCCCGCCGGCGCCATGCGTCACCGAGAAATACTTCGGCTTGACCGCGGCCAGTTGCGCCACGATCGCCGGCAGCTTCGCCACGCCCTCGGGGGTGCGCGGCGGAAACAATTCGAAGGAAAAGCTCTGTGTCTGAGCCATGTTCCAGCCCCTTATGTGAAAGGGGCCGCTTGCGCGGCCCCTGTTGTCGCTTACTTAGTAGCGGTAGTGCTCGGGCTTGTACGGGCCATCGGCGGAGATGCCTAGGTAGGCGGCCTGGGCCTCGGTCAGACGGGTCAGCTTGACCCCGATCTTTTCCAGGTGCAGGCGCGCCACTTCCTCGTCGAGGTGCTTGGGCAGGCGATACACCTTCTTCTCGTAGCTGTCCTTGTGCGCCCACAGGTCCAGCTGTGCCAGGGTCTGGTTGGCGAAGGAGTTGGACATGACGAAGCTCGGGTGGCCATGGGCGCAGCCCAGGTTGACCAGGCGGCCTTCGGCCAGCAGGTACAGGCAGTTGCCCTTGGCGAAGGTGTACTTGTCCACCTGCGGCTTGATGTTCAGGTGCTTGGCGGTCTTCACCAGGCGGTCGACCTGGATCTCGTTGTCGAAGTGGCCGATGTTGCAGACGATGGCCTGGTCCTTCATCTTCTCCATGTGTTCCAGAGTGATGACGTCGCGGTTGCCGGTGGTGGTGACGTAGATGTCGCCGCGACCCAGGGTTTCCTCGATGGTGGTGACTTCGAAGCCTTCCATCGCCGCCTGCAGGGCGTTGATCGGGTCGATTTCGGTGACGATGACGCGCGCGCCGAAGCCGCGCAGCGAATGCGCCGAGCCCTTGCCCACGTCGCCGTAACCGCACACCACCGCCACCTTGCCCGCCACCATCACGTCGGTGGCGCGCTTGATGCCGTCGGCCAGCGACTCGCGGCAGCCGTAGAGGTTGTCGAACTTGGACTTGGTGACCGAGTC
>JAQGNS010000137.1 GCA_028291705.1 Nevskia sp.
GATGGCCGTCTCCAGGCTGGTGCCGCAGGCCTGCTGCAGATCGTAGGCCGGGGTCTCCATCGCCAGCCCGCAGGACAGCGCGCTCTCGCGGGTCAGGTTGAAGTCGCGCGAATGCTTCAGCACCGCGCCGGCCGTCACCTCGCCCAGACGCTCGCCGTGCAGCTGGAACTTGTCCACCACGCCCTTCAGCGCGGCGGTGAGCATGTCCTGGTTGCTGCGCGTGGCGTAAGCGGTGTTCTGGCGGGCGAAGGGGATGCGCGCGCCGCCGAGAATGGCGACTTTGCGACCATAGGGTTTCATCGGGACACTCCGGGCAGGAAACTTCCGCCGGATTCTAGCTGGTGCCCGCGCCCCGCGCCGGTTGGACCGGGCGGGGAAGCAGCCCCCGCGGGTTCCAGCGGGGGGTGCCCGGTGGGGCCTGCTTTCGCCCCCACCTTTGCCAAAGTCTGCCATGACGTGCTGATAATTGCCGCCTGTGACGAGGCGGGACAAACCACCGATGCGATTTTCCACAGCCAGTGGCGTTATCGCCTGCGGCCTGGCGTTGGGCGCGTTGGCGCTGGGCGCGCCCGCCGCCGCCCGGGCGCAGGGTTGGGGCGGCTCGCTCGGCCTGAGCAGCGATTACGTGTACCGCGGCCATACGCAAAGCGACAACCAGCCGGCCGCGCAGGCGGATCTGCACTATTACGCTCCCTCCGGCTGGTTCGCCGGCCTGTGGACCAGCAGCGTGAAGCGTAGTCCGTTCGATTCGACAAGTGCGGAATTCGATCCCTACCTGGGCGTCCAATGGCCTTTCGCCGGCGACTGGAGCGCGCGTGTCGAGGCGGTGCGCCATCAATATCCCTGGAACAATTCCGAGCGGCACTACAATTACGACGAAGTGTCGGGCACGCTGGCCTATTCCGACCGTGCTTTTGTGACCGTCGCGTTCTCGCCGGATGCCGGGGTCGAGGCCCGCAGCGGCAATGTCAGCGGCCGCGCCACGCTGTCCTATGACCTGGCCCTGCACCAGCCCCTGCCGCATGCCTTCTCCCTCAATGCCGGCGTGGGTTACTACGACCTGCGCTGGGCGGTGGACACCGGCTATGTCTACTGGAATGCCGGCATCGGCTACGATTTCGGCCGGGTGCAACTGGATCTGTCCTATGTCGGCACCGACGGCACGGCACGACGCCTGTTTTACGACCAGATGGCGGTGAACCGGCCGATGGCGACGCTGTTGTGGCATTTTTGAGCGGCTCCGGAGCGCCGGCCGCCACCACCGCAACCTTTGGGGCGGATGGGGGCACTCACTGCCAGGAAGACTCAATCAGTTCAGGAGCGGAACCGGTGCCATGCGAGCGGAAGCGGTGACCCCACCCCAGCCGGGGACAAAAGCGGCTGACAACGATCGTGAACTGGCGCTGCTGCGCCTGGTGGCGCAGGGCGACCGGCAGGCCTTCGAGACCCTGTACGCCGACTACTATCGGCGCCTGGGGCGCTTCCTGGCCCGGCTGACCCAACGCCAGGAGCTGATCGAGGAAGCCGTCAACGACACCTTCTGGGTGGTCTGGCAGAAGGGCGGCGAGTTCCGCGGCGATTCCCTGGTTTCCACCTGGATCATGGGTATCGCCTATCGCTGCACCCTGAAGACCTTGCGCCGCGCCGGTGGCGCGGCCACCGAGCCGCTGGTGGAGGAATACGAGGACACCGGCACGCCGGAGGTGCAGGCCCAGCAGGAACTGCGCGACTGGGTCGGCAAGGGCCTGCGCCACCTGCCGCTGGAGCAGCGTACCACCCTGGAGCTGGCGTACTACATGGGGCATTCCTGCGAGGAGATCGGCGAGATCATGGACTGCTCGGTGGGCACGGTGAAGGCGCGCATGTTTCACGCGCGGGTCAAGTTGCGCAATCTGCTGCCGGCGCTCGGCGGCATGACGGAACGAGGCAAGGCATGAACCAGTCGGATGATGTTTTCTCCATTCACCGCCGCGTCTGGGAGTTGATTCCCTGGGTGGTGAATGGGCGCGCATCGGGCGAAGAGCTGCGCATGGTGGAAGAGCACCTGGCGAGCTGTGGCGACTGCCGCGAAGAACACGAGTTCCAGACGCGGCTGCGCGCGGCGATGAGCGCCGAGCCGCGTCCTGAAAGCCAGGCCGACGGCGTCGCCGCCGCCGCGTCCCTGCAGCGCCTGTGGCAGCGCATCGACGGCGAGGAGGAACCTGCGCTTCCGGTCGTCCGCCGCAGGGCTTCGAGTTCGTTCGCCCGCGGCCTGTTGCTGGCGGTGCTGATCGAAGCGGTCGGTATCGTCGCCCTCAGCGCCGCCCTGTGGACGCGGGATTCGCCGCGGCCCGGCGCGCCGCTGTACCGGACCCTCAGTGCGCCGGCGGAAGGTGCATCGCGTGCCACCATCCGCGCCGTGCTGCAGCCGACGCTGACGCTGGGTGAGTTGCAGGCCCTGCTGGAGCGGGCGCAATTGCAGATCGTAGCCGGCCCCAGCGATGCCGGCGTCTACTCCCTGGCGCCACAGCCGGCGCTGGCGGTCGCCAGTGCGCAGCCGGCGCTGGCGCAGCTGCGCGCGCATCCGGGTGTGCGCTTCGCCGAGCCGATCGACGCGGCGCGGCCGGCGCCGTGATCCGTCTCGCCTGCGCACTGGCCATCGCCCTGGGCCTTGGTCTGGCGGCCTGCGCCACGGCGCCCGGTACCGCTGACCCCGCCGCCGCACGGATGCGCGGCGACCCGGCAAGCCTGATCCTGCTGACCGTCGTCAACCCGGCGGGATCGGTGGCGGCGCATGCCGGCTCGACCCTGCGCGGCTACGACAGCATGCCCTTGTATACCTCCGGCGACAGCGCGCGCGCCGCGGTCGCCGCGATCGAGCGGGACTACGGCCTGCACGAAGTCGCGGCGTGGCCGATCGCGCCGCTGCAGGTGCATTGCGTGGTGCTGGAAGTGCCGGGCGGTAGTTCCCGCGACGAAGTGCTATCACGCCTGTCGCGCGATCCGCGCGTCAGCCTGGCGCAGCCGATGCAGACCTTCGGCACGCTGAGCAGTGCCTACAACGATCCGTATTTCGGCCTGCAGCGCGGCTTCGCGCAGATCGATGCCGCCGACGCGCAGCAATGGTCGCGCGGCGACGGCGTGCGTGTCGCGGTGATCGATACCGGCATGGATGGCGCGCATCCGGACCTGCAAGGGCGGGTGGAGACGCAGCGCAATTTCGTCGACGACGACAGCCGCCAGTTCGACGCGGACCGTCACGGCACCGAGGTGGCCGGCATCATCGCCGCCGCGGCCAACAATCGTGAGGGCATCGTCGGCATCGCACCCGGCGTGCATATTTTCGCGTTGAAGGCCTGCTGGCAGGTGCAGCCGCACGCCGACGGAGCGCAGTGCAATTCCTTCACCCTGGCGCAGGCCCTGACCATCGCCATCGAATCCGGCGCGCGGGTCATCAACCTCAGCCTGGGCGGACCGGCCGACCCGCTGCTGGCGCAACTGGTGGATTACGCCCTGAAGCGCGGCATCGTGGTGGTCGGCGCGGTGCCGCCCGACGGCCGTGTCGACGGTTTTCCGGTCGGCGTGCCCGGCGTCATCGCCGTCGACGCCATCGAACGCAGCTCCGCCAGTACCACGGTGCTGCATGCGCCGGGGCGCGAGGTATTGACCCTGACGCCGGGCGGCCACTACGACTTCGTCTCCGGTTCCTCGTTGGCGGCGGCGCACGTCACCGGCGCGGTGGCCCTGTTGCTGGCGATGAATTCGCACCTGGATGCCTCTTCCGTCTACAGCCTGCTGAGCAGGACCAGCGTTGCGGACAGCGGCGGCGTCACCGCCATCAACGTCTGCGCCGCGCTGGCGCTGCTGCGGCCGGAAGGCAGCTGCGGTACCGTGCGGTCCGCGAATGCCGATGTGCGTGGCGTGACCGCGCACTGAAACTGCTGCGCCTGCCGTCACCTGACGGATCAAACGGGTGCCCGATATAACCGTGTGACATTCGCGTGAAGTGGCGCAGTCCCGGCACCCCCTGAAAATTCCTCCTGTCGTGCGCAACCTTTGCTCCGCGCACCGGCACTCATCCACAGACGGCAAATCCTGAAGCGGCTGTTCGCGGCTGCAACCCTTTGTTGCGGCTGCGGCACTTACGCGGCGAGTGGACATTTGCGCGTCATGGATCGCATCACAGGAC
>JAQGNS010000154.1 GCA_028291705.1 Nevskia sp.
GCGTGCACCTGGTGCGCCACACCGACCGCAACGAGGCCCAGCGCGCCTGGGTCAAGCAGTATTTCGAACAGCAGGTGCGGCCCCTGCTGACGCCGATCGGGCTCGATCCGGCCCACCCCTTCCCGCAGGTGATCAACAAGAGCCTCAATTTCATCGTTTCGCTGTCCGGCAAGGACGCGTTCGGGCGCGGCACCGGGATCGCGATCGTCAAGGCGCCGCGCGTGCTGCCGCGCGTGATCCGCCTGCCCGACCACCTGAGCAAGGGCGGCGGCGCCTCTTTCTGCCTGCTGTCGTCGGTGATCCACTCGCACATCGAAGACATGTTCACCGGGCGCGACGTGCTCGCCTATTCCCAGTTCCGGGTCACCCGCGACAGCGACCTGTGGGTCGACGAGGACGAAGTCAAGAACCTGCGCCAGGCGCTCAAGGGCGAACTGCAGGGGCGCCAGTACGGCACCTCGGTACGGCTCGAAGTGGCGAAGAACTGTCCGCCCGAGATGGCGCAATTCCTGCTCGACCAGTTCGAACTCGACCCGAGCCGGCTATACGCGGTCGATGGCCCGGTCAACCTGGTGCGCCTCACCGAGCTGATCGAGGCGGTCAAGCAGCCCTCGATGCGCTTCGAGCCGTTCATCGCCGGCATGCCGCAAAAGTCCGCCAGCCTCGACATCTTCGAGCAACTGCGCAAGAACGACATCCTGCTGCACCACCCGTTCCAGTCATTCCAGACCGTGGTCGATTTCATCTCCGTTGCGGCGCGCGACCCGGGCGTGGTGGCGATCAAGCAGACCATCTACCGCACCGGCATGAATTCGGAGCTGATGGAGGCGCTGATGACGGCGGCGCGGCTCGGCAAGGAAGTGACCGTGATCGTCGAGCTGATGGCGCGCTTCGACGAGGAAGCCAACATCAACTGGGCCGACAAGCTGGAGCAGGCCGGCGCCCAGGTGGTGTACGGCGTGGTCGGCCTGAAGACCCATGCCAAGGCCGCGCTGGTGATCCGGCGCGAGCTCGACGGCCTGCGGTACTACGCCCATCTCGGCACCGGCAACTACCACCTGACGACGACCCGGCTTTACACCGATTTCGGCCTGCTGACGGCCAACCAGGCGATGGGCGAGGACGTCAACGAAGTGTTCATCCACCTGACCAGCCTGACCAAGCCGCACAAGCTCAACCACCTGTGGCTGGCGCCGTTCGCGCTGCAGAACGAGATCATCAAGGCGATCCGCAACGAGGCGCGCATCGCCAGGTCGGGCCGGCCTGGACGAATCATCGCCAAGATCAATGCGCTGGTGGACGAATCGGTGATCCGCGCGCTGTACTCGGCCTCGCAAGACGGCGTCAAGATCGACCTGATCGTGCGCGGCGCCTGCACCCTGCGGCCGGGCGTGCCGGGGCTGTCGGAAAACATCAGGGTACGCTCGATCATCGGCCGCTTCCTCGAGCACAGCCGGATCTACTACTTCCGCAACGACACTGCCAACGATGTCTACCTGGCCAGCGCCGACTGGATGACCCGCAACCTGTTCCGGCGCATCGAAGTGGCGTTCCCGGTGCTCGACAAGGCGCTGAAGCGGCGCGTGATCGCGGAAGGGTTGAATCCCTACCTGAAGGACAACTCGAATGCGTGGGAGCTGGAGCCGGACGGCCATTACCAGCGCCGCAAGGCGCGCAGCAAGCAGACCGAATTTTCGGCGCAGCGCCATCTGATGGAATTGCTCGGGTCGACGGAGGCGAGCGTCGACGTGTAGACATCACCCAAGGGAGAACTACATGGATCTGATCTTATGGCGGCATGCGGAAGCCGAACAGGGCATACCTGACCTGCAGCGGGCCCTGACCCCGAAAGGCGTGAAGCAGGCGCGGCGGATGGCCGAATGGCTCGATTCGCAGTTGCCGGAGGGATGCAAGATTCTGGTCAGCCCGGCAGTGCGCACCTTGCAGACGGTCGAGCCGCTGGGGCGCAAGTACAAGGTGGTGCCGCAGTTGGGGCCGGGCGCGTCGCCCGAGGAAGTGCTGCGGGCGGCAAACTGGCCGCATTCGAAGGAAACGGTGATGATCGTGGGGCACCAGCCGACTTTGGGGCAGGTGGCGGCCATGCTGATCGCGGGCCAGGACCAGGACTGGGAAATGAAGAAGGCAAGCGCGTGGTGGATAGTCCAGCGCGAGCGGCAGGATCCCGACAGCGTCTATTTAAAAGCGGTAATGACGCCGGAACTGATCGTCAAATGAAGATTTTGGATTTCCGCATAGTCAGCATGGGTTCCGGCTTGCGCCGGAACGACGGCCTAAAAAATGTCGTAGCGGCGAAAGCTTTCCGCATAGTCAGCATGGGTTCCGGCTTCCGCCGGAACGACGGCCTAAAAAATGTCGTACCTGCGCAAGCCGGTACCCATGCCGAGTTGATCAAGCTCACGCGGTAATATCATCAAACAAATCCAACCAAAGCGGGTTTGTTTCTTGAATCAACTCAATTTTCCAGTTCCGCTTCCATTCCTTGTTTGGATTTCCGCATAGTCAGCATGGGTTCCGGCTTCCGCCGGAACGACGGCCTGAAAAATGTCGTACCGGCGCAAGCCGGTACCCATGCCGAGTTGATCAAGCTCACGCGGTAATATCATCAAACAAATCCAGCCACAGCGGGTTTGTTTCTTGAATCAACTCAATTTTCCAGTTCCGCTTCCATTCCTTGATTTGTTTCTCTCG
>JAQGNS010000159.1 GCA_028291705.1 Nevskia sp.
GAATGATGCTCATGCGTAATGATCCATCGCCCCTCGATCTTGCGCAGCCCAATCGTCAAACGAAAATCCAGAGGCTTCTGTTCGCCGCTGGGACCAGGCTCGGCGCAACGCATCGTCGCAACGACAAAAGCAACATCCCCACCGGCGGTGACGCTCATCTCGGTGATATCGAATGGAACCGGATCACTCGACCAAGAAAAGAACAAATCCCAAGACTTCCTGTACGCCTCGATTCCCCTGATTTGAAACGGGGGCGGAACATCGAACATCACGATGTCGGAAGCATGGTTCTGGAGAATGCCTCCGAAGTCCCTGCGGCGTACGGCAGCAGTCCAAGACTCGACCACATGGCGAATTGCCGTCTCGTCTTCCGAATCGCTCTGCTTTTTATCCATGCAGAATTCCTCCAAGCGCGTAGCGCATAGGGCGAGAGAATCGTAACGCATTCCACATCCCCGACTCGTCATTCCCGCGAAAGCGGGAATCCAGACTTCGGTGAACGTGAGTGCCGGATGAATCCACCTTGGACACAGAATCGTAGGGTGGAATAAGCGAAGCGCATTCCACCTTCCGCCGTAGGCGGAACGCGGCTTGTCTTTTCGCTCTCACACGCACGCTCTGAAACCTTGGTGTACGCGCTTGCACGCGGGTCATTGACCGCGCTGCCTGAAACCCCGGTTCCGCCCTGAAGGCGGGTTACTTTTCTTTGGGTTTCGCCCAAAGAAAAGTAACCAAAAGAAATGCGACCCGATGTCTGCGCCCATCAATCACCTTTGGTGATTGATGGGTCCCCTGTGCTTCTCGGCCAAGGTGGGGTTTTTAGACAGGCCATCCCTGGCCTGTCTAAAACGGCTTCGGCATCCTGCCTCGCCCGCGTCTACGCGCGGCTGTTCCACCTTGGCCTGCGATGCTCGGCGCAGCCAGACGGGGGAGGTACGTCAAAAGCGCAAAACAACGTCAAAAGCCGAAGTGTCGCTCTTGGGCGTCCCTCGGCCTTCTTCGTCATCCCCGCGCAGGCGGGGATCCAGTTTTGCTGACCCCGATGCCCGAATGCGGTCAGTCAAATCTTGAAACCCACCCCTAAAAACCTTCTTCGGACGTCCTCGTACCTCCTGGATACCTCAAAAACACCATGTGCGTTCTTCGCTCGCCGCATGCGTGCCAACAACAAACCTTGGCACACATGGCACGCATGGAAGAGCAGCTTCATAGAAACCAGTCGGAATGACGGGCTCAAACCAGAACTGGATCCCCGCCTGCGCGGGGATGACGATGAGGGCGAATGCGCGCTCGCCCACATCGCCTGGCCGCTCTCCGCCTTACTTCACATATTGCGCTTCACCGTTGCCGAAGGACCAATCCTCCTTCTTCACTTCCACCAGGCTGATGACCACATCCTCGCGCCGTAGCTGCAATTGCTGGTGCAGGCCATCGGCGATGGCCTTGTAGAAAGCCTGCTTCATTTCGACGGTGCGGCCCCCATTGAGGGTGACCTGGATGAAGATGCAATCCTTGCTGCGGTGGACGCCGAGGTAGTCGGGGTCGAACACCATGCGGCCGGGGGCGTGTTCGGTGAAGACCTGGAAGCGGTCGTTCTCCGGCACGTTGATGGTCTGGCGCATGGCCTGGTAGATCACTTCGCCGATGGTCTTGAGGTAATCGGGGGACTTGCCTTGGGGGACATCGACGCGGACGAGCGGCATGGGGGAACTCCTGTGTGATGCGGTGAACGATACGGTGAGGGGGCGAACCGTCCTTACGCGGACGGCGAGGGCCGCAGTTGCTGCAAGACGCCGAGGCGGTCGGTGACCTGCCAGTGGCCGCAGATGCGATCCTCCTCGAAATAATAGACGGTGGCGCCGGACATGGTGATGCGCTTGCCGCTGGCGGGAAAGCCGGGCAGGTCGCCTTGGTGGGTGCCGCTCCACAGCCAGGTTGCGATGACGGCGTCGCCCTCGGCGAACAGTTCCTGCAATTCGAAGTACTGGTCCGGGAACGGCGCGCGAGAACGGCGCACACGGTCCTTGAAGCCGGCGAGGTCGAGTTCCTGCTGGTGCCAGGGATCGCCGGGATCGTGGTGGATGGTGTATTTCGGCGCGAGATAGCGGTCGGCCGCGTCGATGTCGCCCTGGTTCCATACTTCCCACAGGAAGCGGGTCAGGATGTCCTTGCCGTTGCGCTTGGCCATGGCAGTTGTCTCAGGTGGTGGTAGCGGAGGGATCGCCGTCGGCGAGGCGGATGACATGCTCGCGCAGGTCTTGCGGCCAGCCGGCGATGTGTTCGCGCAGGCGGCCGCCGTCGCCGGCGTAGAGCGCGCGCGTGGCTTCCTCGAAGCCGGGCAGGTCGCCGGCCATGGCGGACATGAAGTGGTAGGCGGCGTCGCGCCGGCGCCGGTGGTCATCGGCCGCCCGGTGGTCGCGGCGCGCGGTTTCGACCAGCTTGCGCAGGGCGACGGAGGCGCCGCCGGACTGTGCGCCCAGCCATTCCCAGTGGCGCGGCAGCAGGGTCACTTCGCGGGCGATGACGCCCAGCTTCGGCCGGCCGCGGCCGCGTGGTTCGGTATCGGCGGGCTCGGCATCAGTGGGTTGCGCGGAGGGTGCGGCGCGGTGGGTCAGTGCCAGCCGTGCCAGCATTTCGCCTTCGCTGCCGCGGGTATCGACGTCAATGACGCGGCCGGTGTCGTCGCCGTAGATCAGCACCGGGCCGGCGGCACCGCCTTCAGTGGCGATCTTCACCGCCAGGGCCACCTGATCGAGCGGGCCGGTGGCGAGGCGGCGCTGGCCATCGAAGGCGGTACAGGACGGGAAGTGGCTGGCTTGGGAGGTGTCGTTCACGGCGTTTGATCCAGGCAGGTTCAGATGCTCATAATAATACCCGGGTAAAAACATCTCGTCAATATTACCCGGATGTAAATTACGGTCCATGGCGCTCGGAACGGCGGCATTCAGTCGATGAGCGCAATCAATCGAGCGCGATCAACCGAGCAATCAATGCGAACGCGGCTGCGGCTCTCCGGCAGCACTGCCGCAGGCGGCGACGCGATCCAGCAGCAAGGTGCGCTCGCGCGTGTTGCGGGTCATGGCGGCGGCGCGTTCGAACTCGGCACGGGCTTCGGCGTAGCGGCCGAGGCGGAACAGGAAGTCGCCGCGCACGCTGGGCAGCAGGTGGTAATTGGCCAGGGCCGGCTCGCCGACCAGGGTATCGACCAGTTCGAGTCCGGCGGCGGGGCCGAAGGCCATGGTCAGGGCCACGGCGCGGTTCAGTTCCACCACCGGCGAGGGCATCAACTGCGACAGCGCATCGTAGAGCGCGACGATGCGCTTCCAGTCGGTCTCCTCCGGCGTGCGCGCCCGCGCGTGGCAGGCGGCGATGGCGGCTTGCAGCGCGTAGGGGCCGAGCGTACCGGTGAGTCCGGCGGCGCGGTCCAGCGCGGCGAGGCCGCGGCGGATCAGCATCTGGTCCCAGCGCGCGCGGTTCTGCTCCATCAGCAGGATCGGCTCGCCCGAGGCACTGGTGCGGGCGCCGGCGCGCGAGGCCTGGATTTCCATCAGTGCCACCAGGCCGTGCACCTCCGGCTCATCCGGCGCCAGGCCGGCGAGGATGCGGCCCAGGCGCAGTGCTTCCTCGCACAGCGCCGGGCGCATCCAGTCGTCGCCGGCGGTGGCGGAGTAGCCCTCGTTGAAGATCAGGTAGATCACTTCCAGCACCGAGGACAGGCGCGCGTCGAGTTCGCCGGCGCGCGGCACCTCGAACGGCACATGCGCCTCGGCCAGGGTGCGCTTGGCGCGCACGATGCGTTGGGCGATGGTCGGCTCCGGCACCAGGAAGGCGCGGGCGATCTCGTCGGTGGCGAGGCCGCCGAGCAGGCGCAGGGTCAGCGCCACGCGCGCCTCGGTGGAGAGCACCGGATGGCAGGCGGTGAAGACCAGGCGCAGCAGGTCGTCGCCGATGTCGTCGTCGAACGCCTCGTCGATGCGGGCGGCGCGTTCGGCGTCGGCGGTCTCCTGCTCCAGGTCCATTTCGTAGCCGAGCTGCTGGTGCTTGCGCTCCTGCATGCTGTTGCGGCGGAAGTGGTCGATGGCGCGGTGCTTGGCGGCGGCCACCAGCCAGGCGCCGGGGTTGTCCGGCACGCCCGACTGCGGCCACTGCTCCAACGCGGACAGCAGCGCGTCCTGCGCCAGCTCCTCGGCCAGGCCGACGTCGCGCACCATCCGCGCCAGCGTGGCGATGACCCGGGCCGATTCGATTCTCCAGACCGCGTCGATAGCGCGGTGGGCGGGCGTGGTGCTCATGGCTTTCAGTCTATGCCTTTGCCTGTGCCTACTGCTGCTCGGTGAGGCGCTTGAGGTTGGCCAGGCCTGTCTCGAAGTCCTTGCCGATCATCTGGTCCATGTTGAAGAACAGGCCCATCAGCTTGGAGATGTAGGGCGCCGGTCCGGCCATGGTCCAGGTGACGGTAGTCGTGTCGCCGGTGTTTTGCAGGGTGAAGGTGGCGGTGTTGTGGCCGGTGATGGGGCGGATGAAGTCGAGTTTGATGACGATGCTGCTCGGCACGCTGGTGCGCAGGATTTCCATGCTGCCGGCGCCGACCTGGCTGCTGCCATCCCAGGCGTAGGCCGCGCCGGGGCCGCTGTCGGGGCCGGTGAAGCTGCGCTTCATGGCCGGGTCGAGCTTCTCGTAGGGCGACCAGTCGCTCCAGCGGTGGAAGTTCTCGATCAGCGGGAAGATCTTTTCCGGCGGCGCCTTGATGGCGAGGCTGCGTTGCACGCTGAAGGTGTCCGGCCGCGTGGCGGCATAGCCGAGCACGCCGGCCAGCAGGACCACGACGACGATGGCGATGATTTTGAACATGGTATTTCCCTTTGGGTGTTTGTTGTCGCTGTGGCGGGTTCAGGCGGGCAGTTCGCAGTTGATCATCCACGGCGTGCCGAAGCGGTCGGCGAACATGGCGAAGCGGGCCGACCAGAAGGTGGGCTGCAAGGGCATGACCACCGTACCGTCCTGCGACAGTGCCTGGTACAGGCGCTCGGCTTCCGCCACTTCCTTCACCGACAGCGAGACGCGGAAGCCCTCGACCTGGTGCGGTTGGCCGGGCATTTCGTCCGAGGCCATCAGCACCTGGCCGCCGGGCAGTTCCAGGCGGGCGTGCATGATGAGCTTGCCGCTCCCCTCCGGTATCGGCGTGCCGGCGGGCGCGTCGCTGTGGCGCATCATCGTGGCGATGTTGCCGCCGAAGCATTGGGCGTAGAAGTGGAAGGCGGCTTCGCAGTTGCCGTCGAAGAACAGGTAGGGCGTTACTTGCAGGGAAGCTTGCATGGTCGTCTCCTCGATTGATTGTGGGTTAGTTGTGCTTGGCGGCGGCGCGCAGGCGGGCTTCCTGCTCCAGCACTTCGGCCGGTGCATCGGCGAAGTCGCTGGCCTCGAACACCCGGCGCAGCTCGATCTGCGCGTCCTCGCCGGGCATCGGCTCGGGGCAGCGCTTGGCCCATTCGATCGCCTCTTCCTTCGACTTCACCTGGATCATCCAGAAGCCGGCGACCATCTCCTTGGTCTCGGCGAAGGGGCCGTCGGTGACGATGCGCTTGCCGCCGCGGAAGTCGATGCGGGCGCCCTTGGAACTGGCTTGCAGGCCGGCGGCGTCGAGCAGCACGCCGGACTTGGCCAGTTCCTCGTTGTA
>JAQGNS010000181.1 GCA_028291705.1 Nevskia sp.
ACAACGCCGTGATCAACGCGGAGGATGCGCGCGCGGCCGACTATGCCGCGGCCGAGATGCACTCGGCCCACGAAAAGCTGAACGCGGCACGCGCCCTGGCGGCGCAGATCACCCCGGACCCGAACGACCCGAACCGCACCAAGGCGCGCTGGCTGGCGGAAGAAGCCGCCGCCGACGCCGAACTGGCGGATGCCAAGGCGCGCAAGGTCCGCACCCAGAGTGTGGTGCGCTCCCTGCAGCCCGCGCCCAGCGCGCCCATCATGCCGCCGGCGGCGGATCTGCCTGTAGCGCCGCCGCCGTCAGTGGACCTGCCAGTCCCCGATGCACCAGCACCCGCGCCGGAGGTTCCCGCGCCGGCCGCGCCAGAACCCGCCCCCGCACCTGCGCCAGCCGTACCGGCGCCGGATGCCCCCGCAGCCGCACCACCCGCCAATGGGGTCTAACGCATGAATCGCCCGATCAGATCATTGCTGCGCGTTGGCGTCCTGCTGTCGCTGACGACCCTGGCCTCCTGCTTGTTCCACGGCTCGGTCAAGGATCCGGGGGCGGACAAACTCAATGCCGACCTGAGCCAGTTGCAGGCCGATCCGCAGCTCGCCAGCCGCGCTCCCGTCGCCCTGAAGGAGGCTCAGGAAGCCGTGGCCGCAGCCCAGGCGCCGCAAAAGGATCCGGCGGCGTCGGCCCACCTGGTCTACCTGGCCGATCGCAAGGTGCAGACCGCGCGGGCGCTGGCTGAGGCGCGTGTCGCCGAAGACCAGTTGAAGATCCTGCAAGGGCAGTAAGCCGGTAGAAGTCCCGCATATGGGGGACCTCAACCTTCCCCCCGCAACCCTGCCAGTCAGTCGCGGCTTCCGAGCAGTTGCAGCAGCCGCTGCGCGCTCTGGCGCAGGTTGTCCTGCCATTGCAGGCCGACGATGGGCTGGCCGGTGGCGGAATCGCGGAACGGCATCTCCTCTCCACTGCCGATGACCAGTCGGTAATCGATGGTCAGCTCGGTGCCGGCGGCAAGATCATCCTGGGCGAAGATGAAGCCCAGGTGCCACAGACCGGCGGGCGCGAAGCAGTGGTTGACGTAGCACTCGTCGCTCCACTCCGGCGTCAGCGAAAACCAGTCCTCGAACCAGCGCACGCTGGAATCGACCTCGATCGACCCCTGCGGGAATTTGCGCAACTCCCGCTCCGACATCAGCGTGTGCACCTTGTCCGGCGCAATGATGACGCGACCGCGCGCCACCGGCTCATCGAGAAAGAAGCCCTTGCCGGCACCGGCGATGCCGGAATCAGCGATGCGATAGCGCGGAACGATCATTGGCTCAGCAGAACTCTGAATTAGCGACGCTTGTTTCAACAGTCCGGGCCAAGGATGGCCCGGTCTTGTCCAGGATGGACACCCTGGCTTGGTCCTGGATGGACATACCCAATACTCGGCACCAAGGGCCCGTATGGCCCTTAGTGCCGAGTATTGGACGGCACACTGCCCGCAGCGGCAAACAACTCCGCCGTCTCAAGCTGCGTGAACGCATATTCCTTGCCGCAGAACTCGCAGGTGACGGCGATGCGCCCCTGCTCGGCCAGGATGGAATCGCATTCCTCCCGCCCCAGCGACAACAGCAGCCGCGAAATGCCGGCGCGCGAGCAGCGGCAGGCCACGGTGACCGGGCGCGGCTCGAACACGCGCACTTCCTCTTCCGCGAACACGCGAGCCAACAGGGTGGCGGGATCGGCCTGCAGCATCTCCTCCGGCTTCAGGGTCGCGGCGAGGATGGAGACGTGCTCCCAGTCCTCTTCGCCGCCCTTGGCATCTTCCAGCGGCATGCGCTGCAGCAGGAAGCCGCGCAGGCGGTCGCCGTCGGCGGCCAGGCGGATCAGCGTCGGCAACTGTTCGGACTGGATGAAATAGGCTTCCAGTGCCTGCGCCAGGGAGGTCCCTTCGATCGGCACCGAAGCCTGGGTGGATTCGCGATGCTCGGCATTGGGCTCCAGCATCAACGCCAGCACCCCGCCCTGCAGCAGGCCGGTGAAGCTGCCCTGCAACTCCTCCGGCGCCTTGGCCATGGCGCGCACTTCGAGATGATGGTCGACCTGGGCCACCAGCATCTTCACCGCATCCTCGCCCTGGAACTGCAGGTTGATGCGGCCCTCGTAGCCGAGATGGGTGGCGAGCAGCGGCATCGCCGCCATGGCCTCGCCGAGCAGGCTGCGCACGTCACCGCTGTAGGCGCGGCGGCCGAGCATCTCGCCCACGCCTTCGGACAGCTCGACGAAGGCGCCGTGCGCCACCTTGTTTTCGAACACGAAGCCGGTCAGACGATTCATCCCGCGAGCTTTTCCTTGAGCAAGCGGTTCAGCGTGTCCGGATTGGCCTTGCCCTGCGTCGCCTTCATCGCCTGGCCGACGAAGAAGCCGAACAACTTGTCCTTGCCGGCACGGTACTCGGCGAGCTGGCCCGGGTTCTTCGCGATCACATCGTCGATGGCCTTGACGATGGCCGACTCGTCGGTGATCTGCACCAGGCCCTTGGCCTTGATGATGCTGTCGGCATCGCCTTCGCCGGCGAGCATCGCCTCGAACACGTCCTTGGCGCCGTTGCCGGAGATGGTCTTGTCGGCGATGCGCTTGAGCAGGCCGGCCAGGGCGTCGGCGCTGACCGGCGTGGTCTCGATGTCCTTGCCGATCTTGTTCAGCGCGCCGAGCAGGTTGGTGGCGACCCAGTTGGCGCAAAGCTTGGCTTCGGCGCCGGACGCCTTCACCACCGCCTCGTAGTAGGCAGCGAGTTCACGCGAGCTGATGAGGGTCTTGGCGTCGTAGGGAGACAGGCCGTAGTCCTGCTCGAAGCGCGCGCGCTTGGCTTCCGGCAGTTCCGGCAGGCTGGCGCGAATGGCGGCGATGTACTCCGGCGTGCAGACGATGGGCAGCAGATCCGGATCGGGGAAGTAACGGTAGTCGTTGGCGTCTTCCTTGACGCGCATCGACTTGGTCTCGCCGGTGTCAGGGTTGAACAGCCGTGTTTCCTGGATGATCTTGCCGCCGCCCTCGATCACCTCGATCTGGCGCTGGATTTCGTACTCGATGGCCTTCTCGACGTAGCGGAAGGAGTTGACGTTCTTGGTCTCGGTGCGGGTGCCGAACTTCTCGCCCTTGCGCCGTACGGAGACATTGGCGTCGCAACGGAAGCTGCCTTCCTGCATGTTGCCGTCGCAGATGCCCAAGTACACCACCAGCTGGTGCAGCTTCTTCAGATACGCCACCGCTTCCTGCGCGGTGCGGATGTCCGGCTCGGAGACGATCTCGATCAGCGGCGTGCCGGCGCGGTTGAGATCGATGCCGGTGGCGCCCGAGAAATTCTCGTGCAGGGACTTGCCGGCGTCCTCTTCCATGTGGGCGCGGGTGATGCCGATGGTCTTGTGGGTAACGCCGCCGTGGCCGTCGTCCAGTTCGATGTCGAGCGTGCCCTTGCCGACGATCGGCAGCTCGTACTGCGAGATCTGGTAGCCCTTGGGCAGATCCGGATAGAAGTAGTGCTTGCGCGCGAACACGCAGCGCTCCGCCACTTCCGCCCCGACCGCGAGGCCGAAGGTCACGGCCATGCGCAAGGCTTCGCCGTTGAGCACCGGCAGCACGCCCGGAAAGCCCAGGGTCACACCGTCGGCCTGGGTGTTCGGCTCGGCGCCATAGGCTGTGGCCGCACCGGAGAAGATTTTCGTCTTGGTCTGGAGCTGGCAATGCACTTCCAGCCCGATTACGGCTTCCCAATTCATTCTAGATAACCCTCAGCTGCGGCCTGATGCCCAGCTTGCTTGAAGTCGTGGCGATTGCATTCGGCCAAGCCGCTTTTGCCGTCGTCGTGGCCGCCCGTCATGGAGATGGCGCGACGGCGCGGCTGCGTGTTTGGTGGAAATTGCGTAGCCGATAACGCCTGGATTTCCGCCTGCGCAAAGCGGACATCCGGCGCCGAATAGAAAATCTTGAAACTGGAGGCCCGCCCCGCGTCGTCGAGTTCGAACCCCACCGTGCCGCAGCCGGCATGGCTGCCTTCGGCCTGCACGCGCTTGAATTCCGTCAACAGCGCGCCGTAGGTTTCCTTCGGAAACGGCAAGGCTTGCTCCTGGCCGCCGGACGCAGCGCATCCTGCGGCCAGCGTGGACAGGAACAGCGGCATCCAGTGATGGCAGCGAAGCATCACGCGAACGCTTTCGGCCGCCGCCGGTGGAAGTCGGTGGCCTGCTGGTACTGGTGGGCTGCGTTGAGCATGCGGCCCTCGTCGAAGAAATTGCCCATCAGCTGCATGCCGATCGGCAGATCCTGGTGGAAGCCGCAGGGCAGACTCATGGCCGGAATGCCGGCGAGGTTGGCGGCGATGGTGTAGATGTCGTTGAGATACATCGCCACCGGGTCGTCGGTCTTGTCGCCGAGCTTGAAGGCGACGCTCTGCGCGGTCGGGCCCAGGATCAGATCGACTTCGCCGAAGGCGCGGCGGAAGTCGTCGTAGATCAACCGGCGCACTTTCTGCGCCTTGAGGTAGTAGGCGTCGTAGTAGCCATGGCTGAGCACATAGGTGCCGACCATGATGCGGCGCTGTACCTCGGCGCCGAAGCCTTCGCCGCGGCTGCGCTTGTACAGCTCTTCCAGGGTATGCACGCCTTCGGCGCGATGGCCGTAGCGCACGCCGTCGAAGCGGGCCAGGTTGCTGGAAGCTTCCGCCGGGGCCACCACGTAATAGGTCGGCACCGACAGCGGCGAGCTGGGCAGCGACACTTCACGCACGCTGGCGCCCAGACCCTCGAACACCTTGATCGCCGCCTCGATGCAGGCGCGGGCGCCGGGATCGAGACCTTCGGCGAAGTATTCCTTGGGCAGGCCGATGCGCAGGCCCTTGAGCGAGGCACCCAGGCCGCTGCTGTAGTCATCCACCGGGCGCTCGACGCTGGTGGAATCGCGCGGATCGAAGCCGGACATGGCTTGCAGCACCACGGCGGCATCCTCGGCGCTGCGCGCCACCACCCCGGCCTGGTCGAGGCTGGAGGCGAAGGCGATCATGCCGTAGCGCGAAACGCGGCCGTAGGTGGGCTTGATGCCGGTGAGGTTGGTCAGCGCGGCGGGCTGGCGAATCGAGCCGCCGGTATCGGTGGCGGTGGCGATCGGCGCAAGGCCAGCGGCGACCGCGGCGACCGAACCGCCGGAGGAACCACCGGGCACCCGTTCCAGGTCCCAGGGATTCTTCACCGGACCGTAGTACGAGGTTTCGTTGGACGAGCCCATGGCGAATTCGTCCATGTTGGCCTTGCCCAGCATCACCATGCCGGCCGCATCGAGCTTCTGCACGATGGTGGCATCGTAGGGCGCGATGAACTTGTCCAGCATCTTCGAGCCGCAGGAGGTCTTCACCCCGGAGGTGCAGAAGATGTCCTTCTGCGCCAGCGGAATGCCGGTAAGTGCTCCGCCCGCGCCGGCCGCCAGCACCTTGTCGGCGGCGTCGGCCTGGGCCAGGGCGCGGTCGGCGGTGACGGTGATGTAACTGTTCAAAGCCTTGTCGTGCTGGCCGATGCGGCCGAGGTAGTGGCCGGTCAGCTCGCGGCTCGAGAACTTCTTGGCGCGCAGGCCGTCGCCCAGTTCGCGCAGGGAGAGTTCGTGCAGGCTCATTCGATGACCCTGGGCACGAGGTAGACGCCGTCTTCCACCGCCGGGGCGATAGCCTGGAAGGCTTCGCGGCGGTTTTCCTCGCTCACCGCATCGGGGCGCAGGCGCTGCACCATCTCCAGCGGATGGGCCATCGGCTGCACGTCGTCGGTGCTGGCACTGGACAATTGGCTCACCATGTCCAGAATATTGGACAGCTGGCGCGCGTAAGGCTCGACCTTTTCGGGCGGCAGCGACAGCCGCGCAAGATGCGCGACCTGTTTGACTTGTTCCGGGCTCAGGCTCATCGGGGACTCGGGCGATTCAATCGGTTGGTATTGGCTGGATTGAGGATCGGGCAGGCTGTCGCTGGCTGGTCGATAACAGTGCAAAACCGGCCAAACGGCAGACTTTCACGGAAGAAAATGCGCTATCATGAAATGATAAACGATTTGCACATTCCCTACGCCTGCCGCATCGCGCCCGGGCCCGCCCCGTGGCGGT
>JAQGNS010000183.1 GCA_028291705.1 Nevskia sp.
CGCCCTTGTGCAGATTGGTCAGCACGGCGAAGAAGTTGTTGTCCGAACGCTTCAGCGTGACGAAGCTGTTGCCCACCCACCAGTCGGCCTGCACGTTGACGCGCGGCGTGGTCAGCGACATCTGCCAATGGCCCGGCTGGGTCAGCGACTTGTCGCCCCAGGCCACGCCGTGGGCCGGCTCCTCGCGCGAGCGCAGGTTGGGATGGTCGAACTTCAGTTCGCCCTGCAACCAGTCCAGCATCGCCCTGGCGTTTTCCGGCGCGGGCTGCGGCAGCGGCAATTGCACGGTGCTTTCCTGTGCCTGCGCCGCCGGGATCTTCATCACGGCGCGGTGGTTGAGCAGGATGCCGCTGCTGCCGAACAGCAGGCCCAGGGTGGCGCCCCACAGGCCGATCCAGCCGTGTGCCTTGCGCAGCCAGCGGATGGCGTTGACGCGAGTCCAACTACTGCCGCTCAAGACAACGGGCTTGCCGCTGATGACTTCGGTCGTCGACATGTCAGTACTGAAAAGAAAGCCCCCAGGCCCTTTGGGAGAGAGGGGATGGGCGAGGGGTAAAAGCGGGCAGGGGAGCGAGCTTCACGTCTCGCTCCACATGCGTAACAGGTTGTGATAGCTGCCGGTCAACTGGAGCAGCGCTTGCGCATCGGCACCAGTGGCGCCGAGCTTCTGCACCGCCTGGTCCAGGTCCAGCAGCAGGCGCCGCTGGCTGTCGTCGCGCACCAGGCTTTGCACCCAGAAGAAGCAGGCCAGGCGTGCGCCGCGCGTTACCGGGGTGACGCGGTGACGGCTGGTGGCGGGGTAGACCGCGAGGTCGCCCGCGTTCAGCTTGAGCAGGTGTTCGCCGTAGGTGTCTTCCACCAGCAGTTCGCCGCCGTCGTAGTCCTGCGGCGGCTCCAGGAACAGCGTGGCCGAGATATCCGTGCGCAGCTTGAGGCCGCTGCCCGGGATCAGCCGCACCGCGCCATCGACGTGGTTGCCGAAGTGCATGCCGCCTTCGTAGCGGTTGAACATCGGCGGGTAGACCCGGTTCGGCAGCACCGCGCTGATGAACAGGGGGTTACGTTCCAGCGCGCCCAGGATCAGATCGCCGAGTTCCAGCGCGGTGCGCGAGTTCTCGTCGATCTGCTGGTTGCGCTTGACCGGGGCTCCCTGGTACCCCGCGGTGACGCGGCCGTCGACCCAGGGCGCGTCGGCCGCCAGCAGCCGCGCGCGGACCACGCGCAGCTGTTCGGCGTTCAACACTCCCGGGATCTTCAGCAGCATGGCGCGGGTTTCCGGTTCAGAGGCGGTAGATGAAGCTGACCAGGGCGCTGCGCGTGACGCCCGGCACGGAACGGCCGCCGTCGGACTGGATCACCGAATCGTAGTAGCGCTTGTTGGTCAGGTTGAACAGGTTCAGGCGCACGTCGTATTGCTTCTGGTGGTAGGCCACCGTCGCATCCAGGCGCACGTAGCCGTCCACCGACACCGCGTTGTTGGCGGTGACGTAACGCGAGGAGGTGTAGACCAGGCCGGTGCCGCCTTCCCAGTCGTGCGTCGGCAGGTAAGTGGTCCACAGCGTGGCGTTGTTGCGCGGCACGTTGGTCGGTGTCATGCCCTGGGTGCCGTCCAGTCCGGATGCGTCCACCACCTTGGCGTCGAGCCAGGTATAGCCGCCGAACACCTGCCACTTCTTGGTCAGGCGGCCGGCCGCGTTGAGCGCGGCGCCGTTGACGCGGACCTTGCCGTCGAGCGTGTACACGCCGGTCTCGACCTGGGAGCGCGCATTGGTCTTCTGCACCTGGAACAGGGCTGAGGTCAGCGACAGGTTGCCGCTCAGCAGGTCCCACTTGCTGCCGACTTCGTAGGAGCGGTTCTTCTCCGGCGGCAGGTTCTGCTGGCCGCCGGTGACGGTGAGCTGTTCCAGCGAAGGATCGAAGGAGGTGCCGTAGGAGACGTAGTAGGTCTGCGTGTCGGTCGGCTGGTACAGCACGCCGCCGCGCAGGCTGTCGTAGTACACCGTCTGTTCGGCGTGCCCTACGGTGCGGGGCGGGGCGGCGATGGTGTTGTCCAGTTCGGCGTCGTAGCGGTCCCAGCGTACGCCGCCGACGACTTTCCAGTGCTGGCCGATCGACATCGTGTCGTTGACGTAGGCCGCTTCGGTGATGGCATGGCTCGAAGCGACGTTGCCGGGGGTGGAGGTGACGCCGGCGGAGGCGCCCGACTGGTACACCGGGTTGAGCAGCGTCAGAACCGGCAGGTTGCCGAAGGTGATGGCCTTGTTGCTGTACGTGTCGCGGCCGACTTCGGCGCCGGCGACCAGCTCATGCTTGAGCGGGCCGGTCTCGATGTTCCACAGGATGTCCGTCTGGTTGAAGGCCGAGGTGTCCCGGATATCGCGCGCGTGGCTGCCGAGCTGGATGAAGAGCTGGTCCAGCGGCAGGTTGGTGGTATTGCCGGTGGTCTTGGTCGGCAGTACCACGAAGCCGGCGTTGGTACAGGGATTGGTGGTGCAGGTGCCCACCGAGTTCGCCGCGGTCTCGTGGGCGTTGATGCGGTAGCGGCTGTACTGCAACTGGTTGCGCAGGGTCAGCTCGGGCAGGATCTCGTATTTCAGGCGCGCCCCCGCCACCTGCACATCCTGGGTGGTGAAGTCGTCGGTGAGGCCGTAGAAATTCCGGCGCGGCACGTGGGCCGGTTCGCCGCTGATCGGCGGCAGGCCATAGTCCGGCATGTCGTGGTTGTGCTCGGCCAAGCCGGTGAGGGTCAGTTCGGCCTTCGGGCTCAGCTTGAGGGTGAGCGAGGGCGCCAGGCCGTAGTCCTGGTTGTGCATCACGTCGCGGGTCGAGTGCAGGGTCTGCGCCATCGCCGCGACGCGGAACGCCGCATCGGGAGAGAGGGTGTGGTCGAAGTCGCCGGTGATGCGGTACTGGTTGCTGGTGCCGATCTGCGCGCTCAGTTCATCGTGCGGCGTGCGCGTCGGCGTCTTGCTGACCTGGTTGATGATGCCGCCGGTGGAGCCGCGGCCAAACAGCATCGAGGACGGGCCCTGCAACACCTCGACCGACTCCAGCGAGAACACGTCGCGGTAGTACTGGCCGCGGTCGCGGAAACCGTCGAGGTAGATGTCGGTGCGCGCGGAGAAGCCGCGCAGGTTGATGTTGTTGCCGATGGTGCCGCCTTCGGCGGCAGTGAAGGTGATGCCCGGCACGTAGCGCAGCGCATCCTGGATCGAGGTGGCGCCCTGGGCCTGCATCACCGCGCGGTCGATCACGGTGACCTGCTGCGGGATGTCGCGGATCGCCGTCGGTCCCTTGCCGCCGACGGTGGACACGTCCGGCTTGTAGTCGTCGTCGATGCCGGCGCCCTTCACCGTCACGTCCGAGAGCCTGGCAGCCGGACCCTGCGCCTGCGCGGCGTCGCTGGCCGGCGTTGCCGGTGCGGCGGCCGCTTCCTGCGCCAGCGCGCCCAGCGGCAGCGAGGACAGCATCAGCACGGCAATGGCGAATGGGTTGCGGCGGAACTGCATGGCAGTCCCGTGGACGCGCGGCGATCCGGTGTTCTTCATCTTTTCCCCTGACTTGAGTGGCTTGTCACGCAAAGAACCGGGCACGGAATCGTTCTGGCAGCGGATCGCCTGGCTGGAGCGTCGCCGTGTTCGGTTGTTGAAACTAAATGAGAAGCATTATCATTCTTGCATGGTGATTAATGGGATGTAAAGTTGTTGAAGAGGCGCCGGCGGGAACCGGGCTGTTTCATCGGGCCTGCATCCGGCAGCGCGGACGGCATCGCCGGCCCCGCAATCGCGTCGTCGCGACCACCGGCATTCAATCAAGCAACCGCTTAAAGCGGTCGCTTGATTTTTGTGCACTGCGGCACTATCCTGCGCCGAGCATGAATGCCGACGTCACCCGTGAACGATTGCTCTGCTCCGCCCTGGAGATCTTCGCCAACCAGGGCTACGAGGGTGCCTCCACCCGCGATGTCTGCGCGGCGGCCGGCATCGGCAATGCTTCGATCCATTACCACTTCGGCGACAAGGCCGCGCTCTACCGCGAACTGTTCGTGCGCTTGCTGGACGAGTTCGAGCAGCGCATGCGCGGCTGTGGCATGGACCGGCTGAGTGGGCGCGAGGCGCTGCTGGCCTACTACGAGGCCCAGTTGCGGCCCCTGGCGGAGAACCCGGAGCTGACCCGGCAGGTCTATCTGTACCTGCGTGAGGAATTCCAGCCGTCCGGCCTCGTCGATGACCTGTTGCCGCGCGGCATGGAGTTGCAGGTGGAGTTGCTCGGCGCCCTGCTGCGCAGGGAACTGGGCGTGAGCAAACTGGATGCGCCGTTGCAGAGGCTGATGACGACGCTGCTTGGCGCTTCCACGGTTTACGTGGTGAAGCGACGCAGCATCACCGCGGC
>JAQGNS010000204.1 GCA_028291705.1 Nevskia sp.
CCGGCCCAGCAGTCGCTGCGCGTGATCGACCGCGTGCTGGCCAACAAGTGGCAGAGCCGCGACGTCGCCGGCGTCAGCTTCGTGCCCTTGCTGGAAGGGCGCAGCTGATGGCCGCTTTCCAGGAATGGCTGTCCCATCTTTACGCCCATCTCGGCTATCCGCAGATCATCCTGCTGATGACCCTGGAATCGAGCCTGCTCCCGGTGCCCTCGGAGCTGGTGATGATCCCGGCCGGCTACCTCGCGCACCAGGGCCAGCTCAACCCGCTCCTGGCCATTGCCTGCGGCGGCCTCGGCTCGATCTTTGGCGCGAGTATCAACTACCTGATCGGGCGCAGCCTGGGGCGGGCCTTCCTGCTGCGCTACGGCAAGTACCTGCTGATCAGCGAGAAGAAGTACCACGAGGCCGAGGCGTTGTTCCTGCGCAACGCCCGCATCTCCACCTTCGTGGGGCGCTTCCTGCCGGTGATCCGCCACCTGATTTCCCTGCCGGCCGGTGTCTTCGGCATGCCACTGCTGCCCTTCGTCCTGCTCACCGGCGCCGGCTCCGCGCTGTGGTGCTCGGTACTGGTCGGCTTCGGCTACTACTTCGGCGAACCGGCGGTGGCGCTGGTGATGCGCTACACCCACGAACTGGCGTACCTGTCGCTGGCCATCCTGGTGCTGGGCGCGGGATGGTTCATGATCCGTCGCCGTTGAGGCCGCCGTTGAGTATGCTGTCGCCATGAAGCCATGGCAGCGCCTTGGGGTGTCGATCACGCTCGCGGCGCTGCTTTCGGCCTGCAGCGGCAGCGAAGTGCACGAGCACAGCACCTCGCGCAGTCGTTCGGCCGCCGCACCGCGGGCCGTGGCCGGTCCCGGGGAGTACACGGTACAGCGCGGCGACACCTTGTATTCCATTGCCTTCCGCAACCAGGTCGACTACCACGACCTTGCCAGCTGGAACAACATCGGCCGCGGCTACGCCATCTACCCCGGGCGGGTGCTGCGGCTGACGCCGCCGGGAAGCCTGGTCCTGCCTGAGCCCTCGCGAACGGTTGAGTCAGCGGGTCCCGGAGGCGGTCGGCCGGCTCCCACCGTGCAACAGGGATCTGCGCGTGCCGCGCCCACCGTCCCACCGCTGCCTCCCAATACGGCTGCGCCGCCGGCCATCGTCCGTACAGATACGCCATCCAGTCCGTCCTCCGGCTCCATCGCCGCCGACGTCCGCGGCCCGGGTTTCGACGCCGGCCGCTGGGAGTGGCCGACGCGTGGCAAGGTGGTGCGCGGCTTCACCGCCGACGGCAGCTCCAAAGGCATCGACATCACCGGCGACACCGGACAGATCGTCGTCGCCTCCGCCGGCGGCAAGGTGGTCTACAGCGGCAGCGCGCTCAAGGGCTATGGTGAACTGGTCATCATCAAGCACGACGAGCAATACCTGACCGCCTACGGCTACAACCGTCGCCGCCTGGTGGAAGAAGGGCAGCAGGTGCTGGCCGGGCAACCCATTGCCGAACTGGGCCTGGGTCCGGAGCAGCGGCCGCTGTTGCATTTCGAGATCCGCGATCGCGGCAAGCCGATCGACCCGCTGCCGCTGCTGCCGAGGCGCTGATCCCCCGGGATCGTAAACCTCAGCTGGCGGGCTTGGCCTGTTTGGCCTTCCACTGTTGCAGCGCATCCATGGTGTTCTTCACATGCGCATCCGGGCTCAGCGCGGAATAACTGTAGAGCACCGTGCCATCCGGCGCGATGACGAAGGACGTCCGGTCCGAATGCCCCGGCATGAACCAAGCGGTGGCGTCGTAGGACTTGGCGATGCTCAGGTCCGGGTCCGCCGCCACGGCGAACTTGCTGCGGCATTCGCTGACCGAGAACTTGTTGAGCGTCTCGATATCGTCGTGCGACACGCCGATCACCGTCGCGCCCAGGGCCTTGAACTTGTCCGTGGCCTCGGCGAACTCGTGCGCTTCCACCGTGCAGCCCGAGGTGAAGGCCGCCGGGTAGAAATACAGCACCACCGGCCCCTGTTTCAGCGCCTCCGCCAGCGAAAACGAGAAAACCTTGCCGCCCAGCGAAGCCTGGGCGCTGAAATCCGGCGCCTTGCTGCCCGCCACGAGGCCGGCGTAGGCCGCCAGGCTGATGCTGAGCAGTCCCGCGGCCAGCACGGCGAAGCCGGCGGAACGCTTTGAACGGACTTGGTTTTTCATGATTTTCTCCCGGATATGGCCGATATTATGTTCCTCTACGCGGCCGGGCGGGGCGATGGATGCACGGCCAACTGTGCTGTGCATTGAGTTATTTGCCCGCGGCATCAATAATTGCGCCCCAAACGCGCCGTCCCGGACCCCGGTCCCGACCCGCCTACCGCTCAACCCACACCTGCAAAGGTTCTCCAGTGAATAGCGTCTTCCCACGCATCCAGCGCCTGCCGCCCTACGTCTTCAATATCGTCGGTGATATGAAGAAGGCTGCCCGAGCTCGTGGCGAGGACATTATCGACTTCGGCATGGGCAACCCGGACCAGCCCACGCCGCGCCATATCGTCGACAAGCTGGTGGAGGCCGCGGTGCGCGGCACCGATTCCGACTACGTGGTGCCCGAGCACCGCGACGAGGAAGGCACCCATACCCACCGCTATTCGGTAAGCAAGGGCATCCCGCGCCTGCGCCGCGCCATGGCCGCCTGGTACCGCAAGCGCTACCAGGTCGAGCT
>JAQGNS010000250.1 GCA_028291705.1 Nevskia sp.
CGGCGCGGGCTTCCAGCGCCGCCACGGCCGGCAGGGTCTTGCCTTCGAGGAACTCGAGGAAGGCGCCGCCGCCGGTGGAGATGTAGGAGATCTTGTCGGCGACGTGGAATTTGTCGATCGCCGCCAGGGTGTCGCCGCCGCCGGCCAGGGAGAAGGCGCTGCTCTGGGCGATGGCTTCGGCCAGGGCCTTGGTGCCGCCGGCGAAGGAGTCGTATTCGAACACGCCGACCGGGCCGTTCCAGACGATGGTGCCGCAGCCCTTGAGCAGGCCGAGCAGCTTGGCGCGGGTCTTGGGACCGATGTCGAGGATCATCTGGTCGTCCTCGACGTCGTCGACGCTGCGCACGTCGGCATGCGCTTCGGCCGAGAACTCGGTGGCCACCACCACGTCTTCCGGCAACGGCACGTTGCCGCCGCGGGCCTGGATCTTCCGCTGGATTTCACGGGCGATGTCGAGCATGCCCGGCTCGTGCAGGGACTTGCCGACCTTGTAGCCGGCCGCGGCGAGGAAGGTGTTGGCGATGCCGCCGCCGATGATGAGCTGGTCGGCGACGTCGGCGAGGTTGTTGAGCAGATCCAGCTTGGTGGAGACCTTGGAGCCGCCGACGATCACGGCCAGCGGGCGCTTCGGCGCGCGCAGGGCCTGGCCCAGGGCTTCCAGCTCGGCCGCCAGCAGCGGGCCGGCGCAGGCGACGGGAGCGAATTTCGCCACGCCGTGGGTGGAGGCCTCGGCGCGGTGGGCGGTGCCGAAGGCGTCCATGACGTAGATGTCGCACAGCGCGGCCATCTTCTTCGACAGGGCCTCGTCGTCTTCCTTCTCGCCTTTGAGGAAGCGGGTGTTCTCGCCCAGCACGATCTGGCCGGGCTGCAGCTTGACGCCGTCGATCCAGTTGGTGATGACCGGCATCAGGCGGCCGAGGTGCTCGGAGAACCAGGCGGCGACCAGGGTCAGGGACTGGTCCGGATCGAACTGGCCGGCCTTGGGGCGGCCCAGGTGGGAGGTGACCAGCACCGAGGCGCCCCGGTCCAGGGCCAGCTTCAGCGTCGGCAGGGAGGCGCGCAGGCGCGCGTCCGAGGTGATGTGGCCGTTGTGGATCGGCACGTTCAGATCCTGGCGGATCAGCAGGCGCTTGCCGGCGAGATCGAGGTCGGTCATGCGAAGGACGGTCATGGAAGGCTCCGGCAATGGATCAATTAAAAAGGGGACGGAACCCGATGGTGGTTTCCGTCCCCTGGATGCTGCTGCGGCAGGACGCCCTACTTGGCGTTGGCGAACGCCACCGTGGTATCGAGCATGCGGTTGGAGAAACCCCACTCGTTGTCGTACCAGGAGGAGACCTTCACCAGGCGGCCGGACACCTTGGTCAGGGTCGAGTCGAAGGTGGAGGAAGCCGGGTCGTGATTGAAGTCGCTGGAGACCAGCGGGCCGTCGTTGTACTTGAGGATGCCTTTCAGCGGGCCCTCGGCGGCGGCGGCCTTCATGATGGCGTTGACTTCCTTCACGTCGGTGTCGCGTGCGGCGATGAAGGACAGGTCGACGATGGAGACGTTGATGGTCGGCACGCGGATGGCGAAGCCGTCCAGCCGGCCGTTCAGTTCCGGCAGCACCAAGCCGACCGCGGCGGCGGCGCCGGTCTTGGCCGGGATCATGTTGTGGCCGGCGGCGCGGGCGCGGCGCAGGTCCTCATGATAGACGTCGGTCAGCACCTGGTCGTTGGTGAACGAGTGGATGGTGGTCATCAGGCCGTTGACCACGCCGATCTTGTCGTGCAGCGGCTTGACCAGGGGGGCCAGGCAGTTGGTGGTGCAGGAGGCGTTGGAGATGACGGTGTCGCTGCCCTTCAGCACCTGGTGGTTGACGCCGTAGACGATGGTGGCGTCGACGTCGTTGCCGCCCGGGGCGGAGATCACGACTTTCTTGGCGCCGCCGGCAATGTGCGCGCTGGCCTTGGCCTTGCTGGTGAAGAAGCCGGTGCATTCGAGCACCACGTCGACGCCCAGCTCGCCCCAGGGCAGCTTGGACGGGTCGCGGTTGGCCAGCACCTTGATCTTGTCGCCGTTGACCACCAGGTATTCGCCTTCGACCGCTACCGTGCCCGGGAAGGGGCCATGGGCCGTGTCGTAACGGGTCAGGTGCGCATTGGTCTCGGCCGGGCCGAGGTCGTTGATCGCGACGATCTGCACATCCTTGCGGCCGCTTTCGTACAGCGCGCGCAGAACATTACGGCCGATGCGGCCGTAGCCGTTGATGCCAACTTTGACTGCCATGGTGGTCCTCTGTCTCAGCGCCCGCACCGCCGTGTGACGGCTGGGCCCGTTCCGGTGGGGTCCCCTTGCGGGGCGAATCGACCGCTGCTCCGTCCGGCCCGTAAGGCCCGGATGATGCAGCGGGACGCGTATTTTACGCTATACGCGGACCCACGGCACCGCTGTGTCAGGCGGGACACGCCTGACACAGCGGATTTACGTGCAGATACAGTCTGTTTTCAGCCTATTGCAGGTTGAAGGTGATGGGCAGCTCGACCTTGAAGTCGGTGATTTCCGGGGAAACGTTGGCCGGCACCGCGGGGAACTTGACGATACGGCTGAACACGTTCCGGCATTCGGAATCCAGCGCCGGGTAGCCCGCTTTCTCCTTCATCGACACGTCCTCGATCGAACCGTCGCGAGAGATGGTCACCATCACCTTGCAGGTGCCTTCCTCCTGATCACGCACCGACTTGGCCGGGTATTGCGTGTTCTGCTGGATGGTCTGCTGCAGCGTGTTGAAGTACGAGCTGGGCACGCCCACCTGCACCTGACGCACCGGCGCAGGCGGCGTGGGCGGAGGAGGAGGCGGTGGGGGCGGCACCGTCGGCAGGTCCGGCGTATCCACTTTCGCGTTGGTGACGATCTGCTGCGGCGGCGGCGGAGTGCTGGGCTTGGGCGGCGGCGGAGTCTTCGGAGGCGGCTCTTTCGGCGGCGGCGGGGGGGGCGGAGGCGGAGGCGGCGGCAACATCTGGATCACCGCCACCATCTTCGGCTTCGGGGCCTCGAACAATGACGGCCGCACGTAGTGCAGCAGATAGATGATCACTGCCAGATGGAAGATGATCGAAACGATCGCCCCCGGTCCGAGCGCGAAGCGTTTGGGTTTTTTCTTGGTAGTCAAGGTTCTTGCTCCGGGCCCTTAAGGCTGGGCCTGGGACATGAGCGAAACCTTGTAGAAGCCGGCCTGAGCGGCCATCTTCAGAAGATCACGCACCTTGTCGAAAACCGCACCCTTGTCGGCACGGATGTAAACCAGATTGTCCGGCTGGGCCAGCGCGATCTGTTGCAGGCGCGCCGGGAGCTGGTCGATGGTCATCTCGTCGACGTGACCACCGCCGGTGTCGATGTAGTAGTTGCCCTTGAGGTCGAACGAGACGATCAGCGGGTCACGCGGCTTGCCCATTTCCTGCAATGCGGCCTTGGGCAGGGTCACCGGCACCTGCGACATCATCAGGGGCGCCGTCACCATGAAGATGATCAGCAGCACCAGCATCACGTCGACCAGCGGCGTTACGTTGATCGAGGCAATGGCTTCGCCCAGATCTTCTTCGCCTTCTCCATGGGAGGAGGAACTCGGTGCGCTCATGGACATAGGGTCACCTTGCCGAAGCCCGAGCTGCCGACGATGGCCATCAGATCGACCACGCGGTCGTAGATGGATTGGGGATCCGCGCACACGGTGACCAGCTCATCCGGGAACTGCTGCGCGATATCGTGCAAGCGCGCCGGCAGGTCGGCATACGGCACCGCTTCCTTGGCTTCCTCATTGTGTTGAATGAAGTAATTGTTCTGCAGATCGAAACTGACGCCGAGCTTCTCCGGCGGCTTGTCCGACTGGAACAGGCTGGGTTTGGGCAGGGTGATGGGCAACTGGTTCATCATCAGCGGCATCGTGACCATGAAGATGATCAGCAACACCAGCATGACGTCGACCAGAGGCGTGACGTTGATTTCCGCCACGGGCCCCATCTCCCCTTCGTCTCCGCCCGAAGAGGATTTGACGCTCATGCCCATGGTTAGGCCCTCGCGGCGGGAGCGAAGCGCTTGGCCAGACGGCCGGCGTAAATGCCGATGACGGTGTTGAGGCGGCCGACGTAACGACCCAGATTGGTGGCGAAACTGTTGTACGCCATGATCGAGGGGATGGCCGCGGCCAGGCCGATGCCGGTGGCGATCAGCGCTTCGGCGATACCCGGGGCCACGGTGGCCAGACTGGTGTCATGCGCCGCGGCGATGCCGGTGAAGGTGTTCATGATGCCCCACACCGTGCCGAACAGGCCGATGAACGGAGCCGAGGAACCCACCGTCGCCAGGAACGGCAGGCGCTTGTTGATGCGGCGGGTTTCGTTGGACAG
>JAQGNS010000269.1 GCA_028291705.1 Nevskia sp.
GGATTTTGAGTCCGCTGCGTCTACCGATTCCGCCACTCAGGCTTGGGAGGCGGATTATAGCCGGCCGGCGCGCGCTGTTACAGGCGCGGGGAGCGGCGGGTACAATTCCGCCCCATGCGCCGTTCCGACTTCGACTACGAGCTTCCGCCCGCCCTGATCGCCCAGCGCCCGGCCGAGCGCCGCAGCGCCAGCCGCCTGCTGTGCCTGAACCCGGACGGCACCCTGGCCGACCGCCACATGCCGGATTTCGCCGAAATGCTGGTGCCCGGCGACCTGCTGCTGTTCAACGACGCCCGGGTGATCCCGGCGCGCCTGCGCGGCATCAAGGACAGCGGTGGGCAAGTCGAGGTGCTGATCGAGCGCGTGCTCGATGCCACCCACGCCCTGGCCCAGGTCCGCGCCAGCAAGCCGCCCAAGCCCGGCTCGAAACTCCTCCTGGCCCGGGACGCCTTGATCGCAGTAGTCGAGGGTCGTGAGGGCGAATTCTACAAGCTGGACTTCGAAACCGACGATCTCCAGGCCGCCCTGGAACAGCACGGCGAACTGCCGCTGCCGCCCTATATCGAGCACCCGGCCAACAGCGACGACCGCGAGCGCTACCAGACCGTCTTCGCCCGCGTCCCCGGCGCCGTCGCCGCGCCCACCGCCGGCCTGCATTTCGACGACAGCCTGCTCGCCGCCATCGCCGCCCGCGGCGTGGAGACCGGCTTCGTCACCCTCCACGTCGGCGCCGGCACCTTCCAGCCGGTGCGGGTCGATGCACTGGAGGACCACCGCATGCACGCCGAGCGCCTCAGCGTCACCGAGGACCTCGCCCGGCGCGTCAACGCCGCCCGCGCCCGCGGCAGCCGCGTCGTCGCCGTCGGCACCACCGTGGTCCGCGCCCTGGAGTCCGCCACCACCGAAGACGGCCAGACCCACGCCTTCGACGGCGAAACCCGCCTCTTCATCACCCCCGGCTGCCGCTTCCGCGCCGTCGATGCTCTGCTCACCAATTTCCACCTGCCGGAAAGCACCCTGCTCATGCTGGTCTCCGCCTTCGGCGGCTACGAGCGGGTGATGCAGGCCTACCGCCACGCCGTGGCCGAGAAATACCGCTTCTTCAGCTATGGCGACGCCATGTGGCTCCCGGTCCGCGCCGCCCCTGATCCCATAGGCTCAGTAGGCACCCCGTAGCCCCGTCCCTGTAGGTCGGCTCAAGCGAAGCGGAGCCGACAAAGGCCCGGACCGGACACATAACTTGAAAATCGTCATTGCCGCGCAGGCGGGAGTCCAGTTCTGCGCACCCGAAGGCACGCGCTGCATGTAGATCCCCCGGAATCCGGCCCCCCAGGCCGCTCCCAGCCATCTGGATAAAGAGGTACATCACTCGTTCACCGCATGCGTGCCAACACACAACCTTGGCACGCATGGCACGCATGCAGGCGAGGGCGCTCCCCACCCACCCCGAAAACTTCAAAAACCAGCCAGTTTCACCGGATCAGGCAGCCGCGTGCGCCTCAAACAAAAACTCCGGCACCCGCTCTTCCAGCCAGTACTTGGGCCGGCCGCCGTCACCCGTCGCAATGAACCCCAGGTGCCCGCCATGCTGCGCTAGTTCCAGCGTCACCGCCGGCGCCAGCTCCGCCGCCGCCGGCAGGATCGAAGGCACCATGAAGGGATCGTCCACCGAGTTGATCACCAGCGTCGGCCGCCGCACTCCCTTGAGGAACTGCCCGGAAGAAGCCTGCGTGTAATAGCCGATGGCATCCGGGTAGCCATTCATCGGCGCCGTATAGGCATCGTCGAAGGCGAAGAAATCCTTCGCACCAAGGGCGGCCGCCAGGTTAGCCGTGGGTAGCACCGGCACCGGCCCATGCTTGCGCCGCAGGATCGTGCCCAGCCCATTGATCAGGTGCTTCTGATACACCCGCGGAAAGCCGCGCCGCAGCCGCTCGGCGCAAGCCTGCAACTGGAACGGCGCACACGCCGCCGCGGCGGCGGTCAGCAGCGAGGCTTCGCCGCTTTCCCCCAACGCCTTCAGCAGGATGTTCGCCCCCATCGACCAGCCCACCGCGAACAGCGGCGTCCCCGGCTCGCGCTCGCGCAGCACCCGGCACAGCGTGTGGAAATCCTCGGTGTCGCCATGGTTGTAGCAGCGCGGCAGCCGGTTCGTATCCGGCCCGCTGCCGCGCAGTTGCAGCGCCACCGTGCGCCAGCCCCGCGCAATCAGTTGCCCGGCCGTGCCGCGCAGGTACTTCGACTCGAAGCCGCCGGTCAGCCCATGCAGCAGGATCGCCAGCGGCCCGGTGCCCTGCGTGTTGCCGCTCCACCCCAGGTCGACGAAATCCCCGTCCGCCAGCTCCAGCCGCTCGCGCCGGACCTCCAGCGGCGGCAAGGGCCGCAGCAGCGTGGGATAGATAGTCTGCACATGCGCATTGCGCAGCAGCGGATGCGGCCGGAAGCCGCTGGCGATGACACAGCCGTGGCTGACGCTGACTTTGGGTGAAGGCCCGTGCATGGGATGCGGTCTGGGGGAATGACGCCGATAGCTTTTCGACGCCGCGCCCGCCTGTCAATGGCCGCCGCAGCGGCCGCGCCTCATTTGTGTGATCCAGCGCGCGAGTGCTCTACCAATGCCCCTTGCTGCGGTTCCAGCGATACAGCAGCCGCGCAAAGCCCTTGTAGGCCAGTTGCGCCAGCGCATGCAGCAGCGGTAGCCGCACCAGCGCCGCCAGCCAGCCCTGGCCCTGGGTGCGCGACCATAGCGCCGCGAAAGCATCCGCGCCCTTGGCGATTTCCCCGTCCGCCGTCTTCACATGCAGCGTCTCGCGCACCGTCTCCAGGTCCGCCCCCACCTCCGCCACCGCCTGCGGATTGTTGTGCACATCGATCCACTGCACATCCGCCGCCCCGCAAACCTCCATCCGCTCGCGCTGGCCCTTGATACCCGCGTTGCACACCGGGCAGGCGCTGTTGTAGTAGACCCTGGTCTGTGCGGGCGTTTCCTCCACGCTCAAGCTCCTGGTTGCGTTGCCACCTGCTGTGCCGGTCGCGCCGCCTGCAAGGCCAGCACCAACGCCAGCACCAGCAGCCCCGCGGCGAGAAAGAACGGCGCACCGGGCAGCATCCAGGCGCGCCCCTTGTCGATGAAATGGGCAAAGGACAAGGTGAACAATCCCGGCCCGATCATGCCGGCGATGCCGATGATGCTGGCATTGGCCCCCTGCAACTTGCCTTGCTCGTATGGCGCCACGCGGCGCGACATCAGGCTTTGCAGCCCGGGACTGAACAGCCCCATCAGCGCAAACACCGGCAACGATGCCCACAGCCAGAATCCCGTCGGCGCCAGCGCAAAGCCGGCGAAGCCGGCCATGCCGAACAGCAGCCCGGTATACAGCGCGCCGCGCTCGCCCAGGTGTTTCACTGCCGGCTTCACCAGGCCGCCCTGCACGATGATGCTGAACACACCCACCGCGGTGAGAGTGAAACCCACCGTGCTGCTGTTCCAGCCATAGCGGTAGCCGGTGTACAGCACGAACACACTGGGCAATACGCAATGCGCGATCTGGAACAATAAGTGGATGCCGGCGAATCCCATCAAGTCGGGATGCGAGCGCAGCAGCGTCAGCGAGCCCACCGGGTTCGCCTTGCGCCAGGAAAACCCGTCGCGCTTTTCCGGCGGCAGCGACTCGGGCAGCACGAACAGGCCGTACGTCGCGTTGATCAACGCCAGCGTTGCCGCGCCCCAGAACGGCAGACGCGGGCTGATATCGCCCAGCAAGCCGCCCAGCGCCGGTCCCAGCACGAAGCCCACACCGAAGGCCGCGCCGATCAGGCCGAACGCCTGCGCCCGCTTTTCCGGCGGGCTGACGTCGGCGATATAGGCGCCGGCGGTGCTGAAGTTGGAAGCGCAGATGCCCGAGATGATGCGGCCCAGGAGCAGCCAGCCGACGCCCGGCGCCAGCGCCATCACGATGTAATCCAGTCCCAGCCCAAAGCAGGAAATCAGGATCACCTTGCGCCGCCCGAAGCGGTCCGAGATCGCGCCCAGCAGTGGCGCGAACAGGAACTGCATCAGGGACCAGGCCGTGCCGAACACGCCATAGACCAGCGCCGCGCGCGCGGTGTCGCCGCCCATGAACTGCTCGACCAGCTTGGGCAATACCGGAATGATCAGCCCGAAGCCGAGCACGTCGATCACCACGGTGATGAAGATGAAGATCACCGCGGCAGGCCTGGCCGCCTGCGGTACCGATTGCTGTGTGGACATGAAAATGTTCCCGTCGATCGTTGTCGATCATGTTGAACCGCCGCTGCTGACAGCCCCCTGTCAGGAGCCCCGGCCGGTCCTGCCGGCCATAGTAGCCGTCATCCCGAGCGCAGCGAAGGTCCAGCCCCGCATTCGCCCAAGCCTTTATACGCCTGGACTGAAAGAGCCCTTCGTCCCTCAGTGGCTCGAAATGGTCCAGATATGCCCGCAGGGATCCTGCACCCGGCTGCGGCGCCCGTCCTGCGCGGACTGCTCCACCGCCCGCAGCAGCTTGCCGCCGGCGGCCACCGCGCGCTCGGTCACCGCCTCCACATCGTCCACCGTGAGCCAGAACTGGAAGCTGCTGCCGCCCAGCGACAGCGGGCTGCGCAGGCCCAGTTCGGTGGTTTCCGGGTATTCGTCGGCCAGGTAGATCGAGCGCTCACCGATGCGGATCTCGGCATGGCCGATCTTGCCGTTGTCCGGGTCGACCCAGCGCATCATCTCCACCGCGCCGAAGGCCGCCTGGTAATAATCCAGCGCCTTGCGGGCGTCATGGACGCTCAGATAGGGCGCAACGGCGGGGCGCGGCTTACGCTTGCTGGCATTGGGCATGATCCACTCCTTGGGTTGCGATGCGGCATTTTCATCGCAAGGCGGATGCCGG
>JAQGNS010000283.1 GCA_028291705.1 Nevskia sp.
TGCTCGACAAGACCGGCCAGTCCTTCCCCCCGGAAAGCGCCCGCAACGACGCCCTCGGCGCCACCGTCACCGTGCCGATCCCGTTCTCCAGACTCCAGCACGGCGAGCTGACCCAGGCCGAGGCCGCGCTGTCGCAGGCCCAGTTGCAACTGCGTGTGGCCCAACTTCAGGCCCGCACCGACGTCATCAGCGCCTACGCCCAGTACACCGCCGCGGCCCGGGCGCTCGCCGCCTACCGCGGCAGCATTCTGCGCGAAACCGACCAGACCCTGCAGGACACCAGATACGCCTACCAGCGCGGCGCCATCAGCATCGTTGAGCTGATCCAGGCGCAGCAGGCCACCAATGACATCTACCTGGCCTACTACGACGCCCTCTCCGCCCACGACAAGGCCCTGCTGGCCCTGCTGCTGGCCGAAGGCGACAAGGATTTCTCGCTGTAGGCCCCGTTTCGCGGCCGGTGGGGCAGGGCGGGTGTGCCACTTCCATATACCGTAGGGGGGTATGGTATATTGGCGCATGAGCCATCCCACCGCCGACACTGCCAATCCCGAGATCGTCAAGCGCCTGCGCCGCGCCATCGGCCAGCTCAACACGGTCGTCGCCATGATCGAGACTCACCGCGAATGCGCCGAAGTGGCGATGCAGTTGCAGGCGGCGGAGAAGGCGGTGACGCAGGCCAAGAAGACCTTCATCCACGAGCACATCGCGCACCGCTTCGAGCCCGGCGACACCGTCTCGCGCCAGGCCCTGGCCGAGCTGCACGAAATTTCGAAGTACCTGTAGAGCCGCGATGACCCCCATCACCGAACTGCTGCGCGAAGGCAGCGCCAATGCCTGGCTATTTGCACCCAGCGCCATCCTGCTCGGCGCGCTGCACGGCCTCGAGCCCGGTCACTCCAAGACCATGATGGCCGCCTTCATCGTCGCCATCCGCGGCACCGTGGCCCAGGCCGTGATGCTGGGCCTCGCCGCCACCGTCTCCCACACTGCCGTGGTCTGGGCCGTCGCCCTGCTGGGCATGCATTTCGGCAAGGAGCTGGGCGGCGAGCGCACCGAAGCCTGGTTCCAGCTGGCCTCCGGCGCCCTCATCATCGCCATCGCCTTGTGGATGGCCTGGCGTACTTATCGCGAGCAGCATCACGCCCATGCGCACGACCACGGCCATCACCATCATGATGATCACGGTCATCATGATGACCATGACCATGAAGCCCACGCCCATCACCCGCATCCGCCTGCATCCGAGGCCATCCCGGCCGAATTCCAGGATGCCCACGAACGGGAGCATGCCGAACAGATCCAGCGGCGCTTCGCCAACCGCAGCGTCAGCAACACCCAGATCATCCTGTTCGGCCTGACCGGCGGCTTGGTTCCCTGTCCCGCCTCGATCACCATCCTGCTGCTCTGCCTGCAACTCAAGCAGTACTCGCTCGGTGTCGGCCTGGTGCTGTGCTTCAGCATCGGCCTGGCCCTGACCATGGTCATGACCGGCACCATCGCCGCCCTCAGCGTGCGTCATGCCAGCAAACACTTCAGCGGCTTCGGCGACCTCGCGCGCAAGGCCCCCTATGTTTCCAGCCTGCTGATTATCGCCGTAGGCCTGTACACCGGCTACCTGGGCTGGACCGGGATTCACGCCTGATCCTGCCTCCAGAACTGGCAAATTCCCGTTCACCGTCGTTCCTGCGCAAGCCGGCACCGTGTCGCAGGCGAAATCCAGGCACGGAACCCGAGGCGGAACCCGGATAAACCAACCTGGGCGTCCTGGTACGTTAAAACACTTCCCCGTACCTCCTGGACCACCCGGAAATCAGCAAATCCGCCCGAAAAATCCGCCAGGAAAATACACGCTCGCCGCATGCGTGCCAACAAAAACCCTTGGCACACATGGCACGCATGATGTTTTTCCCCATGGAGCGCCACACCATCCTGCGAAGTTGACGCAGTCCCTATGTTTGTCCCCCTCTCCCTACGAAGTGGGGAGAGGGCCGGGGTGAGGGGCGCTTTTTGCATGAACAGCAACAAGCCCTGCTCACCTCAAATCACCCAGCGCACCCCTTCCAGCCGCAACGCATCGACCTGCTCCGCCGCCGTGGCAGGTGCCCCCGGATCGACGCCATGCTGTTGCAGTACCCGCGTCAACACCCGGTTCTCCAGCGCCGCGAACTCCTGCGAACCCCGCGCCCGCGGCCGGGCCAGCCCTAGGGCCTGGTCCAGCCCGATGGCCCCCTCTTCGATCACCACCACCCGGTCCGCCAGCGCCACCGCTTCCTGCACATCGTGCGTCACCAGCAGCGCGGTAAAACCATGCTCGCGCCACAGGCGCTCGATCAGTGCATGCATCTCGATCCGCGTCAGCGCATCCAGCGCCCCCAGCGGCTCGTCCAGCAGCAGCAGTTGCGGCCGATGCACCAGCGCCCGCGCCAGCGCCACGCGCTGGCGCTGCCCACCGGACAATGCCGCCGGCCAGTCCTTCTCGCGATCCTCCAGGCCCACGTCGCGCAGCGCATCCCGCGCCGCCGGCAGCGCCGAGCGCGGCAGGCCCAGCCGCACATTGTCGATCACGCTCTTCCACGGCAGCAGCCGCGCATCCTGAAACATCAGGCGCACTTCCGGCCGATCCTCGCAGGCCGGGCAGGCGCTGGCCGCGCCGATCTCCAGCCTGCCGCCGTCGGCCTGTTCCAGTCCCGCGACGATGCGCAGCAGGGTCGATTTGCCGCAACCGCTGCGCCCGACAATGGCGACGAAGCTGCCGCGGGCGATGTCCAGCGACAGGCCGCGCAATACTTGCCGCTCGCCGTAGTGTTTTTCCAGTCCGCGGATGGAAACAGCCAGCCCGTTCCGATCCGGTGTTGGAACCGAGGCCCCGACCACAGGCTGTTCACGCCCGGCCGGCGCGCTATCGCGCAGCAACTGCGTGCGTACAGCGGCGCTCATTGGTAGGACGGATGCCAGCGCAGGCATACCCGCTCCAGGCCCTTCGCCGCCACGTCGGCGATCTTGCCGAGCAAGGCATACAGCAGGATGCCGACCAGCACCACGTCGGTCTGCAGGAATTCGCGCGCGTTCATGGTCATGTAGCCGATGCCGGAAGACGAGGAAATGGTTTCCGCCACGATCAGCAGCACCCACATCAGGCCCAGCGAGAAGCGCAGCCCCACCAGGATCGAGGGCAGGGCGCCGGGCAGGATCACATCGCGATACAGCCGCCAGCCGGACAGGCCGTAGCTGCGCGCCATCTCGATCAGGTTGCGGTCCACCGTGCGGATGCCGTGGAAGGTATTCAGGTACAGCGGGAAGAACACGCCCAGCGCCACCAGGAACAGCTTCGCTCCTTCATCAATCCCAAACCAAAGGATCACCAGCGGAATCATCGCCAGCGGCGGAATGTTGCGCAGCATCTGTAGTGTGGTGTCGAGCGCCACCTGTGCCGGCACGAACAGCCCGGTCAGCAATCCCAGCAGTAAACCCAGACCGCCGCCGATGGCCAGTCCGGCGAACGCGCGTCCGGCGCTGACCTTGAGGTTCGCCCACATCTCCCCGGTCTGCACCAGGTGCCAGGCAGCCTTCACCACCGCCCACGGCTCCGGCAATACGCGTGTCGACAGCAGCCCGGAACGCGCCGCGTATTCCCAGGCGCCGAGTATCAGCAGCGGCAGCAGCCAGGGCAGGGCATTCGCACCCAGGCGGCGCCACGACTGGTAAGGCAGACGAGAGGCGGACATGGCGGCTCAGGAATAAATCGAAGGCAGCGGCGGCTCGCCGCTCAACAGCCAGTGGCCGATGTCGCGCAGCTTGTAGTCGAGCGGGTCGTGCAGCGAATGCGTGCGCACATTGCGCCAAAAGCGGTCGAAGCCCCAGCGCGAAGCCGTGGCGCGCGCGCCCATGGTCTCGAAGATCTGCGCCGTCACTTCCAGCGCCGTGCGCGCCGCGAACACACGTGCCTCGGCGATGGCCACCGCTGCCGCGCCGCGCTGCTGCGGCGTGATCGCAGCGCCCAGGTCCCACGCCTCCTGCAATGTCCGCGCCGCGCTCTCGGTCAGGCTCACGGCAGCGCGGTACTTGCTCCACAACTCGCCGTAACGCTGCTGGATGAACGGATCTTCCGCCGCCCGCGCCACGCCGGAACTGCCCCAGGGCCGCGCCTGCTCCAGCGTATAGGCACGGGCCGCGGCCAGCGCGCCGAGCGCATTGCCGTTGTAGATCTCGGTCAACACCAGTTGCGATACACAAGGCCGCAAGGTGGCGCGCGGCGAGCCGCCCGGTCCCGGCGGCCCGAGGATTTCATCGGCCTCCACCCGTACCCGCTCAAAGCGCACGCTGCCGCTGTCGGTCTGGCGCTGACCGATCGCATCCCAGTCCTCGTTGGCATGCACCCCGGCGCGGCGACTGGGGATGGTGAGGATGATGCGGTTGGACGGATCGCCGCCGCGCGGCGCCGACACGTTCAGCATGTCCGAGTCGAGCGCGCCGGAGCAGAAGGTCTTGAAGCCGTCGAGCGTGTAGTGCTCGCCGGAGGCATCGCTTGCCGCTTGCAGTGCGATATTGCCGTCCAGGGCATTGGTGGCATTGCCCCAGAACCAGTTGTGCTCGATGGTGCCGCTCAGATAACGTTGCTGCTGCTCGGGATTGGCGAACAGCAGGATGGTGGCAATCTGCAGATGCTGGAAGCCGTACAGGTGCGCGAGCGAACTGTCGGCGGCGGCCAGCCGCCGCACAATGCGATAGATCAGCGGCCACGCTTCGCCGGCGCCGCCGTACTGTCGCGGCACACTCAGCGTCAGCAGCCCGCTTTGCCGGATCAGCGCTCGCTCGGCCAGCGCCGTACCGCCGCGCTTGTCGCGCTCCACCGCCGTTGCGGCAAGCTTGGCTGCCAGCGTTTCGACCGCCGCGGTATGCGCACCGCAGTCGACATGCAGCAGCTCCGGCGGCACCGCCGGCGCCGCCGTTTCATCCGGACGGTGCAGCGACAGCGCGCTCATAACGGTTTCCATACAGTGGCGCCCTGCGTATCCACCGCCTTCGGGATCAGATTGGCATCGAGGAACGCATCGGCGATCTTCTGTTGCTCGCCCAGCGCGTCCGCGCTGACCGCGCGCACTTCATAGCTGCGCCGGTCGTTGGCGATGCGCACCGTCTGCGCATCCAGTCCCCACACCGGCGCCAGCGCCGCCGCCGCATCCTGCGGATGCGCCTTCACCCACACGCCGGTGTCGCGCAGCGCGTCGAACACCGCCTGCACGATCTCCGGATGCGCCTTGGCGAACGGTGCCGAGGCCAGGTAGTAGCGGCGATAGCTGGCGATGCCGGTACCGTCGGTGAGCACGCGTGCCTTGGCCTGCTGCTGCGCCCCGGCCACGTAAGGGTCCCACACCGCCCAGGCGTCCACCGAGCCGTTCTCGAACGCCGCGCGGCCATCGGCCGGCGACAGATAGGCCGGCTGGATATCGCTGAACTTCAATCCCGCCTTGCGCAGGGCCGCGATCAGCAAGTAATGCGCGCCGGCCGCCTTGGCCACTGCGACCTTCTTGCCCTTCAGGCTCGCCACATCGTGGATCGGCGAATCCGCCCGCACCAGGATTGCCTGTGCGGTGGGCGAGGGCGTCTCCTGCGCGTAATAGGCCAGGTTCGCGCCGGCCGCCAGTGCGAAGATCGGCACCGTGTCCGCCACGTCGGCGGACAGGTCGATGCCGCCGATGTTGAGCGCCTCCAGCAGCGGCGCACCGCTGGTGAACTCGCTCCAGCTCAGGTGCACGTCCTTGCCGGCGAATTTCTTCTCCAATGTCCCCTGCGCCTTGAGCAGCGCAGTGAGCGTTGACGATTTCTGATAGCCGATGCGCACTTCCACCGTATCGGCGCCGGCGATGCCGGGCAACGCGGATGCGGCAAGCAGCACCAGTGCGGTGAAGGAGAAACGGCGGCGGGTGAACAAGGGCATGGTTCGATCAGCTCTGCGAAACCTTGGGCACATAAGTATTGGCCACGATCTCGCCGAACGGCCCGGACAACACGCCTTCGGCAACGCGCTTCTGCGGCCGATCCAGCGGCAGGTGCGGGAAGGTCAGCTCGGCGAAGCGGTAGGCCTCTTCCAGGTGCGGATAGCCGGAGAGGATGAAGGTCTCGATGCCGAGGTCGGCGTATTCCTGCATGCGGGCCGCCACCGTCTGCGGATCGCCCACCAGGGCGGTGCCGGCGCCGCCGCGCACCAGGCCTACGCCAGCCCACAGGTTGGGCGACACTTCCAGCTTGTCGCGGCGCCCGCCGTGCAGTGCAGCCATGCGGCGCTGGCCCTCGGAATCCATCTTGGAGAACGCCGCCTGGGCGCGCTCGATGGTGGCGTCGTCGAGCTTCTCGATCAGTTCATCGGCCGCGCGCCACGCCCGTTCATTGGTCTCGCGCACGATGACGTGCAGG
>JAQGNS010000292.1 GCA_028291705.1 Nevskia sp.
GCGTGATCTGCATCAGGTCGATGCTGCCGGCGCGGAAACCGCATTCGCAGTAGGCCAGGTAATAGCGCCACATGCGCAGGAAGCGCTCGTCGAACTGCCGCACGATGGCTTCGCGCGCGCCGATCACATTGCGGTGCCACTGCGCCAGGGTATCGGCGTAGTCGAGGGCGTAGAAGCTGGCATCCGCCGGTGCCAGGCCTGCAACGCGCGCCAGGCTTTCGAAGCGGCCCGGTGGGCACAACATGCCGCCGGGGAAGATGTATTTCTGCACAAAATCGCGCTTGCTGCGGTAGTGCTCGAACAGCTTCGGATTGAGGGTGATGCCCTGGATCGCCGCCCGTCCGCCCGGTTTCAGCGCGCGCGCGATGGTGGCGAAGTAGCCCGGCCAGTATTCCTCGCCCACCGCCTCGTACATCTCGATCGACACCACGCGGTCGTACTGCTCCGTCACGTCGCGGTAGTCGCGCAGATCGAAAGTAACGCGGTCCGACACGCCCGCTTTTTCGGCGCGGATGCGTGCCTCCGCCAATTGCTCCTGCGACAAGGTGATCGAGTGCACGCGGCAGCCTGAACGCTGCGCTGCATAGATGGCGAAGCCGCCCCAGCCCGAGCCGATTTCCAGCAGGCTGTGTTCGGCCTTCAGGTCCAGGCGTTCATACATCAGCCGGAACTTGTTGAGCTGCGCCTCCATCAGCGTCTCGTTCGGCTGGATGTACATGCCGGAGGAGTACGCCATGGTGTCGTCCAGCCACAGTTTGTAGAACGCGTTGCCGAGGTCGTAGTGGTGTTCGATGTTCCTGCGCGCGGTGCGCCTGGTGTTGGCGCGGCGCTTGTGCTTCCACCAGCCGTAGACGCGGCCCAGCCAGTTCGCCTCGAACGGGCCCTTGTAGTAGGGCTCGTTGATGTGCATCACCAGCAGCAGTTGCGCCAGGTCGGGAGAATCCCAGCAGTCGTCAATATAGGAATCGCCGACGCCCACCTCGCCCGAGGCCAGGATGTGGCGGATCAGGCGGTCGCTCTTGATGTGCCACACGCCATGCGGTCCCGGCTCGGAGCCGGCGAAACGGCGCACGCTGCCGTTGGGCAGGGTCACGTCGAGCGAGCCGAAGCGGATGCCGGAGACCATGTACATCAACAGCTTCAGGCCCAGGGACACGCCCTTGCCAGTGTCCTGGCGCGACAGGGCCGTCGCCAGGTCCGGCGAAAAGCCGTCGCGGGCCATGATGCCGGCGAGAGAGTTGCCTCCGTCGAAATCCCGATTCTTCATCTCGTGACGCCCCGTGGTTCAGCCGGCGCCGGGACTGGCGCGGCCATATCCCTAATACGCAGCTTGGTGGCGTCCGGATGCCATGCAAATTCCGGAACAGGGCGATCGCTTCCGCCTAGCTCACCCCAATCGACGGCGGCTCCGGCTTGCGGTGGAATCTCCCCCCGCGCAGCCAGATCTTCAGCGCTTCCCAGTGGATGCCCGCCACCACCTTGAGCGTCATGAGCGGCATCAGCGCCACCAGCCCCAGGATCGCCGCATCCCCCAGCGGCCGGCGCTCGCCGGTCACGGTGGCGTCGAGGATGGCCTGGTCCTCGCGGGTCTCGTGAATCGCCACGCGCAAACGCTCGCCCGGCTCACCCAGGGTGAAGCGGTAGCGCCCCACCAGGTCGAAGAACGGCGAGACGTGGAAGCGCTTGTCCTTTTCGTGCGGCGTTTCGTAGAGCATGGCCGCGCCGTCGGCGCCGAGCAGGTAGGCGTGTTTCTCGCCGAAGGTGTTGCGCACCTCGGCGATCACCGCGCGCAAGCCGCCGTCGCGGTGCTCGCAGTACCACAGGCTGATCGGGTTGAAGGCATGACCGAGCAGGCGCGGCAGCACCAACAGCCGGATGCGGCCGCCCGCCAGTTCGATACCGGCCCCGACCAGCACGCCTTCCGCCCAGGCGCGCAGACGCCCGCTGCCGTCGCCGTGATCGCGGTCGTGGAAGGCCAGCAGGTTGAAGCGGTTATGGGAGAACAGGCGTGTGCCCTGCGCAGCCGCGCCGATATGGTCGATATCCAGCAGCAGGTAGAACACGCGGTAAACGAAGCGATAGAACGGCGCCACCAGCCGCCGGTGCATCACCCGGCAGGAATAAAGGCAGGCGGCGGGCGTGGCCATGAGCGGAGTATGCAGTGCTCGGGCAGCACCCTTAATGTCTGTCAACGATGACTCGGGCGTGGTTCAAGAGCCATCACGCGGCCTCGATAATTCCCGATCCGGCCATCAGGGATCGGCTATCAGTAGAGATGGCGCTCTGCTCTGCTTCCAAGCCCAGGCTGTTGGCCCAGAGCGGCAAGCACTCACGGTCAATGCCCGCCACCGCCCGCAGCCCCGACTTGAAGCCGTCCTCGTGAAACCCGTAGGCTGTCCAGGCGCCGGCCCACCAGACGCGGTTGCGCCCCTGGATCTGCGGCAGGCGCCGCTGCGCCTGGATGGTGGCGGGGGTGTACAGCGGATGCTCGTAGCGGGTCTGGTACAGCACCGTCTCCGGCCGCGGCGCGCGTGGCGGGTTGAGCGAGACGAAGTACTGCGTCGGCGTATCCAGCTTCTGCAGCAGGTTCATCCAGTAGCTGACGCCGATCGGCTCGTCGCTCAGCTCATCCCGCGCCAGGATCGCGTTCCAGCTCGACCAGGCGCGCCTGCGCTTCGGCATCAGCGATTCATCGGTGTGCAGGTAAGCGATATTGGAGGCGAAGGGCACGTTGGCCAGCAGGCTGCATTCCGCCTCGCAGGCATCGGGCAGCATCGCCAGGGCCTGGTCGGAGTGGGTGGCGCAGACCACCGCGTCGTAGCGCTCCTCGCCCCGTGCGGTGCTCAGCACCACGCCGTTCCCTTCGCGCTTCAGGCACTTCACCCGCGTGTCCAGGCGCAGCTCACCCTTGAACTGCGCCAGCACCTTCGCGACATAAGTATCGGAGCCGCCGGTCACCGTCTGCCACTGCGGCTGGTCGGAAACGCTGAGCAGGCCGTGCGACTCGAAGAAGCGGGCGAAGGCGGGGAAGGGGAAGTCCATCACGCCGCGGGTGGAGGTGCTCCAGATC
>JAQGNS010000337.1 GCA_028291705.1 Nevskia sp.
GCCGGTAGACGGCGAACAGTGAATTTTTGTTAACCGGGTGCACAGGTAGGGGGTGCCGGAATGCCGGCGTCTACTGGATAAGGACCGTTCAGCCGCAACGGTCCATATAGCCAGGAACCTACATGAAGAGCACGACCACGATCAGGAACGCCGAAAAGATCTTCCGCCCCTCCGCGTTTCTCCTCGCCCTCAGCCTCGCCCTGTCGCCGGCCGCGCGCGCCGAGACGCTGAACATCGACACCGCCAGCATTGCCGACCTGCAGGCTGCCTACAAGACCGGCAAGGTCTCGTCGGAGCAGGTGACGCAGGCCTACCTCGCGCGCGTCGCGGCCTACGACAAGCAGGGCCCGGCGATCAACGCGGTGATCACGCTCAACCCCAATGCCCTGGCGGAAGCCAAGGCACTGGACGCCGAGCGCAAGGCCGGCAAGATCCGCGGCCCGCTGCACGGCGTGCCGATCGTGCTGAAGGACAACTACAACACCCACGACATCCAGACCACCGCCGGCTCGCAGCTGCTGGCCGGCTCGCTGCCGCCCAGCGATGCCTTCGTGGTGAAGAAATTGCGTGAGGCCGGCGCCATCGTGGTGGCCAAGGTCAACCTCAGCGAGTTCGCCGGCAGCGGCGGCAGCGTCAGCGGCGCCACCGATCCGGAAGTGCTCAAGGCCGGCCTGGTGCCCAACGGCTACAGCTCGATGGGCCTGCAGACGCACAATCCGCACGACCTGACACGCGGTCCTTCCGGCTCCAGCGGCGGCACCGGCGCCTCCATCGCCGCCATCTTCGCGCAGTTCGGCCTGGGCACCGACACCGGCGGCTCGGTGCGCGGCCCCTCCTCGGCCAACGGCATCGTCGGCCTCAAGCCCACCGTCGGCCTGATGAGCCGCAACGGCATCGTACCGCTGGCGCTGAGCTTCGACACCGGCGGCCCGATGGGCCGCAGCGTTGCCGACGTCGCCACGGCGCTGGGCGTGATGACCGGCGTCGACCCCGCCGATCCGGCCAGCGTCAAGAGCGCCGGCCACTTCCAGAAGGACTACACCCAATACCTCAAGACCGGCTCGCTCAAGGGCGCGCACATCGGCATCGCCCGTGACTTCATGGGCAAGGACGCCGGTACCGACAAGGTGGTGGAAGACGCCATCGCCACGCTGAAGAAGCTGGGCGCTGTGGTGGTCGATCCGATCAAGTACCCGGATTACATGATCCAGGCCAAGGGCGGCATCTACAACCTGCTGGTGGCTTCCGAGTTCAAGGCGCAGCTGACCACCTACCTGCACACGCTCAAGCCCGGCTTCCCCAAAGACTTCGACGAAATCGTGGCCAAGGCCAACGATCCGGCCACCCACTACAACAGTCCAGGCAAGGCCTACGGCCTCAAGTACACCGCCGGCCTGGCGCTGGACCTGAACGATCCGCAGTACCTGGCGCTGAAGAACGAGCAGCTGGCGGCAATGCGCTCCGGCATGACCGCGATCTTCACCAAGTACAAGCTCGACGCCGTGGTCTACCCGACCTCGCCGCGTCCGGCCACGCTGATCCTGCCGAAGGAAGCGCCCAAGCCCGGTGCCGGCGGCGACTCGCCGACCAACATCGCCAACGAGACCGGCTGCCCCGACCTGATCGTGCCCGCCGGCATGACGCCGGACGGTCTGCCGGTGACCATCTCCTTCTTCGGCCCGCAGTGGAGCGAACCGAAGCTGCTCGGCTACGGCTATGACTTCGAGCAGGCCACCAAGGCGATCCGCACGCCGAAAACCACGCCGGCGCTACCCAGCGACACCATCAGCTACTAGTACGCATCACCGCAGCAGCACAATCATTCCGGATCTCGGACCGCTTCAGGTCCACAAGCAGGGCGGGAGGAGCGGCATGGCCAGCATCATGCCGCTCCTCCCGCAGCACGGCATCCGGATATAACATCAGGGGGAGTTCGTCGTGCCCAAAATTCCGTTCAACGTTCCGCGTAGCCTTCCAAGGTTCCGCAGCTGGATCTGCGGCTCCATGGCCACCTTCACCCTGCTCCTGGGCTGCGGCCTCGGCACCGGCGTGGAAGCGGCAGCCAAGCCCGCCAAGTTCCACCTGGAAGAAGCCACCATCGGCGAGATCCAGTACGCCATCATCAGCAAGCAGCTCACCACCGAACAACTGGTCAGGCTCTACCTGGCCCGCATCAAAGCCTACAACGGCACCTGCGTGAAGCAGCCGCAGGGCCTGTTGGGCCCCGTCGAAACCATTCCCCACGCCGGGCAGCTCAATGCCCTGTCGACCTTGAACCTGCGCCCGGCGACGCGCCAGGCCCTGGGCTTCGACGAGCGCAAGGCGCGCAGCATGACCGACGCCGCCGACGGCAACCCGGACATGCCTGATGCGCTGGAAACGGCGGCACGGCAGGACCGCGAGTTCGCCCGCACCGGCAAGCTGGTCGGCCCGCTGCAGGGCGTGATCATGGCGGTGAAGGACCAGTACGACACCTTCGACCTGCGCACCACCGACGGCGCCGACGCCTTCTGGGCCAATGACCGTCCGCCGCAGGACGCTGAATTCGTACGGCGCCTGCGCGCCGCGGGCGCCATCATCCTGGCCAAGTCCAATCTCGCCGAGTACGCTTCCGGCGGCGCCCGCAGCGCCTTCGGCGGCACCTTCTGCAACCCCTACGACACCGAGCGCACACCGAACGCTTCCAGCTCCGGCTCCGGCACTTCGGTGGCGGCCAACCTGGTCACCTGCGCCATCGCCGAGGAGACCAGTTCCTCGATCCGCGGCCCGGCCGAAGCCGACAACGAAGTCGGCATCGCGGCGACGCAGGAACTCGTCAGCCGCCGCGGCATGATGGGCGCCGGCATCAATACCCGTGTCGGCCCGATCTGCCGCACGGTGCAGGATGCCGCGCGCATCCTCGACGTCATCGCCGGCTACGATCCCAAGGACGAACTGACCGTGTTCAGCGTCGGCCGTACGCCGGCCAAAGCCTATGCGAGCTTCGCCAACGGTGGGCGCCTCGACGGCGTGCGCATCGGCGTGCTGCGCGAATACATGAACAAGAAGCTGTTCAGCGTGGCCGACGAGCAGAGCATCGATATCGTCGATCATGCGATCGAGGATCTGCGCAAGCTCGGCGCCACTATCGTCGACCCGGGCCCCGAGGGCGCGCTGTTCCAGAGCTGCGTCACCCGCTTCACCCCGGGACTGCGCAACGCCGCCCTGGCCAAGCAATTTCCCAAGCTGTTCCCGGTGGACGCGCAGGGCAAGCCGGCGACCGACCAGGTCCTGACCCTGCTCGACATGGCCGCAGATTCCTCCAGGTTCCCCGACAGCGTCACCATCCGCACCTACTTCCAGTCGCGCGCAGAAGGTGAGGGCAAGTACATGATGGACCTGTACCTGCGCCAGCGCGGCGACGCCAACATCAAGACCAACGCGGACCTGATCGCCAAGGCAAATTTCTACAACGACTCGCATTTCCCAGACCGCAAGAAAACCCGCGAGACCGCGGAGAAGTCGATGGAACTGGATACCGCCGGGCGCATGCAGATGCGCTTCGCGGTGCAGCAGATCCTGCTGCAATGCATGCAGGAGCAGAACGTGGACGCTGTGGTCTACCCGACCAGCAACCTGCCGCCGTCCAAGCTGGGTGCGCCGGCCGAACCGCAGGTCAACGGCCGCGGCGTGGTGTGGAGCTTCCTCGGCCAGCAGGGTTTCCCGGTCATCACCGTGCCGGCTGGCTTCACCACCGAAGTCTATGACCGCGTGCGCGATCCCAGCGCGCCGCCGCCACCGCCACCGGCTGAAGGCAGCAGCGAGTTCTACTCGGAAGGCGCGCGCGAACCGACCCGCCTGGTCGGCCCGGTGGCGGCGAAATTGCCGGTGGGCATCGACTTCCTCGGCCGCCCATTCGACGAACCCAAGCTGCTGCACATCGCGGCGGCCTATGAAGCGGCCACACGGCATCGCGTGGCGCCGCCGGACTTCGGCCCGGTGGCCGGCGAACCCTAGGGTAGCAGCGCAGGGCGGATGACGAGGCAGTCATGTCCGTGAACGCGGCGGCGCGGAAAATCATCACTTCCGCGCCGCTCCGTCTCAGGGATGTGTCGGAGCAGGTCCGCGACACCATGCGGCGCTACGTCGGGATGGCCGCTGCCTGGACCCGGCGCATCGCGCCGCATCTTCTGACCGCGGCGGCGCTGCTGGGCGGCGCTTTCCTTACCTTGTCCACGCTGGGCGGTGAACGTGGACGACACCTGTCCGAAGCGGGTCTTCCCCACGACGCCACAATGCCACACCTGGGTAGCCTGTGCGGCAGCGCCGCCGGTATCGGCATGCTGATCCTGGCGCGCGGCCTGTACCTGCGACTGGACGGGGCCTGGTGGGTGGCGACAGCATTGGCGTGCGCTTCATTTGCACTGGCGGCACAGAACCTGGCGTTCGACTGGATCGTCGTGTGCGCCGGCGTCACAGGCATGCTGTGGGCCGTGCGGCGACATTACTTCCGGCGCTCGGTGCTGCTCGGCCAGCGCGTCTCGCTGGCCGGGGTGGCGGTCATCGCCGCCACGGTCACCGGCTTCATCGCGGTCGCCCGCAGCGACATCCAGTACGCGCAAGAAGCCTGGTGGCGCTTTGCGCTGGACCACGATGCGCCGCGGTTCCTGCGCGCGGCAATTCCCTTTGCCCTGCTGGCGGCCTCGACCGCGCTGTGGCGCTCGCTCAGCCCGCACCGTCCGCGGCCGGTGATGCCCGATGCCGCGACCGTGCAGCGCGCGAACAACATCGCGGCAGGCAGCAGCGACCCGCTCGTGCGCCAGGCGGCGCTGGGCAACATGCAGCTGTTTTTCGCCGGCACGGGTGACGCCTTCATCATGTACCGGCAGTCCGGACGCTGTGTCATCGCCCTGGGCGATCCGGTCGGCAAGCAGGAGCGCTTCGAGGATCTGCTATGGAGTTTCCGCGAACTGTGCGATCGCAACCTGACGCAACCGGTGTTCTACCGGATCGGCGATGAGTGGCTGCCGCTATACCTGGACCTGGGACTGAAGCTCGAGCGGCTCGCGCCGCAACATACCCAGACGCCGCAGCCGGCGAGGCCCACGAACCCGCGTCAACCGCGCTTCATCGCCCTGCCCAAACGTTCCGCCCTGTCGCGTGTGCTGCCCGAAGCCGCCGATCTGTTCGACTCGCAGCAAGTGTGAAATTTTGTAAAGACGAGGCACGGGCCGGCCGCTGACGTAGGGGGGCCTGTCCGAAGCGCGTCTGTAGGGATATGGCAACAACATCCGGCCACGCCCTGCCGCACCTTGCATCGGACCGCGGCCCGGCTGTGTTTCATCGTATCCCGGCCGCGCGGATACGGCATCGAGCGTCACTGCGGTGGAAGCCCTTGCCACCGTACTCTCATCCGCGCCACCCTTGCGGGTCGCGGAGAGGTGTCGTGCAGTCTGAACGAACTTGTCCATTCCCCCTGGCCTGCAGGCGCACGACTCTACCTTGCTTCCACCGCACCGGTGCGGCGGAAGCAAGGGATTCTTATTCCAGCGGTCCGCTCCCACGTCGCGCCAAGGCGCGCACGGGAGCGGATACGCAAAATCCGGTAGCGCATTTCGCCGTGGATGCGGGATGCCGCGCCTGATCGTCGGAACCGCATCGACCCAGGTGATGGGAACGAGGGTTCGGTCGGCTCTTCTCCATCGCGGAGAAGAGTCCGGCCGTCTTTTGAAGCGCCGTGACGGCGCAACGGTATTGGACCATCCGCCCTTCCGGCACGGCCGGGGGCGGCCGCAGAGGGCGAACCGATGATCGACTTCGGTATCCTGCCGCAGGAATTCCACGACACGCTGCTGGAGAAGAACTGCCACCTGCGCAAGCGCGCGGTGCGCGTGCCGCCGTTCGAATGGCGGGATCTCGATACGCTGCTGAACCAGATCGAGCCGAAGGACCCGCTGTTCAAACTGTATGCGGATGGCCCGGTTCCCCCGGCCGCCTATACCGAGGAAGTGATGGAACTGGGCATGCGCCGGCGCAAGCTGGTGCTGGATCGCTTCAGCCATTTCATGGCGGGCGGCGCGACCCTGGTGCTGAATCGCCTGGAAGGCTGCTCCACTTCAGCGCAAGCCCTGTGCCGCGACGTGGAGCGTTATACCGGTTTTCCGACAACAGGGAACGGCTACATCACCTTCGGCGGCAAGGGTACCTTCGGCCAGCACTGGGATGTGCATGACGTTTTCGCCGTCCAACTCATCGGCCGCAAGCGCTGGCGCGTGTACGAACCCACCTTCGCCTATCCGCTGAGCACCCACGGCAGCGACCAGGCGCAGAGCCGCTGTCCGCCCACACCGGTGCTGGATTGCGTGCTGGAACCCGGCGACCTGCTCTACATTCCGCGCGGCTGGTGGCACCAGGCGACGCCGCTGGATGAACCGAGCTTCCACCTGTCGGTGGCAACCTTCGTTCCCACCATCCTGGACTATGTGCTGTGGAGTTGCAGCCACTACCTGCCGCAGAGCGCGGAGGTACGCCGTGGGCTGACCGGCACGGCCGATACGCTGGTGCAGATCGAGGCAGCGCTGCAGGCAGTCAAGGCGGCCATCTCCAACCCGGCGCATGTCGCCGAATTCATACACAGCGTTGCCGCCGGCCGCCGGCCCGCCGCCGATACCGACACCGCCCTGTTGTCGCGGCTGGCCTCGCAGTTCCTGCCGCACGCGCCCCGATACGCCTAGCCATACCTGGCCGCCGCGCCCCCCTGATCATCGCGCAGGTAGGGGGCGGCGTACGGCGCCCGTCTGATTTTTCAGGGACGGCTGGTTCGCACAGTCCGTGCGGCGACGACATCAGAGAGGGCACATGGGCGTGGGTAGCGCGGATACGCAGGGTTCTCTTTCGCGTGTCGACGAGCGGGCCTGGCCGTCACGCGGAGGCACCGCTTTCTGTCTGACCTCGATCGTGCTGGCGATCGCGGCGGTGCCCTGGATGATCCGCATGCCGGCTCAGTCGTCATCAAGCGCCGTCGAGCCCGGTATCGTGACCGTAGACTCGGTGGTCGCCACGCGCGGCGACGTCAACCTGTCGATCGACGCGCCGGGCACCGTCACGCCCCTGGCTTCCGTCATGATCAAGGCCAGGGTCAATGGGCAACTGACGCAGCTTGCCGTCGAGGAAGGCCAGCTGGTGCGCCAGAACGATTTCCTGGCGCAGATCGACCCGCGCCCCTACCAGGCCGCGCTGAAGCAGGCGCAGGGACGACTCGCCCGCGACCAGGCCCTGCTGGAACAGGCGCAGCTCGGACTGCCGCACCGCGCATCGCCGGCGGAACAGGACTACGACCCGCAGCAGCAGGGCGCCGCGCAGCAGGCACGGGTGCGCCAGTACCAGGGTGCCGTCGCCGCCGACCAGGCCGCCGTGGACACCGCGAAGTTCGAGCTCGCCTCCAGCCGCATCACGTCTCCGCTCAGCGGGCGCGTCGGACTGCGCCAGGTGGACCCCGGCAACTACATCCAGGTCGGCGACGACAAGGGCCTGGCGACCGTGACCCAGATCGATCCGATTTCGGTGATCTTCACCGTGCCCGAGGAGCAGGTGCAGGACATCGTGCGGCGCATGCGCGCGAAAGCGCCCTTGCAAGTCACCGCCTTCGATCGCAGCGGCACCACGCGCCTGGCCGCCGGCAGGCTGCAGACGATCGACAGCCAGGTCGACGCCGGTACCGGCACGGTCAAGCTGCGCGCCCTGTTCGACAACAAGGACTTCGGGCTTTTTCCGAACCAGATGGTCAATGCCCATCTGCAAGTCGAATCCCTGCACAACGTGGTGGTGGTGCCCGCCTCCGCCGTGCGGCGCGATACGCACGGCGCCTATGTCTACCTGATCAAGACCGGCGAAACGGTCACGCTGCAGCCGGTCTCGCTTGGCCCCCTGGAAGGCGACCGGCAGGCGATCAGCGCGGGGGTGGAACCCGGTGACCGGGTCATCACCAGTGGAACCTACCAGCTGCGCGAGGGCGCGAAGGTTTCGTCGGCCGAATCCGAAGTGGAGGCCGATGCCGGCGACCCGCCCTCGGAAAGCAGGCACTACTAGCCCAAGGCGCCATCACACCGGCCGCGCGGCATGCAGGACTAACCCCCGGCCGGACGGAGGTAGGGGCTTCGGCAGTTCCGGCGTCTCTTCCTGCAGAGCACCGTTATTTGATCGATGCGCGACGACGCCAGGCACGACAGGCGCACAGCAGATGCGCCGCCCCGCAAGGAGGCTAGCCCGATGGCTTCGATTTTGACCAGCTCCCGATGACTGTCGCCCCACTTTATCCGGCGACGGCCGCGGCCATTTTTCGACAGCGCAGGACGGAGGCTTCGTGACTACTTCAAAGACCATCAGCAGACAGTTACCAGGGAATATCCGGACGATGCAGGCGCCGGCATCCCTCGATGCAATCCGCTCAAGCAGGAACAGGATGCTGGCGCTCGCCTTCACCGGCGCGCTGGCTTGCCTGGGCGGATGCAGCAGCCAGGCGGCGCGCCAGCAGGACACGCTGCTGGCCTACAACACGGCGGCCGGCTCCACCACCCGCTCGGATGCCGATGTCGGCGTGTTCCTGAAAGGCGGTTCCAATGCACCGGGCTCCATGGTGAGCATCATGTCGGTGAAGGACCAGCAGAATTTCGGTTCGCATTACTCCGTCGAGCACATGAATGCGCGGTCAGACTATCACTCCTATCCCACCGGCTCCATCGAAGGCCTGATGTCGACCAAGGATCCACAGCACGTGGGCATCCATGCCCTGACCAGCGCCTACAGCGAGCAGGTCGCTTCCGAATGCAGGCCCGGTTCCTTCGAGGCGATCATGTCGACCAAGCTGCCGCCCAACGCCCGGCCCGAACGGCTGAACAACTCCGCCTGCCCCTGATGAACGCCGGCAGCCGATAAGGCTGCCGGTCTTCTCATTCGCTTCAGATCCCTCGTCGCGCCTTGCGGCATCCGTGGGCCGCCCGGCCTTTATCCCAATCAGGCAATGGAGCAAGCCGTGAACAACTTCATCAAGTCCCGCAGGCGCTTCATTGCCGGCCTGACCAGCTTCGGGCTGGGTTCCGCACTGCTGCCCGCCGCGCTGCGCGCACAGGCGCAAGGTGGGAAACAGATCATGGCGCCAGCGCTGAAGGACGCCCTGGCAGTGTCCGGGGTGGAAATCGGCGAAGCGGAGCAGCAGGCCATGCTCGCCGGCGTGAACCAGAACCTGGCGCGCTACACCGCGCTGCACGGCATCGACATCCCGAACGACGTGGCGCCGCCGTTCTATTTCAGCCCGATCGTGCCGGGCATGAAGGTGAACAAGACGCGCGAACCGATCCACTTCAGCACGCGGCCGACACCGATGCGGCCGAAGAACCTGGAGGAAGTCGCGTTCTGGCCGCTGAGCGACCTGGCGCAGTTGCTCAAGACACGCCAGGTCAGCTCGGTCGAGCTGACCCGCATGTACCTGGCCCGGCTGCACAAGTACAACGACAAGATCAACTGCGTGGTGACCTTCCTCGACGACCTGGCCCTGAAGCAGGCGACCCAGGCCGACGCCGAGATCGCCGCCGGCCACTACAAGGGCCCCATGCATGGCATGCCCTGGGGCGCCAAGGACATCATCGCGGTCAAGGGCTACAAGACCACCTGGGGCTCGGGCGCCTACAAGGACCAGTACATCGACGAGGAGGCCAGCGTCGTCGTCATGCTGCGCGAAGCCGGGGCGGTGCTGCTGGCCAAGCTCAGCACCGGCGAACTGGCCGGCGGCGACCAATGGTTCGGCGGGCGCACCAACAATCCCTGGAACCTGGACGAGGGCTCCAGCGGCTCTTCGGCCGGCCCTGCCTCATCCACCGCCGCGGGCCTGGTGCCCTTCGCCATCGGCACCGAAACCGGCGGCTCGATCCTGAGCCCGTCGGGACGCTGTGGCGCCACCGGCTTGCGCCCGACCTTCGGCCGCGTCAGCCGGCACGGCGTGATGGCGCTGGCTTGGACCCAGGACCGCCTCGGCCCCATCTGCCGCCACGTCGAAGACTGCGCCCTGGTGATGAGCGTGATCGCACGCCCCGACGACCTGGACCTGAGCGTTTCGGAGATCCCCTTCAACTGGGACGCGCGGCGCGACTACCGCAAGCTGCGTGTCGGCTACTTCGCCGACGCCTTTGACGATGCCGACCGCAATCCGGAATGGCGCCACAACGATGCCGCCACCCTGGCGCAACTGCGTACCATGGGTGTGGAGTTGATCCCGCTCAAGGTTCCGGACTTCCCCATCGACATCCTGGCCATCAGCGTCGAGGCGGCAGTGTTTTTCGACGGGCTGCTGCGCTCCGGGCGCGACGAATTGCTCACCGCGAAGAACAAGGCGGAGCGCTTCCGTGTTTCGCGCGTGGTGCCGGCCGTGGAATACCTGCAATCGCAGCGCCTGCGCACGATGATGATGCAGAAGCTGGCGGAGGCTACCGCGGGCGTGGATGTGTACCTGGCGCCGCATACCAACGGCAACCCGCGATCCGGCGGCGCCGATGGCCCCAGCGGCCCCGCCAACACCCCGCAGCCGCCACCGAACCGGACGCAGCAGCATTCGCAGATGGCCAACCTCGCCTGCTACCCCGGCCTGGCCCTGCCCAACGGCTTCGCCGCCAATGGCACGCCGACCAGCATCAACTTCATGGCGCGGCCCTTCGGCGAGCCGGAGTTGCTGGTCCTGGCCAAGGCTTACCAGGATGCCACGGGCTTCAACAGCAAGCAGCCGCCCTTGTTTGCGGTCTGATCGAGACAAAGCCGCCGCGGGTTCCAAAGGCACACGGCGGATCCGGTCCAGGCGTGAGAACTTCTGGACGGATCCGAATAATATGTGGATCGAGACAAGCGGCTGCTACGGGCCGCGTGTCCTTCCACCATGGGCCGTGCCTTAAATGCATCCGGATCTTCCGCAACCGCTTCCCGACATCCTGGCGAAAAACCTGTCGGTGATCTTCTGCGGCATCAACCCCGGCAGCACGGCCGCGACGGCGGGTCATCACTTCGTTTCGGGGAGCAACCGTTTCTGGCGCACGCTCCACCTGGCCGGATTCACACCGCACCGCATCCTCCCTGAAAACGATCGCGAGATCCTGGATTACGGCTGCGGACTCACCACCGTGGTCGACCGGCCGACTGCGAGCGCCAGCGAAGTTGCAAGGCATGAATTCAGGGATGCCTCCGCGGCGCTGGAGCGCAAGATCAGGCGCCATGCGCCGCGTTGCATCGCCTTCCTGGGCAAGGGGGCCTACTCGGCGCTATCCGACTCCCGCACCATTCCATGGGGGCCGCAGCACACGACATTCGGCGGCGCGGCCGTCTGGGTGCTGCCGAATCCGAGCGGCTTGAACCGGGCATTCATGCTGGATCAACTGGTCCTCGCCTATCGCCAGTTCCGCCTGGCGGTGGAACCGGCGCTGGAGTGAGCCCGCGTCAGGTAAGGCGAAATCCGGCCCGGGATTCGCGTGCGATCAGTTCGCGCTTGCGCCGCACGCCCCAGCGGTAACCGGAGATCGAACCGTCCTTCTTCACCACCCGGTGGCAGGGCACGATCAGGGAGACCGGATTTGCGCCGCAGGCGGCGCCGACATCGCGGGCACGCCCCGGTTCGCCGATTCTCGAGGCCAGTTCGCCGTAACTGACGGTCTCGCCGGCGGGAATTTCCTGCAGGGCTTGCCAGACGCGGCGTTCGAATTCCGAACCGCGCAGGTCCACCGGCATGTTCGCCTCTCGCTCCGGGTGATCGGCCAGCGCGGCAACTGCCCGCACCGTTTCCTGCAGTGCCGCGGCATCCTCGACCGCATCCACTTCCGGAAAACGGTTCTCCAGGTCCCGGAGCAACGAGCCGTCCTGCTTGCCGAAGCCGAGAAAGACCAGGCCCCGTCCGGACGAGGCGACCAGGAAGGCGCCCAGCGAGCTGTCGCCCCAGGCGTATCGAATGATCTCTTTCATGGCTTTGTCTCCTGCAGTGGTTCGCTGCATTTCAGCGTGGCGCCAGTCTAGAAGGCTGGTCCTGTGCCGGCTTCCGGATTCTTGCGCTCCAGGCAAGCCGGCAGTGTTCGAACGTGGATGGCTGCTCCTTTCCCGATCCTTATCCCCGGTCCGCGAAAAGACCCTGGAGCTTGCCGTAAGGCATGAGTCCCTCCGACAGCGGCTCCGAATGGCCGGTCTCCAGAAAATCGCGCGCCATCTTCTCGACCTGTGCCCAGACCACCTGCGAAATGCCGGAACCGGCACTGATGCGCTTGACGCCGGCCTTCGCCAATTCGGCTGCCGGCGGGTTGCCGGGCCACGCCATGAGGTTGAGTGGCAGGTCGATCCGTGTGGCGATCGCGGCGGCTGTATCAACCCCCGCCGCGCCGGGCACGAACAGGCCATCGGCGCCAGCGGCCTTGTATTGCTTGGCACGCGCCACGGTTTCCCCGATCCGCTCGGCTTCCGGCACCAGTTGTTGGAGATAGACATCGGTGCGCGCATTGATGAACAGGTTCACCCCGGCGTGGTCGGCGACCTGCCGCACGCGCCGGATCTTGGCGGCCAGCAGCTCCGGCGCATCCCTGCCGTCCTCGATATTGATTCCGGCCACGCCGGCGGCCAGCAGGGATTTGACGACATCGCCGACCGCGAGCGGATCGCTGCTGTACCCCGCTTCGATATCGACCGACAAGGGAATGCGGATGACGCGGACGATGCTGTGCGCGAGCCTGACGAGCTGTTCGGCCGGCATCTTGTTCCCATCGGCGTATCCCAGCGACCACGCCACGCCGGCACTGGTAGTTGCGACGGCGGGGGCGCCAAGGCTCTCCACGATGCGCGCGCTGGCCGCATCCCAGACGTTGGCCAGAATCAACGGCTGCGAGTTGTGGTGCAACTGGCGGAATACCTGCACTGGATCCTTCATGGGTTCATCTCCTTGCCTGCTGGCTTGTTCACGTTGATGGGGAAGAATTTAACGCATCCGGGGAGATTAAAAGTCCCGCAGGTGTGCCCGGCAGTCCGAATAGGCCGGAATCGTGCCGGCGACGGCCAAGGTAGGGGGCTCCCCCGGTGGCCCGTCTGAGCTAGTGGGACTATCGCGTGCACGGCAGGCAAGGCGCTGGCGATCCAGCTGGGCCTGCCCGTCGTCCGCGGTTGGAACAAGTACTACGACAAGTCACCGACCGGAACCAATCATGCTCAAGATGTATCGACTGTGCACGCTGCTGTGCACCATGGCCCTCGTCATCTGCGCCAGCCTCGGCACCTCCACCCAGGCCGTGGCGGCGGCGCCAAAATTCCACCTGGAAGAGGCGACGATCAGCAGCATCCAGGGCGCGATCCTGAGCAAGCAGATCACCACCGAACAACTGGTGCGCCTCTATCTGGCCCGCATCAAGGCCTACAACGGCAGCTGCGTGAAAGAGCCGCAAGGCATCCTCGGCCCGATCGAGACCATTCCGCACGCCGGTCAGATCAACGCCCTGTCCACGCTCAACCTGCGCCCGGCGACGCGCAAGGCCATGGGCTTCGACGACCGCAAGGCGCGCAGCATGACCGACGGCGTGGACAACGCCGCCAACATGCCGGACGCGCTGGAAGTCGCCGCCGCCCAGGACCGCGAGTTCGCCAAAACCGGCAAACTGGTCGGCCCGCTGCAGGGCGTGGTGATGGCAATCAAGGACCAGTACGATACCTTCGACATGCGCACCACTGCCGGTGCGGATGCCTTCTACGCCAACGACCGGCCGCCGGAAGATTCGACCTTCGTCGTGCGCCTGCGCGCGGCGGGCGCAATCATCCTGGCCAAGGCCAACCTCGGCGAGTACGCCTCGGCGGTGACGCGCAGTTCCTTCGGCGGCACCTTCTGCAATCCCTACGACACCGAGCGCAACCCGCGCGGCTCCAGCGCGGGCTCCGGCTCCTCGGTGGGCGCCAACCTCGTCACCTGCGCCATCGCCGAGGAATCCGGTTCATCGGTCCGCGGCCCGGCCAGCGCCTCGAGCGCGGTGGGCATCGCCGGCACCGAGGAACTGGTCAGCCGCAAAGGCATGATCCAGATCGGCATCAACACCCGCGTCGGGCCGATCTGCCGCAACGTGGAGGATGCGGCGCGAATACTGGATGTGATCGCCGGCTACGATCCGAAAGACGAGCTGACCGCCTTCGCCATCGGCCGCATGCCGAAGGAGTCCTACGAAAGCTTCGCCCACGGCAAGAGCCTGGACGGCGTGCGCGTCGGCGTGGTCCGCGAGTACATGAACAAGAAGCTGTTCACCAAGCAGGACGAGCAGACCATCGACATCGTCAGCCAGGGCGTGAACGACCTGCGCAAGCTCGGCGCGACCATCGTCGATCCGGGCCCGGAGGGTGATCTGTTTACTGCCTGCATTCACAAGTACGGCCCGCAGGACAGCAACAAGGTCTTCACCAAGCGCTTCCCCGATCAGTTCCCGGTGGACAAGGACGGCAAGCCGACGGCCGACAACCTCACCCGCCTGCTCGACCTGAAGTACGACCAGTCCAAGGTATCGGACAGCTTCACCCTGCGCGACTTCGGCCAGGGCACCGACCTGGGCCAGGCGCGCTACATGCTCAATATGTACCTGCGCGACCGCGGCGATGCCAACATCAAGAGCAACGCCGACCTCATCGCCAAGTCCAACTTCCACAACGACCCGCACTTCCCGGACCGCAAGAAGGGCCGCGAGAACGTGGAGAAGGCACAGGAATTCGACATGTCGCAGCGCATGCTGACACGCTTCGCGGTGCAGCAGGTGATCCTGCAGTGCATGGCCGAGCAGAAGCTCGACGTGCTGGTCTACCCCACCGCCAGCCTGCCGCCGACCAAGCTCGGCGCACCCGCAGGGCCGACCGTCAACGGCCGCCGCGGCGGCGATGGCGTGTGGAGCTTCCTCGGGGCGCAAGGCTTTCCGGTGATCACCGTGCCGGCGGGCTACACCACCGAGGTGTACGACATGATCCGCGACCCGTCGGCGCCCAAGGTGGAATACCCGAAGTCCGACAACGCCCCCGGCACAGAAATCCTGGAAGGCGACGACCATATCCGTCTCACCGGCCCCATCCCGGCACAGTTGCCGGTGGGCATGGATATCGTCGGCCGGCCCTTCGACGAGCCGTTGCTGCTGAAGATCGCCTCGGCCTACACCACGGCGACGCACCACCGTCATCCGCCACCGGAGTTCGGGCCGATCGCCGGCGAACCCTGAGGCCGGCGCGGGAACCCCCGAGAACAGCCTGACGGCGAGTCCGCATCCCGGCGGACCCCGCCGTCAGGTAGACACCATTTGCAAAGGAGCGCCTACCCGTGCGCATATTGAATTCTTCTTTTTCGAGGCTGCTGCCGGCGCTGATGCTGGCACTGGTGGCGCTGGCGACGCCCGCGCACGCCGCCTCGTTCGAACTGACCCAGGCCAGCATTCCCGAACTGCAGAAGGCGATGGCCGACGGCAGCCTGACTTCGGAGCAGCTGGTCAAGCTTTATCTGAAGCGCATCGAGGCCTATGACAAGCAGGGGCCGAAGATCAACGCCGTCATCACCCTCAATCCGCACGCCCTGGAAACCGCCCGCGCGCTCGACGCCGAGCGCAAGTCCAAGGGCCCGCGCGGGCCGCTGCACGGCATCCCGGTGATCCTCAAGGACAACTACAACACCGCTGACCTGCCGACCACCGCCGGCTCCTTCCTGCTGAAGGGTTCGATCCCGCCGAAGGACGCTTTCCTGGTGAAGAAGCTGCGTGATGCCGGCGCCGTGATCCTGGCCAAGGTCAATCTGTCGGAGTTCGCTTCCGGCGGCGCGCACAGCTCGCTCGGCGGCCAGACGCTGAATCCGCATGACCTGACGCGCACCCCGTCCGGCTCCTCGGGCGGCACCGGTGCCGGCATCGCCGCGGTGTTTGCCACGCTGGGCATGGGCACCGACACCGGCGGCTCGATCCGCGGACCTTCCACTTCCAACGGCGTAGTCGGCCTCAAACCCACGCATGGCCTGCTCAGCCGCAACGGCATCGTGCCGCTGTCACTCAGCTTCGATACCGGCGGCCCGCTGGCTGCGAACGTGGCCGACGTCGCCGCCGCGCTCGGCGCGATGACAGGCGTCGATCCTGAGGATCCCGCCACCCAGAAAAGCGAAGGAAAATTCCAGAAGGATTACACCCAGTACCTCAAGGCCGACGCGCTGAAGGGCGCCCGCATCGGCGTGGCGCGCGACTTCATGGGCCAGGACGAGGAAGTCGACTGGATCATCGACGCCTCGATCGCGGCCATGCGCAAGCAGGGCGCCACGGTGATCGACGTGAAGTATCCGAAGTGGCTGCTGGGCGTGAAGACCGAGTTCTACAACGTCATCCGCCGGCCGGAGTTCGTGGCGCAGATCACCGAGTACCTCGGCACCCTCAAGCCCTGCTTCCCGCGCACGCACAAGGAGCTGATGGAGCAGTCCCAGGCCCTAACCTCGCCGCGCGACGGCTTCATCCCCAATCCCAGCCGCTGGGCTCTGTTCAAGCAGGAAGCGGATGCTCCCGACATGAGCAGCAAGCAGTATCTCGCCGTGCGCGACCACGGCCTGCCGCTGGTGCGCGAAGAGATCGAAGGCATCCTGTCCTCCAACCAGCTCGACGCTATCATCTACCCGACTTCGCCGCGCCGTCCCGCGAAGATCGACACCGACCCCGTGCCGGGCGCGGCCGGCGGTGAATCCGCCACCAACTTCGCCAACCTCACCGGCTTCCCCGACCTGATCGTGCCCGCCGGCTTCACCACCGGCGGCCTGCCCGTGGGCATCTCCTTCTTCGGCCCCGCCTTCAGCGAACCGAAGCTGCTGGCGCTGGGTTACTCGTTCGAACAGGCGACCAAGGCACACCGGCT
>JAQGNS010000380.1 GCA_028291705.1 Nevskia sp.
CATCCTGGCGCTGCTGCAGGACAACATCAAACGCCTGCTGGCGTACTCGTCCATCGCCCACTTCGGCTACATCCTGGTGGCCTTCATCGCCACCGGCGCGCTGGCCACGGAAGCGGTGGGCATGTACTTGCTCACCTACGTCGTCACCACCCTCGCCGCCTTCGGCGTGGTAACCCTGGTGTCCAGCCCGTACGGCGATCATGACGCCGACACGCTGTGGGACTACCGCGGCCTGTTCTGGCGCCGCCCCAACCTTGCCGCCATCCTCACCGTGGCACTGCTGTCGCTGGCCGGCATCCCGCTTACTGCAGGCTTCATCGGCAAGTTCTACATCATCGCCGCCGGCGTCGATCACCACCTGTGGCTGCTGATGGCCGCCGTCGTCTTCGGCAGCGCCGTGGGCCTGTTCTACTACCTGCGCGCCATGGCCCAGCTCTACCTGCGTGCCCCCTGGGTGCGCAAGTTCTCCGCCCCGCTGGATTGGGCGCAGAACACCGGCGGCTTGATGCTGCTGGCCCTGGCTTTCCTGATGCTGCTGTTGGGTGTCTATCCGACGCCGTTCATTGCCATCGTGCAGGCGGCGGGATTGGCGGGGCAGTAAGACTCACCCTTGTAAAAAAAGCCGGGCATTGCCCGGCTTTTTTGTTTCACCCAAAAGATGACAGGCACTCGATTTCAATGAACCGCTGGTTTGGATGTCTGCCGACTTCTACAAACCTTCAGACTCTACAACGAGCGGCGCAAGGGCACTGAGCAAATGACTTTCAGTTTTCTTCGTCCATCCAAGATAGCGATAATTCCCACACTTCTGTTGATCCTCGCAGCGCTACTCGACTTATTTACTCTACGTCTAACTCTCTTTTCAGTTCTATCTGTTCCACTCCGACCAATAATCAGATTTCTTGGGTGGATCTATCGCGATAAGCCGATGTTTCTCACCTATCCCGCATCGGTCTTCACAGCCTTGGTATGGGCACTGCTGATGTACATCGCTTTAAGTGCGATTAAACAAAGTCAGCGGAGGCAATGAGAAGCGAATACGGCCAGAATAAACTGAGTCGGCTATAACGGATATTCAGAAAGCGCCGCATTTCCGCCATCGAAAACGGCACCTAGTGCCGCTGCTCCAGTGCCATCCGCAACGCCAACGTTCCCAGCACAGTCCCCATCATCCAGCGCTGCACCTGCTGCCAACGCGGACGCCGCGCCAGGAGGCTGGCGATGGCGGCCGCACCGAGCACCATGGTGCCGTTGACCGAAACGCTGATAAATATCTGGGTGAAGCCCAGCACCAGCAACTGCGTCAGCATGCTCGCCCCGCCCGGATCGACGAACTGCGGCAGCAATGAAAGATAAAGCACGGCAGCCTTGGGATTGAGCAGGTTGGTGAACAAGCCCATGGCGAACAGACGGCGCGGGCTGTCGGGCGGCAATTCACGCACCTCGAACGGCGAGCGCCCATTGGGCCGCACCGCCTGCCAGGCCAGGTACAGCAGGTAGGCGGCGCCGGCGAAACGCAGGCCGTCATAGGCATAGGGCACGGCCATGACCAGGGCGGTGATGCCCAGGGCGGCGCACAGCATGTAAATGATGAAGCCGACGGCCACGCCGGCCAGGGATAGCAGGGCAGCCAAGCGGCCCTGGCAAATGCTGCGCGAAACCAGGTAGACCATATTGGGGCCGGGCGTCACGGCCAGGCCCAACGCCACTAGGGCAAAGGTGATCCAGTGTGCGGCGGTCGGCATGCGGCTCCCTCTTATTGCGCCGGCACCAGTGTAGAGAGGAGCACCGCATCCGGCAGCCCACAGTTGCCGGAAAAGTCAGCCAGCACAGCCGGCGGCTCCGGGAGCGCGGCGCCGGCTTGGCAACATGACCGCCCCATTCACCGCCCCTATTGGCCCCATTCAAACATTCGATTGGCCAGGGCCATGACCCTCCCGCATTGTTGGCGCACGCGCACCATTGCCGGAGGGGAGCATGAATCAATCAGGCCGGGCCCGTACGCCCCGCATCGCGGCACTGCTTGGCCTTGCCATGGCCGCCAGCGCCTCAATTGCCGAACCTGTCCCCCCGACCGGGCCACATGGCGCGATGGCGTTGGATGCCCAGCAGAAGCGCCTCAATCAGCTAGTCACTGCTTCCACTGCCCCGCCCCCGGGCATCGACCCCGTGGCCTGGGCCAGCATCTACGTGCCGCCGGGCAATGAGTTGACCGCGGACCGCATCGCCCTGGGCCGCAAGCTGTATTTCGATGTCCGCCTGTCGAAGGACGGCACAGTGGCCTGCGCCACCTGCCACGACGCCAGCCGCGGCTTCACCGATCAGCGCAATGTATCGGAGGGCATCGGCGACCACCTGGGACGCCGCAGCTCGCCCACCACGATGAATGCGGCGCTATTCCAGAGCATGTTCTGGGACGGCCGCGCGGTCACGCTGGAAGACCAGGCCAAGCTGCCGATTCTCAACCCGATCGAGATGGGCCATCCTGACGCGGCCAGCGCCATGGCCGGCATCGCCGCCGACCCCGCCTATCCCGGATTGTTCCAGAAGGCCTACGGCCGCGCGCCGAACTACGACGACCTGGGCCGCGCTATCGCCAGCTTCGAGCGCACCCTGATCTTCCTCGATGCGCCGTTCGACCACTTCGCCGCCGGGGACACTAAGGCCATCTCGCCCGCGGCGCAGCGCGGCCTGGCGCTATTCAACGGCAAGGCGCGCTGCGTCAGCTGCCACATGATCAATTCCTCCAACCCGCTCGGCACCGACAACCTGTTCCACAACATCGGCGTCTCGGCGCGCAAGCAGAACTTCGAAGCGCTGGCGCAGCAGGCCCTGGGCGCGCTAAAGGACGGCAGCGACGTCGATGCCCTGGACAAGCTGGCCCTGCAGACCGACATGTCGGAACTGGGCCGCTTCATCGTCAGCAGGAAGCGCGGCGACATCGGCGCCTTCAAGACCGAGCAGCTGCGCAATGTGGGCATCACCGCGCCCTACATGCACGACGGCTCCCTGCGCACCCTGTGGGACGTGCTGGACCACTACAACAAGGGCGGCGAGACCAATCCCTACCTCGACGGCGGCATCGAGCCCCTGAACCTGAGCGAGGACGAGATCAACGACGTGGTGGCCTTCCTGTTCACGCTCACCGACACGCGCTTCGCCGCGCAGAACGAGGCGGCCATGCGCTCGCAGCAGGCCCAGGCGGCGAAGAAGCGGCCGTTCCGCGACAACGCGCTGGCGCACCGCGAGGTGCTGCCCTTCGAACAGCGGGTACTCGGCCCGGCGGGCCTGAAGTGACACGGAGCAGCGACATGAACGACGGGAAAATCCCCCATATCAAGAGCGTCGAGACGCGGCACCTGGAGGAACGCGAGGCGCTGTTCCGCGGCCTGCACAACCTCGACCGGCGCGCCTTCCTGAAAATTTCCACCGGGGCCGCCGCGGCGGCGGTGGCGGCCGGGGTGAACTACCCCTTCCACAGTTTCCTGCCGATCAGCGTGGCCTATGCCGACGACCGGCCGGGCTTCAACTTCGCCTACATTTCCGACTCACACCTGTACGTCAAGGCCAAGAACGAGCGCTTCATCCGCCAACTGCTGCGCGCGGTGGACGACGTCAACGCCCTCGATCCCCAGCCGGACTTCGTGCTCTATGGCGGCGACCTGGCACAGCTCGGCCGCAAGGAGGAGCTGGATGTCGGTGCGCAGGTCCTGAAAAGCCTGAAGGCACCGGTGCACATGATGGCCGGCGAGCACGACTGGTTTTACGACATGGGACATCGCTGGAACGAGCTGTTCGGGCCGGAGACCTACAGCTTCGACCACAAGGGCGTGCACTTCGTGGTGCTGATGAGCGTGCAGGAAAAGGACTTCTGGACCGCGCGCGGCATGAGCCCCGCCGAGCGCATGCACACCGTGGCCGGCCTGGACAACGCCGTGCAGAGCGCCTTCGAAGTCGGCGCGGCGCAGCGTGAGTGGCTGCGCAAGGACCTGGAAAAAGTATCGAAGTCGACACCGCTGATTGTGTTTTCGCACTCGCCGCTGTACAAGCTGTACCGGCCCTGGAATTTCTGGACCGACGACGCCGAGGACGTGCAGGCGTTGTTGCAGCCTTTCGACCATGTCACCGTGCTGCATGGCCATACCCACCAGGTATTGACCAACCGCATCGGCCATATCCAGTTCCACGGCATGCTCTCCACGGCCTGGCCCTGGCCTTACGCGCCGCAGGGCCTGCCGGCGCTGACCGTGCAGATGAACCGCCCCAACCCCTTCGACGTCAGCGATGGCCTCGGCGACGGTTCGGCCACGGTGCACCCGGATGGCCTGGTGGACAAGCTCTACAGCCTGTGGAACCGCAACCCGATGCAGGTGAAAGCCAGCTACCTGAGCAGCGGCGGCAAGAGCGATATCCCTGTACCCCCGACCCTCTCCAGCTACTGATCGGCCCCGACCGGAGCGAACCCCAATGAAGAAAACCGCCTCGCTGGCCCTGCTCCTGCTGGCCGCCATGGTCCAGGCCCGCGCCGACGACTCCGTCGCGCCGCCGCACTCGCCGGCGGGGGCTCCCGGCAGCAACACGGTCAAGCTGTGCGACAACAAGACCACGGTGCAAATCTCGAAAGACGCGCCCAAAACCCATGCGGAAGGCCAGAAGATCTCCGATGCCCTGATGGCGCAGTGGCAGGCGAAGAACCCGGACAAGGACTGGGTGAAAGAGGAAGTCGAGGCCCACCAGGTGGTGACGCCGGAGGACAATTCGAAGCTGGTCGGTACCGGGCAATCCTCTACTTACGGCGCCGTGTCGCAGCAGGACGTGCAGGTGTGGAACAACGAGACCTACAAGATGGCGGTGTACGGCTCCACCGTGTTCCATAGCGGTGACGAACTGGGCAGCGACATCGCCGTTTCCTGCGACATGTGCCATCCGCGTGCGGCCAACACCCACCCGGAAACCTATCCCAAGTTCCAGCCGCAGCTCGGCCGCGTGGCGCTGCTGCGCGACATGATCAACTGGTGCATCGAGCACCCGGTACGCGGCAAGGTGCTGGCGCCGGACGATCCCAAGATGCGAGCACTGGAGGCTTACATCCTGGCGCAGCGCAAGGGTGTGCCGCTGGATTACGGCAAGCGCTAGTCCCGCTCAAGTTCATACACCCACGTCATACCGGCTTTTCGCCGGTATGACGTGCTGATTGGATAGTGTGCTACTGAGTCCCCGCGGGAAAAATCGGGTAGTGTTCCATCAATGCCGCCGTGCACGCAGCGCCTTCTCTTCCACCAACACCGTGCGCGTCCCTGTTGGCGGATTGCTGCGCACCAACTCGCCGAGCAGCGCCATCTCCTCCGCCTTGGGGTAGCCACGCCGCCATACCAGGCCGACGCGGCGGCTGGCGTTGGCCGAATGCAGCGGACGCACCGCAAAGGCGGGCTCGGCGCCACCCTGCGGCGGACGCATCGCCAATGCCGGCAGCAGCGTGCAACCGAAACCCGCCGCCACCAACTGGCAAATCGTTTCCAGGCTGGCGGCACGGAAATCGTCCAGGCCTTCCTCGCCTATCGCCTTGCGTCCGCAGGCGGCCAGTGCCTGACCGCGCAGGCAGTGCCCGTCGGACAGCAGCAGCATCGGCTCGTCGCGCAGGTCGGCCTCGGTGACGGCCTGTGCCGCGGCCAAACGGTGCCCGGGCGGGCAGGCAAACCAGAATGGCTCATCGAACAGCGGCAGCGCCTCGAAATCGTCGCCTTCCAGCGGCAAGGCCAACAGGGCGGCGTCGATCTGGTAGTTGCGCAGCCGGTCCAGCAAATGCCCGGTGAGATCCTCGTGCACCACCAGCTGTAACCGCGGATAGCTATGCTTGGCCAGCGGGATGAACCAGGGCAGGAAATACGGCGCGAGGGTCGGAAACACGCCCAGGTTGAGCGGCCCGCTCAAGGGGCCGCGCGACACCCGGGTCGAGGACAGCAGTTCATCGACCTCGGTCACGATGCGCCGCGCCTTTTCCACCACTTCCTGCCCGACCGGCGTGAGTGAAATGGACTTGGCGTTGCGCTCGATCAGGGTGGCGCCGAGATACTC
>JAQGNS010000404.1 GCA_028291705.1 Nevskia sp.
AACCCAATGCCGGGCGGATTATGTGGACGCTGCTTTTTAAACGCGCTTGACCATGGTCAAGTACACGACGTTATCTTTTCGTAATGTTCATCTGAGCCGATGAATATTGGTCATTTGAAGAATCGACTGTATGGAATATGTAAGCTTCGCGTTGTGGTGGTGTTGAGCTGCGAGCAAGCGATGCACGGTACGCGGACAACACAACATAGGCGCCGTGCGTCAGAATCATTGGCGGATTCCACGGAAATTCGATCATGAAGGCAGATCACGGCTGGTTGTTGTTCGCGCTCGGCTCCGCATTCTTCGCGGGGCTCACGGCGATCCTCGGCAAGATCGGCGTCAGCGGCGTCAACTCGAATCTCGCCACCCTGATCCGTACCGTGGTGATCCTGGGTTTCGCGGGAGTGCTGGTGGTGGCGCGGCGGGAGTGGGGCGGTATCGGTGATGTCGACGGCCGCAGTTGGACCTTCCTGGTCCTGTCCGGGCTCGCTACCGGCGCGTCATGGCTGTGCTATTACCGGGCCTTGCAACTGGCGCCGGCGTCGCGGGTCGCGCCGATCGACAAGCTCAGCGTGGTGGTGGCGATCGTGCTCGGCCTGCTGGTGCTGAAGGAGCCCTTGAGCCTGAAGTTGCTGCTCGGCGGCGGGCTGATCGTGGCGGGAACGCTGGTGATCGCCACCATCTAGTGTGCGCTGGCGTGCGCTAGTCCTTGCGCGGTGCGGGGCATGGGATATGCCGCACTGCACCACGCGCCGGAGTGGATACGGGCACGGATGGATGCCCCGATTATACCCCGCCTGTTTTTGTTCACGGCTGGCATACTCCTGCCCATATAACCTATTTGGCTGGAGGAGTTCATGGAATCCCGACCCAGCCCGGAAGCGATACCCGGGCAGGAGTTGCTACTGGACCGGCTGGATGCGCTGGCACAGGCGCAGACCGGCGTTGACGAGGCACCGTTGTTCCGTACCTTCCTGCGCCGCTACTTCGAGATGGCGCCGCTGGATACGCTGACGCTGCGTACCCCGGAAGAGTTGCTGCAACTGGCCTTGGGCCACTGGAATTTCGCCCGCGTGCGCAAGCCGGGCGCGCCGCTGGTGCGGGTGCTGCCGCCGCAGGGTGGCGACGAGGCGCGGCCGGGGCTGGCGGTGGTGGAAACCTGTGTCGAGGACCAGCCGTTCCTGGTGGACTCGATCGTCATGGCGGTGCGCGCCGCCGGCGCCTCGGTCGACTGGACCGTGCACCCGGTGCTGCACCTGACGCGCGACAAGGCCGGCAAGATCACGGCGGCGGAAGAAGCGGCCAAGGGACCGGCGGAATCGCTGATCCACCTGGAGTTCGAGCCGCTGGCCAACCTGGCGGCCTACACCACGCTGGAGCAGCAGGTCCGCACCGTGCTGGAGGACCTGCGCCGCGTGGTCGACGATTACCCGCAGACGCTGGAGCGGGTGCGCAGCCTGGTGGAGGAGCTGAAAATCGTGCCGCCGGAAGGCGACGCGGAGGAGTTTGCGGAAGCGCGCGAGTTCCTGACTTACCTGGATCAGCGCCACTTCACCTTCCTCGGCAAGATCGAGAGCCGCGCCACGCTGGGCGAAGGCGGAAAAGCGACCTTCCGCACCGATCCCGCTTCCGGCCTGGGCCTGATGCGCGCCGGCAGCCGCTGGGCCGCCGAGGACCTGATCGCGCCGCAGGCGGAGCTGGACAAGTACGCCGATTCGCCGCGCCTGGTGGTGGTGACCAAGGCCAACCTGCGCGCCACCATCCACCGCGAAGGCCTGATGGACGTGGTTTCGGTGAAGCGCTACGACGCCAAGGGCAACCTGGCCGGCACGGTGCGCTTCGTCGGTCTGTTCAGTTCGGAGGTCTACATCGACCGGCCGCGCCATATTCCGCTGATCCGCCGCAAGGCGGAATATGTGATGCAGCATTCACGTCTGCCGGAGAACAGCCACTCGGGCAAGAACCTGCGCGACATCCTGCACGGCCTGCCGCGCGACGAGCTGTTCCAGACCGGCGAGGTGGAGCTGTTCCAGTTGTGCATGGGCATCCGCGCGCTGCGCGACCGCCATCAGCTGCGCCTGTTCATGCGGCGCGACCGCTACGGCCGCTTCTATTCCTTCCTGGTGTACCTGCCGCGCGAGCGCTATTCGCGCGAGCTGCGCGACAAGGTGGGGGCGACGCTGACGGAGATCTGCGGCGGCCTGGCGCTGGACCGTGAGATCGATTTCCTGCGCGGCGGTCTGACGCGTGTGCACTACCTGGTGCGTACCCGGCCCGGCACTACCATCGCGCTCGGTGTGGCCGAGGTGGAAGCGCGGCTGATCGCGGCCACGCGGAGCTGGCGCGACCAGCTGCGCGAGCTGCTGGCGAAGGAGAAGCTGAGTTCGGCGAAATTCGCCGATGCGTTCCCGCTGTCCTACGCCGAAGGCGTGTCGCCGCAAGAAGCGGCGGTGGATGCGGCTTACCTGGCACGCCTGTCGCCGGCCACGCCGGTGTTGCCACGTCTGGGCGTGAGCACGCCGGAAGGCGCGCTGCCGCAGGCGACCAGCCTCAAGCTGTATGCACTGAGTACGCCGGTGACCTTGTCCGACGTGTTGCCGACGCTGGAGAATTTCGGTCTGCGCGTGATCCGCCAGGAGCCGGCGGAGATCACGCCGAAGGGCGGTCCCAGCCTGTGGGTGCAGGAGTTCGAGATCCAGCATGCGGGCTGCGAGCTGTCCGCCGATTCGCAGAAGAAGTTCTTCGAGTCCGGCTTCCTGCAGGTGTGGAGCGGCGAGGTCGAGAACGACGGGCTCAACAAGCTGGTGCTGGGCGCGGGGCTGGATGCGCGACAGGTGACGCTGCTGCGCGCCATCTGCAAGTACCTGATCCAGACCGGCCTGCCGTTCAGCCAGTCCTATATGGAAGCGCTGCTGGCCGAGCACGCCGACATCGCGCGGCTGCTGGTGGCGCTGTTCGAAACGCGCTTCGCGCTGAAGCTGGCGCCGGAGCGGCGGCAGAACGAGGACCTGAAGATCGGCCAGGCGCTGGATCATGCACTTGACCAGGTGGCCAGCCTGGACGGCGACCGTGTGTTGCGCGCTTTCCTCGCCATGATCCGCGCGACCTTGCGCACCAATTATTTCCAGAACGACAAGCAAGGCCAAGCCAAGCCCTACGTCAGCTTCAAGCTCGATCCGGCCAAGGTACCGGAGTTGCCGTTGCCGCGGCCGATGTTCGAGGTGTGGGTGTATGCGCCGGAGGTGGAGGGCATCCACCTGCGCGGCGGCAAGGTGGCGCGCGGCGGCCTGCGCTGGTCCGACCGGCGCCAGGATTTCCGCACCGAGATCCTCGGGCTGATGAAGGCGCAGATGGTGAAGAACACCGTCATCGTGCCGGTCGGTGCCAAGGGCGGCTTCGTGGTGAAGCGGCCGGTGGACCCGTCCAATCGCGAGGCCTGGCTCAGCCAGGGCATCGCCTGTTACAAGACCTTCCTGCGCGGCCTGCTCGACATCACCGACAACCGCGTCGGCGACGCCATCGTGCCGCCACAGGAAGTGCTGCGCCTGGACGAGGACGACCCTTACCTGGTGGTGGCGGCGGACAAGGGCACGGCGACGTTCTCCGATATCGCCAACAGCGTCTCCGCCGAATACGGCTTCTGGCTCGGCGATGCCTTCGCCTCCGGCGGTTCCGTCGGCTACGACCACAAGAAGATGGGCATTACCGCGCGCGGTGCCTGGGAAAGTGTCAAGCGCCATTTCCGTGAATTGCCGTCCTCCGGCGCGGGCGCCGTGGGCAGGGACATCCAGGCCGAGCCGTTCACCGTCGTCGGCATCGGCGACATGAGCGGCGACGTGTTCGGCAACGGCATGCTGCTGTCGCGCCAGATCAAGCTGCTGGCGGCGTTCGACCATCGTCACATCTTCATCGACCCGAACCCGAATGCGTCCTCCAGCTTCATTGAGCGCGAACGCCTGTTCAACCTGCCGCGCTCGTCCTGGGCGGACTACAACGCCGCGCTACTCTCGCCCGGTGGCGGCATTTATCCGCGCAGCGCCAAGCTGATCAAGTTGAGCGAGGAAGCACGGGCGGCGCTGAACATCCGCGAGGCGGCGTTGACGCCGAACGAACTGCTCAAGGCGCTGCTCAAGTCGCCGGTGGACCTGCTGTGGAACGGCGGCATCGGCACCTACGTCAAGGCGTCTTCGCAGAGCCATCAAGATGTGGGTGATCGCGCCAACGACGCCATTCGCGTCAACGGCAAGGACCTGCGCTGCAAGGTGGTGGGCGAGGGCGGCAACCTGGGTTGTACCCAGCTGGGGCGCATCGAGTACGCCCTGCTCGGCGCGGATGGCGCCGGCGGCCGCATCAACACCGATGCCATCGACAACGCCGGCGGTGTGCACACTTCCGATCGCGAGGTGAACATCAAGATTCCGCTCAACGAGCTGATGGTCACCAAGCAGTTGACGCGCGAGGAGCGCGATCCGTTCCTGGCCGGCATGACCGAGGAAATCTCTCGCTTCGTGCTGCGCGACAACTACGTGCAGAGCGCGGCCATCAGCCTGCTGTCGCAGAACGCCGCGCAGCGGCTCGACGATCACGCCGAGCTGATGCGCCTGCTGGAACGCGAGGGCCTGCTCAACCGCGGCATCGAGTACCTGCCGGACGAAGATGCGCTGAAGGAACGCCGTACCCGCAACCTCGGCCTGACCCGGCCGGAGCTGGCGGCGCTGATCGCCTACAGCAAGATCTCGCTGTACGACGCCGCGCTGAAATCCGAGGTGCCGGACGATCCTTTCTTCAGCCGCGACCTGCTGGCTTACTTCCCGGAGTCGCTGACCGCGCGCTACCGGCCGCAGCTGGAGCAGCATCGGTTGCGGCGCGAGATTGTCGCCACCATCCTGTGCAATGCCCTGGTCAACCGCATGGGTGCGGGCTTCGCCCAGCTCTGGGCGGAGGACCATGGCCTGATGCGCGCCGAGGTACTCAAGGCCTACGCCACCGCGCACCAGATCTATGGCGGCGACCAGTACTGGAAGGCGATCGAAGCGCTGGACAACAAGATCCCGGCGGCCCTGCAAT
>JAQGNS010000405.1 GCA_028291705.1 Nevskia sp.
CCGAAACTCAGCTTCGCGGCGGGCCACGCCGGCAATGCGGCGCAAACCGGCAAGGGCACCAACTGGGCGGACATCCTCAAGAAGCTGACGCCGTTCCGCATCGACCGTTTCGAGACCATCGACGGCCAGGTGCACTACTACGACTTCTACAGCGATCCCAAGGTCGACGTTTACCTGAACCAGGTCAACGCGGTCATCACCAATCTGACCAACCAGGAAGACCAGCAGAAGCGGCGGGCGGCAACCCTGCAACTGGACGCTCTCGCCGTCGGCCAGGCACAGGTGCGGCTGGATCTGCAGATCGATCCCTTCGCCGAAAAACCGGACTTCAACCTCAAGGCCCGCCTGACCCAGCTCCAGGTGGATCGCATGCGCGACTTCCTGCGCGCCTACACCCTGGTCGACCCCAAGAGCGGGACACTCGACGTGGTGACGGAACTCAATGCCAAGGACGGCGGCGTCAAGGGCTACATCAAGCCGCTGTTCCATGACCTGCAATTGCTGCAATGGAAGCAGATCACCGAGCAGGAAAAAGACCCCCTGCACTTCCTGGTGGATGCGGTCGGCAGCGTGGTCAACCTGATCTTCCAGAATCAGCGCAAGGACCAGCTCGCCACCGTGATCCCCATTGAAGGCCGTCTCGACAGCCCCGGCGTGGATGTCTTCAGCACCATCGGCAACCTGGTGAAGAACGCGACCGTGAAAGCATTCAGCCCCACGTTCGAAAACGTCAAAAAAAGCGATTGATCCACCCGAGACATGCGGGATCGACCGCCGGTGCCCTGCGGTCCTGAACCTCCGTAACCGGATGGCAGTCGAAAAAAACACAGGCGCCGGCTGCCCCGCACCCGGCGCGGCCGGAACTTGGGCAGAATACGCGGGTCGCATAGGGGCTTTCCGTCGCGGCCTGAAACGAAGCCCAAACCATGGCGCCGCAGGAAAAACTCATTTCACTCCGCAGGAGAGAGTCACCATGAACAAAATGCCAGCCAGGATCGGCGCCCTGACGCTGTTCGCAGCGGGCGTACTGCTATCCGCCGGCGCGCACGCGCAATTCAACGGCGGGTTGAAATGCACCATGCAATTCACCATGAAGGGCTGGTCGGCTTTCTACAAGACCTCCTCCGGCCAGGGCACCGTCACCTGCGGCAACGGCACCTCGATGAAAGTGGCGCTGTCCTCCAAGGGCGGCGGCCTGACCCTGGGCAAGTCGAGCATCGACAACGGCTACGGTGAATTCACCGGCGTGAGCAACATCCGCGAAATCCTCGGCGACTACGCCACCGGCTCGGCGCACAGCACGGCGGCGCAGTCCGGCGGCTCGGTCTCGGCGCTGACCAAGGGCGAGGTCTCGCTCGCGCTCAAGGGCACCGGACGCGGCTGGGATGCCGGCATCGATTTCGGCAAGTTCACCATCACCGAGATCCCCGGAGCGCCTGAATCGCCTCCGGTATCCACCGAAGCGCCGGTAACGCCAGCGCCGGGGCAATGAACCCGGGATCCGATAATTCCGGTTTCGCCACATCAGGGAAACTGCTCCGTCTCGTTCCCCTGATCGTGGCCTGCGCACTGTTCATGGAGAACCTCGACTCCACGGTCATCGCCACCGCCCTACCCGGCATCGCCAAATCCCTGCACGAGGATCCACTGCACCTGAGCCTGGCCATCTCGTCCTACCTGCTCAGCCTCAGCATCTTCATCCCGGTCAGCGGCTGGATGGCCGATCGCTACGGCGCACGCCGCGTCTTCCGCAACGCCATCATCGTCTTCGTCATCGGCTCGGTGGCCTGCTCCGCCTCGATGAACATCGGCGAGCTCATCTTCTCGCGCATCCTCCAGGGCCTCGGCGGCGCCATGATGGTGCCGGTGGGGCGACTGGTGCTGGTGCGCCAGGTGCCGAAGAGCGAGCTGGTGCAGGCCATGTCCTGGCTGACCATCCCCGCCTTGATCGCGCCCATCGTGGGTCCGCCGCTGGGCGGCCTGATCGTCACCTACGCCTCCTGGCGCTGGATCTTCCTGATCAACGTGCCCATCGGCATTCTCGGCTACTACCTGGTGAGCCGCTTCATCGCGGAACTCCCCGGCAGCCAGCAGCGCCCGTTCGACCTGGCGGGCTGGATGCTGCTCGGCGGCGGCGTGGCCGGCCTGGTCTTCGGCTTCGAGAACCTGGGCAAGCACGTCCTGCCGCCCGAAGTTCCCCCGGTCGCCGTACTGGCCGGGATCATCGCCCTGGCGCTCTACGTCCGGCATGCGCGCACCGACGATGCACCGGTACTGCGCCTCTCGCTGCTGTCGCTGCCCACCTTCCGCGCCTCCGTCACCGGCGGCTCGCTGTTCCGCATCGGCGTGGGCAGCTTCTCCCTGCTGATGCCGATGATGCTGCAGCTCGGCTTCGGCCTGTCGGCGCTGGCCTCCGGCAGCATCACCTTCGCCAGCGCCGCCGGTGCGCTGCTGATGAAGACCCTGGCGCAGCGCATCGTCCGCCGTTTCGGCTTCCGCCGCCTGCTGCTGGGCAACACCTTCATCTGCGGTGGCGCCCTGGTCATCTGCGGCACCATGCGCCCGGAAACCTCGAGCTGGCTGATCGTCGGCTTCCTGCTCGTCACCGGTTTCTTCCGCTCGCTGGAATTCACCTGCATCAACGCCCTGGCCTTCGCCGATGTATCCGAAGCGGACATGAGCCAGGCCACCAGCTTTTCCGGAACCGCCCAGCAGCTGGCCCTCAGCATCGGTGTCGGCGTCGGCTCCCAGGTGTTGAATGCCAGCCTGGCTCTGCGCCACGCCACCCAGTTGTCGACGCCGGATTTTTCGGCGGCCTTCTACACCGTGGGCTTGCTGACCCTGGCATCCTGGCCGGCTTTCGCCCGCCTGCGCGCCGACGCGGGCAGTCAGGTGTCGGGGCACCGTCTGGCCGTGGCCGACATACCGGTGCGCACCACGCAGTAGACATCAGCCGGGAATCACCCGTGGCAGCGCGTTTCGCACCGGCCTGCGTCTACCGGGCAATCACGCCGCGGCGCGAGCAGGATTGCCCACCGGCGGCTGTGGCCACCACTGGCCCGCCGGAAGGCTACGCAACTTCTTCTCGTGCCGGCGCCATTCCTTCATCACCTCGGGCGCCGGTTCACTCCATTGCGGCGGCAATGCGGCCTTGAACCGCTGCTCCTCCCAGATCGCCACCAGCGCCATCTCCAGCGTCGCGCAGTGCATCCAGGACTCCAGCATCCTGAGCATGAACAACGGCGCGACATCGGCCTGCACGACTTCCAGGATCAGGGCGTCGCTCAGATTCCACCCGCGAATCTGTTCCTGCCGCACCCCGGCCTGCTGCTTTTTTCCCGACATGGACCGTGCTCCCATGGAACCTACTCCTGATGCCGCGGCTATGACACCTTGAACTTGCGCTGCGTGCCGAAACCGCTGACGTCGCCGGCGACCGCCGCCTTCACGAACGCGAGCAATTGCCCCGCCTTGCCGGCCGGCCCGTCCCAGTACTCGCCGCGTTCAGGCACGACCTTGAGCAGGGCAACGGATGAATCTTCCCTGCCGTGCGGAAACCAGGCTTCGCTGATCCGTCCCCACAGGGCGGCTTTCTTCGCCGCGTCGTGCACGAGGTGCGCGGTGCCGGTAAGGGACACGAAATTCTGGTTTTCCAGATCGACGTAGGAAACACCGACTTCGCCCTCGTGATCCTGGGTTTCATCGACTTTGGGCGCCGCCGCGTTGACGATGAACCACAGCGCGCCATCCTCATCCATGCGCTCGGTATGCAGCGGACGGCTGCGCAAGCGGCCCTCGTCACTCACCGTGGTGAGCATTGCCACTTTGGCTTTATCGACCATCCTGCGCAGGTGCACCAGCGCCTGCCCATCATCACTTTCCTGAATGCGGGACCTTTCCATGTCGTGACGCCTCCTTGATTCCAAGCCGGTGCGTGGTAACCACACCGGCAGGTAATTTTTAGTGGGCGTACTGGGCCGGAAGTTCCCCCCGCTGCGCCAAAGACTCCAGCGAACCGGCTGCGAATGCGCGACGTCACCGAACCTTTCACGCTGGCAAGCCGTCGAATGTCGAGGGATTCACCCGGGATTGGATCACTTCAACTCAGGACCATCGAACCATGGCCGATTTCCTCAGCTATCTGAATGATCTGCTGAAGCTGCACCTGTTCAACTTCGGCGGCGCCACCCTGACCGTGGGCTCGCTGCTCACCTTGCTGGTCTCGCTGCTGGTGCTGATTACGCTGTCGCGCTGGTTGCGCCGCTGGCTGCTGCGCAAGATCCTGGCGCGCGGGCATCTCGACCTCAGCACTCGCGAGACGATCTCCTCGCTGACGCAATATATGGTCCTTGGTATCGGCATCGTCCTGATCCTGGATGGGGCCGGCGTCAAGCTGTCCTCGTTCACCGTCCTGGCCGGCGCCATGGGCGTGGGTATTGGTTTCGGCCTGCAGAACATCTTCAGCAACTTCATCAGCGGCCTGATCGTCATGTTCGAGCGGCCGGTGAAGATCGGCGATCACGTCGTGGCGGCGGGGACTGAGGGCGATGTCGTCGAGATCGGCATGCGCGCCACCACCCTGCTCACCGCGCAGGGCAGCCTGGCCATCGTCCCCAACCAGAGCTTCATCACCGGCACCGTGATCAACTGGGACGTGGCCGGCATCAGCGCCACCGTGCTGCA
>JAQGNS010000422.1 GCA_028291705.1 Nevskia sp.
GCGCGGGCATTGCCCATCAGGCGCGGCAGCAGGTAGCTGGAGGCGAATTCCGGGCAGATGCCGATGTTGGTGAAGGGCATCTGCAGGCGCGCGCCCTTGCCGGCGTAAACCAGGTCGCTGTGCAGCATCAGGGTGACGCCGATGCCGATGGCGATGCCGTTGACGGCGGCGATGACCGGCTTGGGGAAGCTGGCCAGGGCGCGCATGAAGCGGGCCACCGGCGCATCCTCGCCGGTAGGCGGGTGTTTGAGGAAGTCCTGCAGGTCGTTGCCGGCGGTGAAGGCGTCCGGCACGCCGGCGAACACCAGCACGCGCACCTCGGGATTCTCCGCCGCGCCCTTGAGGGCCTCGGCCAGGTCGGTGTACATGGCCTGGGTCAGCGCGTTCTTCTTGTCGGCGCGGTTCAGGCGCAGGGTCAGCACGCGTTCATGCAAATGGCTCTGGATCAATTCGGACATCGTTCTGCTCCGTTTTCGAATGAATGGTTCGGTGAGTGGTTACTGAATAGGGATAAATCAAAGCCCGGGCGGCGTCGGCTTGCTGCCGGGAATCAGCTCGCCGGAGTCGCGCAGGCGCACGGCTTCGTGGAAGCCGGCCTTGGCCGCATGCTCGCGGAAGGTCACGCCCTCGGGCGAGTGGCGCGTGATGCCGTCGAACAGCGTCGCCATGGCCTGCGTGGACGCCAGGCCCATGTTCTCGTAAGCCAGGTTGATCATCATCTTCTGCATCATCAGCTGGTTCTTCGGCACGCCGCTCATGCGCTGCGCCAGTTGCAGCACGCGCGCTTCGAGTTGCGCCGCCGGCACCGCGTCGAGCACCAGGCCCATCTCCTTCGCTTCGCGGCCATTGATGACGTCGCCGGTGAGCAGCATGCGCTTGGCCTTCTCCACGCCGAGGCGGTAGACCCACATGCCGGTGACCGGGCAGCCCCAGACGCGCGCTGGCGGATAACCGATCTTCGCGTCCTCGGCCATGATGGTCAGATCGCAGGACAGGGCCAGCTCGCTGCCGCCGGCGATGGCATGGCCATGCACCTTGGCGATGGTCGGCTTGTGCGAGCGCCACAGGCTCTGGAAGCGCTCCGAGAACTGTTTCATCATGCGGTAGTCGATCAGCGGGTCCCAGGGCATGTCCTGGTTCCACGGCGATTGCCCTTCCGCGAAATCCTTCAGGTCGAAACCGGCGCAGAAACCCTGGCCGGCGCCTTCGAGCACGATCACATGCACCGCATCGTCACGGTTGGCCTGGGCCACCGCGGCTTCCAGTTCGGCGGATAGGGTCGGGTTGATGGCGTTGAAGCGCTCCGGGCGGTTCAAGGTCAGACGCGCGATGCGCTCGGATACGGCGTAGCGGATCGTCTCGAATTCCATCGTATCCTCCAGGTAATGGCTCTAACCGGCACGTACACGCAGCAGCCGCAACATCATATCGGCTGAGGCCGGGGCGGGGAGGACAATCGGGCTTGTTCGCCGCGACATGGGTGATTACCGTGCGACCTGTTTGCGCAGCCAGGACAAGGCCTCGTCCCACAGGATGCGCGGCGCCGTCTTCCTGAAGAAGCCGAAGTGTCCGAGATGCCGCAGGCCGTGATCGCGTGGCCGCACCACCAGCACTTCGGCATTGGCGCCGTGCAATCCATACAGCGGTGCCAACGCGCGCACCGCCTGTACCGGCGCATAGTCGTCGTCCTCGATCGCCAGCAGGCGCACCGGGTTGCGGTAATTGCCGAAGTGTTCGCGCAGCGGCGTGCCGGCATCGTCGACCAGGAAGCGCGGATGGCTCGACCAGCGCGCCCAGTCCAGCGCCACACCGGGCGGCAGGCTGTCGCCGCCGAACACGGCGCCGGGCAGGTGGCCGAGCGCGCGGGTCACGCCGGGAATCAGCAGGTTCATGCTGCTCCACATGAAAAGCCGTCCGCGCAGCGTCGGCCAGTGGCGCCAGTAAGCGTATTGCGAGCCCACCGCGAGCAGGGCGTCGGCCGAGCGGTTGTTCTCCGCCAGCCCGAACAGCCAGCCGCCGCCGGAGTGGCCGATGGCAACCAGCGGCAGGCGCGGGTGGTAGCGGTACATCCAGTCCAGCGCGCCGGGGATGTCGCGTTCGCCCCAGTGCAACATGCGCGCCCCACGCCCGCCGTCGCGGCTGCCGCCGACACCGCGGTAGTCGTAGCTCAGCACGGCGCAGCCCTGGGATGCCAGGTATTCGGCGAAGTAGCGGTAATAACCCCGCGGTACCCCGGTGGCGCTGTTGATCACCACCGCCATCCTGGGCGCCTGGTGCAGGGGTTCGTATGCCGTGGCGGCCAGGGCCAGGCCGTCCGGGGCGGGAATGCGCAACTCGCGCCGCTGGCAATGCAGACTGTCCCCAGCTTCCAGGCCGGCGCAGAGCAGTTCGTAATCGGGTGAAGCCAGCAATTCGGTTGCGGTCATGGCACGCCGTACGGTTGCGTATGGTGCGTGCAGGCTATGCCCTGAAAGGGATTGCCACAAACGAATTCGGAAGCTGTCTCGGGTGAAATTAATTCATCCCAAAAAGCGTCACACCCTCAAATTGTCATCCTGAGCGCAGCGAAGGATCCGGCCCTCTGCCGCGCCCAGGATGGGAAGCCCGGCTAGACCTTCAACACCAGCTTGCCGAAATTCTCGCCGCTGAACAGCTTGAGCAGTGTCTCCGGAAACGTCTCGATGCCCTCGACGATGTCCTCGCGCGACTTCAACTTGCCTTCCGCCATCCACTGGCTCAGCTGGCGCACCGCCTCTCCGTATCGCGGCGCCCAGTCGAACACCACCATGCCTTCCATGCGCGCGCGGTTGACCAGCAGCGACATGTAATTCTTCGGCCCCACGATCGGCGTGGTGTTGTTGTACTGCGAGATGGCGCCGCAGATGATGACGCGTGCCTTCATGCGCAGACGGGCCAGTACCGCGTCGAGGATGTCGCCGCCGACGTTGTCGAAGTAGATGTCGACGCCTTCCGGGCAATTTTGCGCCAGGCCGGGGAAGATCGGTCCGCGCTTGTAGTCGATGCAGGCGTCGTAACCCAGTTCCTTCACCGCGTAGTCGCATTTTTCCGCGCCACCGGCAATGCCGATCGCCCGGCAGCCCTTGATCTTGGCGATCTGGCCGGCCACCTGGCCCACCGCGCCGCTGGCCGCCGAAATCACCACGGTCTCGCCGGCCTTGGGCAGGCCCACTTCAAGCAGGCCAAAGTAGGCGGTGATGCCCGGCATGCCCAGGGCGTTGAGGTACTTCGGCAGCGGCGCGAATTTCGGATCGACCTTGACCAGGCCCTTGCCGTTGGAAATGGCATAGGACTGCACGCCCTGGTTGCCGGAGACGAAATCGCCGACCTGGAACTGCGGATGGCGTGAGGCCACGACTTCGCCCACCGTGCCGGCGCGCATGATGTCGCCGATCTCCACCGGGGGGATGTAGGACTTGCCGGCATTCATCCAGCCGCGCATGGCAGGGTCGAGCGAGATGTACTGGATCTTCACCAGCAACTCGCCGTCGTTCGGCTGCGTCACCGGTACTTCCTCGTAGCTGAAGTCAGTGCGTTTGGCCAAGCCCACGGGGCGGGCGGCGAGTCGGAACAGTTTGTTGGTCTGGTTGCTCACAGAATGTCTCCTTCGTGTGACGTCCTGTCCTTATTCCGTGCCATCCATGGCACGGACTGTTTATCCCGGCCGCGTGCCGCGGCCGGGTACTTTGATCGTGAGCGATTATCTTACTAGCTGCCGTAACAGTTGCATGCGTAAAGCGCACCGCAGGGATGCGCAACTGTAGCTTTACAAGGCCGGCCGCTTCCGCAAAACTCGCCGCATTCCCGAATTCCCGAGGCTTGCGATGATTGTTGCGCGCGTCAGCCGTTGTGCCGTCCTCCTGCTTGCAGCCCTCTCCACCGCGCCGACCTGGTCGGCGGATGCGGAGCAGCCCGCCGTCGATCCCGCGGTGCTGGCGAAAATCCGCGATGCCGCCCTGTCCAGCGACTGGGCCTGGCAGCGCCTGAGCGATCTCACCGACAAGATCGGCCCGCGCCTCAGCGGCTCGCCAGGTGCCGAGGCTGCCGTGGTCCAGGTGGCCGCGGCCCTCCAGGCTGCAGGCCTCACCGTCACGCTGCAGCCGGCCAAGGTGCCGCACTGGGTGCGCGGTGAGGAGCAGGCCGAGCTGGTCGACTACCCCGGCCATCCTGCCGGCCTGACCCAGCACCTGCACCTGACCACCCTCGGCGGCTCGGTTGCCACGCCGAAGAAAGGGCTCACCGCGCCGGTGCTGGTGGTGCACAGCTTCGACGACCTGAAGGCGCACGCGGCCGAAGCCAAGGGCCGCATCGTGCTGTTCGACAATGCCTTCGACCAGGACCTTGCCGACAACGGCCACGCCATGAGCGCCTACGGCCAGGCCGTCGCTTATCGCGTCCAGGGCGCCAGCGCCGCGGCGCGGGTAGGGGCCGTGGCCTCGCTGATCCGCTCGGTCGGCGGCGCCGATTTCCGGTTGCCGCATACCGGCGTGATGAAGTACGAAGACGACGCGCCGAAGATTCCCACCGCCGCACTGACCGCGGAAGATGCCATGTGGGTTGCCCGTCTCGCCGCGCAGGGACCGGTAAGCCTGCACCTGACCCTGACGCCGCAGACCCTGCCGGATGCCGACAGCCACAACGTCCTCGCCGACCTGCCGGGCAGCGACAAGCCGGATGAAGTGGTGGTGGTATCGGGTCATCTCGACAGCTGGGATCTGGCGCAGGGCGCCATCGACGACGGCGCCGGCATCACCGCCGCGATGGGCGCGGTGCAGGTGCTGAAGTCCCTGGGCCTGCAGGCGCACCGCACCATCCGCGTGGTCGGCTGGATGAACGAAGAGAACGGTTCCGGCGGCAGCAAGGCCTACTTCGCCGCCGCCAAGGACAAGCTGGCGCAGCAGACCGCCGTCATCGAAAGCGACTCCGGCGCCGGCAAGCCCCTGGGCGTCATCGCCAGCGTCACCCTGGATTCGCTGGCCAAGCTGAGCCCCGTCACCAAGGCGCTACAGCCGATCGGCGCCACCGCCCTCGAACGCCGCGACGGCGAAGTCGGCGCGGACATCAGCCCCCTGCAGGATGCCGGTGTCCCCGGCTTCGCCCCGATGGTCGATACCCGCGAGTATTTCTACTACCACCACACCGCCGCGGACACCCTGGACAAGGTCAAGCCCGAGAATCTGCGCCGCCAGGTGGCGACGATGGCTGTGCTGGCTTACTACCTCGCTGAAATGCCGGAACCGCTGCCGCGTGTGCCGGTGAAAGCAGAGTAGGGGCGGGCGGTAACGAAAAAGGGGAGCCGATGGCTCCCCTTTTTGTTATCCGCTGGCGGCAAGGAAACCGACGCCCTCAGAACATCTCCGACTTGTCGATCTCGATTGCCCCCGGCGGTTCGCGCGAGGGAATCCAGTCGCCGGTGATCATGTCGGCATAGCTCACGCCGGGGCCGACCATCGGGTACACGCCCGCATCCGGATCGATGATCACTTCAAGGAAGGCCGGACCGTCGAAGGCGATGAATTCGGCCACGACCTGCGCCAGGTCTTCATTGCGGTCGAGCCGCTTGGCCCAGGGGAAGCCGTCGGCCTGCGCCGCCTTGACGAAGTCCTTCTTGTGCAGGCTCTTGTCGCTGGCGGAGAAGCGTCCCTTGAAGAACAGCTTCTGCCACTGCCGCACCATGCCGTCGCCGAAGTTGTTCAGCACCACCACCTTGATCGGCAGGCCGTAGGTGGTGACGGTTTCCAGTTCGCCCAGGTTCATGCGGATGCTGGCGTCGCCATCGATGTCGATCACGATCTTGTCGCGCCGCGCGAACTGCGCGCCGATGGCTGCGGGCAGGCCGAAGCCCATGGTGCCCATCGAGCCCGAGGTGAGCCACAGCCGCGGATCGCGGAAGTCGAAGTACTGCGCCGCCCACATCTGGTGCTGGCCGACGCCGGTGCTGATGATGGCCTCGCCCTTGGTCAGCTTGTTCAGTTCCTCGATCACCGCGTACGGCTGGATCAGCGGCGACTTGCGGTCGAAGTTCATTGCATAGGTTTTCTTCAACCCGGCGATGTGCTGGTGCCATTCGGCGTAATCCGGCGCGAACTTCTGCGCCTGGAGGTAGCCGCGCAGCTTGTCCAGCGCCAGGTTGAGATTGCCCAGGTGGTGCCAGTGCACCCGCTTGACCTTGTTGATCTCGGCCGAGTCGACGTCGAGATGGGCGATGAACTTGGCGCCGCGCGCGAACTTCGACGGCACGCCGGCGACGCGGTCGTCGAAGCGGCTGCCCACGGCGATGAGGAAGTCGCAGTCGTCGGTGGCGTAATTGGCGTAAGCCGTACCGTGCATGCCCAGCATGTGCAGCGACAGCGGCTCGGTGGTGTCGTAGCTGCCCAGGCCCATCAGCGTCGCCGTCACCGGGATGCCGAAGGCATGGGCGAAGGCGCGCAGCGCGGTAGCGGCCTCGGCCAGGATCACGCCGCCGCCGGCATAGATCAGCGGCCGCTTGGCTTGGCGCAGCTTGTCGAGGAAGGCGGCGCAGGCCGCGTCGTCCAACAGGTTCTCTTCGACCGCGCGCAGCCGCGCACGATAGCCGGGCACCGGCAGCAGGCCGGCGCCCTGGAACGGACCGCTCCAGTTCTGCACGTCCTTCGGCACGTCGATCACCACCGGGCCGGGACGGCCGGTACGGGCGATCTCGAAGGCGGTGCGGATGGTCGCTTCGAGGCGGGTGGCGTCGGTGACCAGGAACACGTGCTTGGAGCAGGCACCCATGATGTTGGAGATCGGCGCTTCCTGGAACGCGTCCGAGCCGATGGCCGCGGTCGGCACCTGGCCGCAGATCGCCACGATCGGAATCGAGTCCGCCATGCAGTCGCGCACCGGCGTCACCATATTGGTGGCGCCCGGGCCGGAAGTGACCAGCGCCACGCCGACCTTGCCGCTGGCGCGGGCGTAGCCCGAAGCCATGAAGCCCGCGCCCTGCTCGTTGGCGGGCACGATCAGCGGCATCGGGTCCGCGTCGCCGGCCTTCTTCTCGTGGTTGAAGCGGAAGATCGCGTCGTAGGTCGGCAGGATGGCGCCGCCGCTATAGCCGAAAACGACATCCACGCCCTCATCGGCCAGGACCTGGACGATGATATCGGCCCCGGTCATGATGGTTCCGGCGAGAGGGTGGGGGCTGCTTTTCGGCTGTGCGTTCACGGCGGCTTCCGGTGGAAAAACCCTGCAAATTCGGGGCGATCTTATAGCACGATCAGCCCTGTTCCGCAGTGGCCGGAGCTGTCCCAAAAGTGACCCGGCCCCGCCCAGGCCGCGACCTGGCGGCGGTCTGGGCGCGAGCCGGCCATCGCTTTGTCACCTCGAAGGTGTAAGCTCAAGTGACAATTTTCCAGGGAGGAGACGACGATGGGCTTACTCGATCAACTTGCCGGCAGCGTCCTGTCCGGCGCACTCGGCGGCGCACAGCAGCAACAGGGCCAGAGTCCGCTGCTGCAGGCGGCCATGACCCTGATCCAGCAGAACGGCGGCCTGCCGGGCCTGCTGGCCAAGTTCCAGCAATCCGGCCTCGGCCAGCATGCCGAGTCCTGGGTTTCCAACAACGCCAACCTGCCGATCACCGCGGACCAGCTGCACCAGGTGCTGGGCAGCGGCGCCATTGCCGGCATCGCCAGCCAATTGGGCCTGGATCACGCCCAGGTCAGCGGCGGCCTGGCGCAGCTGCTGCCGCAGCTGGTCAACCAGATGACGCCGAACGGCAGCGTGCCGGACAACCACTCCGATCTGCTCTCCGAAGGCTTGGCGCTGCTTGCCGGCCGTGGCGCGGGGAGCGCCGCCCCGGCCGCCTGAGCCGCGGCGCCGCAAATCGCGGAAAGCCAATAACGACGGGGCCTTAGCGGGTGCCGGGCCAGTCCCGGCACTTGCCCTGGGGTCGTCCGGCGGTTTATGTTCTCGAAATTATGCGCCACATTATTTCGATCCTGCTCCAGAACGAGGCCGGGGCACTTGCCCGAGTGGCCGGCATGTTTTCCGCCCGCGGCTACAACATCGAGTCCCTCACCGTTGCGCCGACGCACGACGCCACGGTTTCGCGCCTGACCCTGGTCACCACCGGCAGCGATGCGGTGATCGAACAGATCATCAAGCAGTCGCGCAAGCTGATCGACATCGTCGAGATCGCCGACCTCACCAGCCGCGAGCACATCGAGTGCGAGCTGCTGATCCTCAAGGTCGAAGTCGACGCGGCCGGCGGCCGCAGGATCGTCGAGTGCGTGCGCCGTCACCGCGCCCTGATCCTCGACGAAACCGAAACCACCCGCACCGTGCAGCTCACCGGCACCGGCGTCGAGGTCAACAGCTTCCTCGCCGAACTGTCCGGTATCGCGCGCGTGCTTGAGCTGGTGCGCAGCGGCACCGCGGCACTGGAGTCCGGCGCCAACGTACTGGCGCCGCCGGCCTGAGGCCATCGGTTCGCATAATTCTTTTCTCCCGTCCCATCAGAGGTAATCCGCAGTGAGCATCAACGTCTATTACGACAAGGACGCCGACCTTTCGATCATCCAGTCGAAGAAGGTCGTCATCCTCGGTTACGGTTCGCAGGGCCACGCCCATGCGCAAAACCTCAAGGACAGTGGAGTCGATGTCACCGTCGGTCTGCGCAAGGGCTCCAAGTCCTGGGCCAAGGCCGAGGGCGCCGGACTCAAGGTCAAGGAAGTCGCCGAAGCGGTGAAGGGCGCCGACTTGGTGATGATCCTCGCTCCCGACCAGGACCAGCGCAAGATCTACGAAGACAGCGTCGCCGCCAACCTCAAGCAGGGCGGCGCTCTGGCCTTCGCCCACGGCTTCAACATCCACTTCCAGCTGATCGAGCCGCGCCCCGACCTCGACGTCATCATGGTCGCGCCGAAGGGCCCCGGCCACCTGGTGCGCAGCACCTACACCCAGGGCGGTGGCGTCCCTAGCCTGATCTGCGTCCATCAGGATCCTTCCGGCCAGGCCAAGCAGATCGCCCTGTCCTACGCGTCCGCCAACGGCGGCGGCCGCGCCGGCATCATCGAGACCAGCTTCAAGGAAGAGACCGAAACCGATCTCTTCGGCGAACAGGCCGTGCTCTGCGGCGGCGCCACCGCGCTGGTGCAGGCCGGGTTCGAGACCCTGGTCGAAGCCGGCTACGCGCCGGAAATGGCCTACTTCGAGTGCCTGCACGAGCTCAAGCTGATCGTCGACCTGATGTACGAAGGCGGCATGGCGACGATGCGCTACTCCATCTCCAATACGGCCGAGTACGGCGACTACACGCGCGGTCCGCGCATCGTCACCGAGCAGACCAAGATCGAGATGAAGCGCATCCTCACCGAGATCCAGACCGGCCAGTTCGCGCGCGAATTCGTGCTGGAAAACCAGGCCGGCCAGCCGACACTGAAGGCCCAGCGCCGCATCGGCGCCGAGCACCAGATCGAGAAGGTCGGTTCCAAGCTGCGTTCGATGATGCCCTGGATTTCCAAGAACAAGCTGGTGGACAAGGCGAAGAATTAAGACGGATTGCGACCATGCCGGCGTAGTCCGCCGGCATGGCGAGTCACGTTGTTGATGCTGGGGTGCCCCTGACCGGGCACCCCAATTTTTTTAGAACTGTGTAACTCGTAACACGGCGGCCCCACCGCCAGGATCAGTGCGCAATGGACGAAGCCAAGCTTCCCCGCAAAAGACGCAAAGGCATCTACCTGCTGCCGAACCTGTTCACCACCGGCACCCTGTTCGGTGCCTTCTACGCCATCGTTTCCGCCATGGGCGGGAACTTCGAGGACGCCGCCAAGGGCATCCTCTTCGCCATGATCGCGGACCTGCTCGACGGCCGCATCGCGCGCATGACCAACACTGCCACCGACTTCGGCAAGGAATACGATTCGCTCTGCGACATGGCCGCCTTCGGCATCGCCACCAGCATCGTGGTCTACGCCTACAGCCTGCATTTCCTCTCCGACTACCGCTACCTGCACGGCAAACTCGGCGGCGTGCTGGCGCTGACCTACGCTGCCTGCGCCGCCCTGCGCCTGGCCCGCTTCAACGTGCTCACCGCCATCACCGGCAGCAGCAAGGATTTCTTCGGCCTGCCCAGCCCGGCCGCCGCCGCCGTGGTGATCTTCTTCGTGTGGAAGGCACGTGAACTCGGCTTCGGCGGCGACGAGGCCATCGTCATCGTGCCGGCCTCCATCATCACCCTCGGCGTGGCCCTGCTGATGGTCAGCTCGGTGCGCTACAACAGCTTCAAGAAGCTCAACCTGTCCAAGCGCATGCGCTTCCTGCCGTTCGCCGCCATCATCGGCGCCCTGGCCCTGGTCTCGATCGACCCGCCCGGCATCCTGTTCCTGATCTTCTTCGCCTACGCCGTCTCCGGCCCCCTCGTGGCCCTGCTGCGCCGCCTGCGCGGCAAACGCCTGCCGCCGCCGCCCGCCGTCATCTGATCACCCATAGATAGGGTTGATGGCAGGGATGCAAAAATTGATTTGGCAGGGGTAGGGACATCCGCTATAGTTTGTCAATCATGCCGTCCAACAGCAGCCATTTCGGTTCCTCCAGCGCAGCCCTCTCGGGCTGCCTGCTGCTGCTTGCGCTTCGACTTCTGCCGTAGGGCAGACAAGAACTCCACCCGCACGGGGGTCAAGAATACCGTGTACATCCCTGATACAAGCACCGGTCATCCCTGACCGGACTGCTGAACGCCGGCTGTGCCGGCGGAATCAAAAACCTGGTTTTAGTTCTAGAGATCGAATTCCATGAGCAAGAAACAGCTGATCATTTTCGACACCACCTTGCGCGACGGTGAGCAGTCGCCCGGCGCCGCCATGACGCAGGAAGAGAAGCTGCGCATCGCCCTGGCGCTGCAGCGCCTGCGGGTGGATGTCATCGAAGCCGGCTTCGCCGCAGCCAGCCCCGGCGATTTCGCCGCGATCCAGACCATCGCCCGCGAACTTACCGACACCACCGTGTGCTCGCTGGCCCGTGCCAATGCCGGCGACGTCACCAAGGCCGGCGAGGCCCTCAAGCTGGCGCGCCGCAAGCGCATCCACACCTTCATCGCCACCAGCCCCATCCACATGCAGATGAAGCTGCGCATGGAACCGGAGCAGGTGCTGGAAAGCGCCATCGGCGCGGTCAAGCTGGCGCGCCAGTACACCGACGACGTCGAGTTCTCCGCCGAGGACGCGGTGCGTTCCGACATGGACTTCCTGTGCCGCATCTTCGAGGCCGCGATCAAGGCCGGCGCCACCACCATCAACGTGCCGGACACCGTCGGCTACTCCATCCCCGGCCTGTGGGGCGAGCGCATGCGCCAGTTGATCGAGCGCGTGCCGAATGCCGACAAGGTCATTTGGTCCACCCATTGCCACAACGACTTGGGCCTGGCCGTCGCCAACTCCCTCGCCGCGGTGCAGGCGGGCGCATTGCAAGTCGAGTGCACCATCAACGGCCTGGGCGAGCGCGCCGGCAACGCCTCGCTGGAAGAGATCGTGATGGCGGTGAAGACCCGCGCCGACGTGTTCGACGTCGAGACCCGCATTGACGCCACCCAGATCGTGCCCTGCTCGCGCCTGGTCTCCACCATCACCGGCTACCCGGTGCAGCCGAACAAGGCCATCGTCGGCGCCAACGCCTTCGCCCACGAATCCGGCATCCACCAGGACGGCGTGCTCAAGCACCGCGAAACCTACGAGATCATGCGCGCCGAGGACGTCGGCTGGGCCGCCAACAAGCTGACCCTGGGCAAACTGTCCGGACGCGCCGCCTTCCGCGCGCGCCTGGAGGAGCTGGGCTACAAGTTCCGCTCCGAGGGCGAACTGGCCGAAGCCTTCGCCCGCTTCAAGGACCTGGCCGACAAGAAGCACGAGATCTTCGACGAAGACCTGCAGATGCTGGTGACCCAGGCCGACGCCGCGCGCTCCGAAGACCGCGTCCAGCTGGAATGGATGGAGACCACCTCCAAGACCGGCACCCGCCCGATCGCCAAGGTGGCACTCAGCCTGGAAGGCGAGATCCACGAGGTGCAGGCGCAGGGCGACGGCCCGGTCGACGCCGTCTTCGCCGCCATCGAGAAACTGATCGGCAGCGGCTCCAAGCTGCTGCTGTACTCGGTCAACGCCATCACCACCGGCACCGACTCGCAGGGCGAGGTGACCGTGCGCCTGGCCAAGGACGGCCG
>JAQGNS010000482.1 GCA_028291705.1 Nevskia sp.
CGCCGGTCTTGATCTTGCCCTTGGTGTACATGTCCACCGAGGTCAACTCATCCGGATAGGCTTTGCTCATGTCGCCGCTGGCGATCATCGGCCACAACGGCGCCAGTACGCCCGCGCCTGCGCCCAATGCAGCCTTCTGCAATAAAGACCGGCGACCGTAGTCCACATCGTATTTGCGTATGCGCATCACTCTTCTCCTCTGGGCACGTCAGGGCACAAGCGCCGGCAGGGCCCGCGAGGGCACCGCGCAGACGTCGTGCATGTCTTGGAAAGGCATCGTTGTAATGACCGCGGGGCTCACTTGGCCCCCGCCGGGGTACCGTCGAAATCGTCGCCGGCGGTGAACTGCGACAGGTCGACGCCCTCGCCCACGAACAGATCCTTGCGGGCGACGAAGTTCGGCTTGACCAGCCACACCAGCAGCGGCAGCGCCACCAGTGCCAGCACCATGTTGATCAGCATGGTCAGCACCAGCAGCAGGCCCATGTCGGCCATGAACTTGAGGCCGGACAGGTAGTACCAGGGCAGGATGCCGATGAGCATGATGGTGGCGGTGAACATGATCGCCTTGCCGGTGGTGGTCAGCGAGGCGACGATGGTGCGGCCCCAGTCGTGGTCCTGCGCGTGGTATTCCTCGCAGATACGCGACAGCAGGTAGATGCCGTAGTCGATGCCGACGCCGACGCCGATCGCCGCCACCAGCAGCGAGTTGATGTCCAGGCCGATGTGCATCAGGTGCATCGAGGCCTGGATGATGAAGTTGGCCAGGTTTACCGGGATCAGCAGGATGAAGCCGGCGACGAAGGAGCGGTAGGCCAGGCTGCAACCGAGCAGGATCACCAGGTTGAGGCAGCCGATGATGGTCCAGTGGTATTCGTGCACCACGTTGTTCATCGCCTGCTGCAATGCAATGGTACCGGTGCCCAGGCGCACGCGGAACTTGTCGTGGTCGATGCCGACCGCGTCGACCGCGGCCTTGGCCGCTTTCAGCGCCGCATCCACCGTCTCCTGCTTGTTGTCCTTGTACCAGAACGAAACGGTGGAATTCTCCTGGTCGAAGTCGATGACGTGGGAGAAGGATTTGGAACTGGTGCCCATGGTCACCGCGGTGGCGGCGGCGTTGGTGGCGGTGTTGTCCGGATCCAGCGGCAGCCACTTCGGATTGCCGCCGGCGAACAGGCGGTTGCCTTCCATCAGGTAGTCGGCGAAGGACAGTGTGGCGCGCGGCGGTGCCGTGCCCTGCTCCATCAACCCCTGCAGGCGCAGCATGGTGATGACGGTGTCCGACTGGCGCGCGACACGTTGCGGATCGTTCTGGTCCTTGGCCTCCAGCACCACCTCGAGCGTATTGACGCCGGGGAAGTGGCTGTTGATCTCGCGCACCGCCTGGTTGAACTCCGAGTTCGGCCACAGCAGGTTACTGCCTTCCACCGGGTTGCCGATCTTGATCTGCAAGGCGGTATAGACGGCAAATACGGCGATCACGGCAACGACCACGGTGGTGACGTTGGCGACCTTGCCGTAGGACAGCCTGGCGATGCCGCGCAGCAATCCCCCAAAGGCGCGGTGGAAGCCGGTGGTGGCGCCCTTGCCGATCAGGCGATCGACGTTGTTCGGCGCCGGCAGCGAGGCCAGCAGCAGCGAGATCAGGATCACGCCGGTGGGAATCAGCCAGATCGCCCAGAAGCCGCAGAACAGGGCGAAGCGCTGCATTGCCGGGATCGGCGCGATGGCGATGAGGAAGATGCCGACGATATCGGTAAAGATGCCCAGCACCGACGGCGCCATCATCACGCCCATGGTGATCTCGGCCGCCTTCACGCGGTCCTTCACGTGCGAGTAAATTTCGTAATAGCGCTCGGTGAACTGCACGCAGTGCGAGAAGGAGCGTGCCACCAGCAGCAACGGCACCACCATCAGCAGCGGCTCGATCGGCGACTTGAGCCAGCCGACGAAGCCGAAACCCCAGATCGCCGCCACCAGGCTGGTAACGATGGGCGTGACGATACCGACGATGTTGCGCATGTACAGGCCCAGGGCCAGCACCAGGGCGCCCAGGGTGACCGCGAAGATCATGTAGGTTTGTGTTTCGTACTCGTAGACCCAACCGGTCAGGGCCGGCTGGCCGGCCATGTAGACCTCATGATCGGCATCGCCGTACTTCTGCACCAGGCCGTGTACAAACTTGAAGGCCTCGCCGTAGTCCAGGCGCTGCTCGATGAAGGTGGCGTTGATCAGGGTGGACGTGGCGTCGCCGGAGATCAGGAAGGCACGCGCATTGGGGGCCTTGTCGACGCGGCGGCGGAAGTCGGCGATTTCTTCCGGCGTGGCGGGGACGTGATCTTCCATCAACGGCCGCATGTCGATGCCTTCCGGCGTGGCCTCGGCGTAGCGGGCCTTCTCGGTGGCGATGGACAGGATCTGGTCGTGGTCGACCCCCGGCGCGAGGTCAATGTCGCGGGTGATCTGCCAGACCTTGGCGAGGGTCTCGGCGTTGTAGATGTCACCGGTCTTGTGCTTGACCATCAGGGTGATGGTGAGGGGGTTGCCGAAATTGGGGTGATCCTTGAACACCTGCACGAAGGGATCATCCTTCGGCAGCAGGTCGGAGAAGATGGTTTTCAGCTCGACGTTACGCAGGCCGGCAGCGAAGAAGGCGGTGATGGCAACGAAGACCAGGGTCATCAGGCCACGATGTGCCATGACCCATGCGGCGATACGGAAGCGCAGTGAATGCATTTCAGGCACCACGCCCGGGGGAGACGGCGGAAGCTTCATTGAAGGCCATAAAAGTTTCCACGGGCATCTCCTTTACCGGCTTATGGACGTGCCCCGCCTGCCCGCGAGGGGCGGCGAAGCGGTCTGAATGGGGGAAGCGGTCAAGCGCGGCACGCCCACCCGGGCAATGGCCGTAAAAGCAGGCAGCAGTTGCTTGCGGCAGGTGTGCCGAAGCGGTGGGCATGATGGTCTCCTCCATCCTCGCCTTGAGTTGATGTAGTCACGCACTGAAAAAGGTGCGTGCTGATTTTTTTCAAGACTAGGGAAGCGGCTGATTGATGCCACTACCCGCAAGGGTAGTTTTGAGGTAGAGGTTGCAGCTTCTGCCTATCCGACGTTCGATCACGCACATGGCAATCCCCTCGCAGTGCAGCAGTCATGACCTGCGCCCGCTGTACCGGATAGGTCAGCGTGACGCGGCTGTTTTCTAATTTTTACCCCGGGCGGCTGGATGGCCGCCCCTACCTAAAGGAAGGTCTTTGCCGGCACGGCGTCAATCCTGCGCCGGCTCGGCATCGAGCAGGCCCAGTGCGCGCGCCCTGGCCAGGGCGCCGGAGCGGCTGCGCGCGGCGAGCTTGCCGTAGATGTTGTGTAGATGCCATTTCAGGGTACCCACGGAAATGAACTGGGCTACCGCGATTTCCTTGTTGCTGAGTCCGGAATCGAGCTGGCGCAGGATCTTCAGTTCGCGCCGGGTCAATCTCTCCACCGCGCCGCTGCCCATGCCGCACTGCAGCATGGGCAGCGGCGCGGTGGAGGCCACGTTGCCGGGCGGCGGCCGGCGATGCCGTCCCGCGAGATCCTCCGCTTCCGCCAGGGTGGCGAACACGCTCATGCCGGCCTGAGTGCGCAGGTTCACTGCCTGGCCCATGCGCCGGTTCAAGGTGCGCAGATCGGCGCTGAGCAGCTCGCCCAGGCAGCGGCCCATGGCCTGCTGCTGCGGCACGCCGAGCAGACGAGCGCCGAAGGTATTCAGGCCGACGATCTCCCCTGCTTCGCCCAGGGCGATCAGACCTTCGAACGGCGTGCCGACACAGCCCGGGTGCGGGTGCAGGCGCAGAATGTGCGGGCTGCGCAGTTCGCGCAGCAGCAGCCGTTCGATGCGCGTCACCGAGCTTTGCACCAGTTCCATCAGGCCAGGCACCAGCGGCCGCGTTTCGCAGGACACGTCGAGCACGCCGATCAGCTCGCCGCCGGGACGGAAGATCGGCGCGGCGAGACAATCCATGTGCCGCAGGCCGCGAAAGAAATGTTCGTCGCGCCGCACCAGCACCGGCTGCCGCTCGACCAGGGCGGTGCCGGCGGCGTTGGTGCCGAAGTACAGCTCGGTGCAGTCGACGCCGCTGCGCGCATGCTGCAACACCGGGCCGCGCGCCGCCGCCTCGCCCACCGCCGACACGATGCGACCCTGGTCGTCGATCAGGATCACCACGTGCTCGGTATCCGCCACCGCCTGCGCCAGGGTGCGCAACTCCTCCGCGGCCACGCTGGCCAACAGCAGGTCGCGCTGCAGCAGGTGCCGCACTGCGTGGCGCGACACCGGGTTCGGCTGCGGGTTGGCGCCGCTGTCGAGCCCCATGCCCTGGCAGCGCTGCCAGGAATCGACGATATGCAGGGAGGTGATGCCCGCCTGGGCCAATGGCATGCCGTGCGCAAGCGCCATGGCCTGCAAGGGATCGGCGGTGCGCTGGGTCACGTTGGCCGGAGCGCTCTCAGTGGACGATGCCGAGCTGTCGCGCGGCGCTGATCGCCTGCAGGCGGTTGGCCACGGCCAGCTTGGAGTAGATGTTCTTCAGATGGAATTTCACCGTGTTCTCGGAGACGAAGATGCGGCCGGCCATCTCCTTGTTGGATACGCCATTGGCCAGGAACACCAGGATCTCCTTCTCGCGGTCGGTCAGCGCTTCCAGCGGCTGCACCGCCATCACCGGGGCGCGGCTCAGGTCGGTGCCGGAAGCCTGCAGGATCTGCTCGACGAAGGTGCGGTCGGCGCCGAACTGGGCCTCGCGGCCGCTGGTGCCTTCCATGATGGTCTGATACTCCTCGCGCAGCAGGTGCAGGATGCCCTCGCCTTCATCGATGAAACTGCGGATGAACTGCCCCGGCTGCGCCAGTTGCAGGGCCTTGCGCAGGCTGCGGTGCGCCGCGTTGTGCGCACCCTTCTTTTCCTGCAGCAGGGCGTCGAACAGGTGCAGCTTGATCTGCCGGTTGACGCGCTCGCGTTGCTGCGCCATCTCACGGCCAAGGATGCCGGCCGCCGTATCGGTATCCATGGTGTGGATAGCCAGGCGGATATGACCGAAGGACTCGCCTTCCAGGTCCTCGGAAAACAGCCGCCAGCTATCCGCGAACGGCTCCACCGCCGGCGGAATGTGCGCGGCCAGCGCCTGCGCCCGGTCGACCGCGCCGGACACCAGCCAGCGCCGCACCCGCTCCCACTGCACCAACCGCACCAGCCGCTCCCAGCCGTTGGCGTGGCCGATGCTCTCCGCCTCGTCCAGCACTTCCATGGCCTTGGCCGGGCGCCCGCGCGCATCGTGGGTGCGCGCCATCGGCAGGTAAGCCACGGCGAGGAAATCGAGCAGCACCGCATCGGCGATGACCTCTCGGTATTGCGCGAACAGGGCTTCCACCAGGTCCAGCTCGTTGGCCTCGTACAGCGCCCAGATATAGCAGGAGACCAGGGCGGCGGAAGCGAACGAGCCGTCCAGGTGCATGCGCTGCTCGGCCATGCCCTGGCGATAATTCTCCAGCGCCGCGTCGAGCTGCCCCTGCATCATCAGGGTCACGCCGGTAAGGCCGACGGTATAGCCGCCGCTGAAGCTGGCGTCGCCGCGATCGCTATAAGCCCGCGCCAGCGCCAGGTGCTGACGCGCCCGCTCCACCTCGCCCATGGCCAGGTCGCGATAACCGACCAGGTTGGCGCCGGCGCCCAGCTCGAAGGCTGCAAAGCCGGAAGGCTCCCAGCCCTCGACGCGCACGCGCTCGATGATGTTGAAGGCGTCGGGCACCTTGTCGGCGCAGACCGCCGCCATCGACAGCAACACGTCCGGATTGGTGGTCTTCTCCAGCTCGCCGGAGCCGGCAATGCGCTGCAGCAATTGCAGTATCGGCCGCAGCTTCTGGTGGCGCCGCAGGAACACCAGGGCATACGCCACCTTGATGGCAAGGTCCGGGCGCTGCGCCACTTCCTCGAACGGCAGCTGGTCGTACCAATGCTCGATGGTGATCAGGTGGCCGCCGGCGCTGAGCCGGGAAGCCCAGATGTTCATGGTATCGGTGGCGCGCACGAAATCGCGGCAGGCGACGAAATGATGCACGGCCTCTTCATACAGGCCATGCGCCAGGTGCCAGTCGGCGGCGCGGCGGTGCACTTCCAGCGCGGCCTCGGCCGACTGCGCGCGTTGCTGCTCCGCCAGGAAGGAGGAGAACAGGGCGTGATACTTGAACCAGTGCAGGTCCGAATCGAGCGCGCGCAGGAACAGGCCGGAGCGCTCCAGTTGCTGCAGCATTTCCTGCGAATCGGTCCAGCCGGTGACCAGGTCGCACAGCGGTGCGCTGAGCCGGTTGAGGAGCGAGGTGCGCAGCAGGAACTCCTGCACCCGCAACGGCTGCAGGCTCAGCACGTTCTCGACCAGGTATTCCGCCAGTTCGCGCGGGCGGTAGCTGTCCAGGTCGCCCAGGGATTTGCGCACCTGCGGGCTGACCAGGGTCAGCCGGAACAGTTGCAGCGCGGCGGGCCAGCCTTCGGTGCGCGAGTAGATCGCCGCCAGTTCCTCGCGGCTCACCGCCAGGTCCTGCGAGGCGGCGAAGAACTGCTCCACCTCGGCCGGTGAGAAGCGCAGGTCGTCGGCGCGCAGGATCAAGGCCTGGTTGCTGATCACCAGCCGCGCCAGGCCGACTTCCGGCACCGAGCGCGAGCCGATGAAGATGCGTACGTTGGCCGGCACCCGCTCCAGCAGGCCGCGGAAGAAGCTGAGGATCGACTTGTCGCGCAGGGTCTGGAATTCGTCGAAGAAGATGGCGACGGGTTTGCCCAGGCGGAACAGGCAGTCGATCATCCAGTCGGAACGGCGGCGGCGGCCCAGCTCGCTGTTCTCGTCGTCGCCGGACGCGGCTTCGCCGGCGCCGCCGCCTAGCAGAGCGGCAACCAGGGCATGCATATGGATGGAGAAGCGGCGGGCGTCATTATCCGCCTCGTCGAAGCTGAGCCAGCCGGTGAGGAAGCCGCGCGCCTCGAATTCGCTCTTCAATTGCTGCAAAGCCGTCGATTTGCCATGGCCGGCCGGACCCTGCAACAGCACCGTGCGGCTGCAATCGTCGCTGAAAATGCGCTCCAGGATCGCCGTGCGGCGGATCGCCCCGGCGTGCCGGGTCGGCGCGAACAGCTTGTGGGCGTAAACCTCCGCCTGTGCCCTGATGCCACCGCCACCGGCGCCTTTGCTGACGCTCATTCGGTCTGCTCTCCTCGTGTTTTTTATTTATAGACGGGCGCGGTGCGGATGTCCATGCGCGGACCCGCCGGCATCCTCGTTGCACTGCAGCAAGCAGCCCGGACCTGCCGTTGCACTTGCCTTGCCGAATACGGCCAAGACTACTCGGGCCAGGACTACTCGCCGGATTCTTCGCCGGAGCAGGGTGTCAGTCAAACGCGGCGCGGCCTATGGCCGCAGAGACCGTCGCCGCGGCCAATCAATCCTGGACCAGCTTCTGCATTCCGCTCCAGCGCGCGCCCGGCGCCAGTTTGACCGGCACACCAACCGCCGCGGCTTCGACGCAAAGAAAATTGCGATAGCCCGCTTGATCCAGATCGGAGAGTGCCGCGCCGCGCTCGGCCCCGGGGCTCCACACCACCGCATCGGCGAAGCCGGCGGATTCGAT
>JAQGNS010000531.1 GCA_028291705.1 Nevskia sp.
GGCCGTGTGACGAATGCGGCTGACTTTTCGCCGTGACGCGGCTACGCTGCCGCATCTTACGAATACCTTTGCCGCCATGACCACTTTCGTTGCGAAACATTGCGCGCGCCTGCTGTGCGCGTTGGGCTTTGCCTTTGTCGCGGCTGCACCCGCCGCTGACCCGGCGCCTGCCGAAAATCCGGACACCGTGTTGCAGACCGTGGCGGAGCAGTCCGGCTTCCTCAGGACCGGCCGCTACGACGAGGTCGAGCGCCTGTGCCCGGCTTACCAGAAAATCTGGCCGCAGCAGGTGCGCTGCTTCGAGTTCGGCCGCTCGCCCGAGGGCCGGCCGATGCTGGCGATGGCGATCAGCCGCAGCGGCGCCCTCACCGGCGAGGAGGCGGCCAGGCGCGGCCTGCCGGTGCTGCTGATCCAGGCCGGCATCCATTCCGGCGAGATCGACGGCAAGGACGCCGGCTTCCTGGCCCTGCGCGAGCTGCTGGAAAAGCGCGTGCTGCCGGAAGCGCTGGACCACAGCGTCATCCTGTTCGTGCCGGTGTTCAATCTCGACGGCCACGAGCGCTTCGGCCGCTGGAACCGCCCCAACCAAGTCGGCCCGGAGGAGATGGGCTGGCGCACCACCGCGCAGAACCTCAACCTCAACCGCGACTACATCAAGGCCGACGCGCCCGAGATGCAGGCCATGCTGCACCTGCTCGACAGCTGGGACCCGATCGTCTACGCCGACCTGCACGTTACCGACGGCGCCAACTTCCAGCACGACATCTCCGTCACCGTGGAGCCTCTCTACGCCGGCGATAGCACCCTGCGCACCGCGGCACGCGAGCTGCAGCAGGGCACCATCGAGCGGCTGACGAAAACCGGATCGCTGCCGCTGGACTTCTACCCCAGCTTCAAGCGCGATGACGATCCCGCTTCAGGCTTCGAGGTCGGCGTGATTCCGCCGCGCTTCTCCAATGGCTACTGGGGCCTGCGCAACCGCCTGGGCGTGCTGGTGGAGACGCATTCCTGGAAGGATTACCCGACCCGCGTGCGCATCACCCACAACACCATCCTCGCCCTGGCCGAGCTGACCGCGACGAAGGGTCCGGAGTGGATGAAGGACGCGCACCAGGCCGACAAGCGCGCGGCGCAACTGGGCGGCACTGACGTGGCGCTGGACTTCACCGCCGGTGACCACATGCGTACGATCGACTTCAAGGGCTATGCCTACACCCGCGAGCCCTCCGCCGTCTCCGGCGGCTTGGTCACCCGCTACGACACCAGCAAGCCCGAGACCTGGCACGTGCCGCTGAAGGACACGGTCAAGGCCAAGCTGACCGAGAAGGCGCCGCGCGCCGGCTACATCGTGCCTGCCGCTTATGCGGACGTCATCGCGCAGAAGCTGGCCCTGCATGGCATTGCCTTCCGCCACTTCGATGCCGCCGCGCCCGCCATGCCGGTCGAAACCTTCCGCGCCACCGAGGTCAGCTTCGCCAAGGTGCCGTTCGAAGGTCGCACCGCGCCCACGCTCAAGGGCGAGTGGAAGGCCGAGAAACGCGATGTGCCGGCCGGCTCGCTGTTCGTGCCCATCGCCCAGCCCGGTGCACGCCTGCTGATGACCCTGATGGAGCCGCTGGCCGGGGATTCCTTCGTGTCCTGGGGTTTCTTCAATGGCGCCTTCGAGCAGAAGGAATACATGGAGCCCTACGTCGCCGAGCAGGTCGGACAGCAGATGCTGGCCAGCGATTCCAAGGTCGCCGCCGAATTCCGCCACAAGCTGGATACCGACGAAGCCTTCGCCCACGACCCGCAGGCGCGGCTGGATTTCTTCTACCGCCGCTCGCCGTCCTGGGACGAACGCCTGAACCTGTACCCGGTATATCGCGCCGACCAGGCGCCGCCGGGATAGCGCGGGCGGAAAGAGGCCCATGACGCAGCGGAAGATCCCCGCGCTCTACATGCGCGGCGGCACCAGCAAGGGCGTGTTCTTCCGCGCCGAAGATTTGCCGCAGGACGAAGCGCAGAGGGACGTCATCCTGCTGCGCGTCATCGGCAGCCCTGATGCCTACGGCAAGCAGATCGACGGCATGGGCGGCGCCACCTCCAGCACCAGCAAGGTGGTGATCCTGCGCCGCTCGGAACAGCCGGGCTGTGATGTGGACTACCTGTTCGGCGCCGTCGCCATCGACAGCGCCGTGATCGACTGGTCCGGCAGTTGCGGCAACCTCGCCGCCGCGGTCGGCCCCGCGGCGCTGCACTGGGGCCTGTTGCCGGCGCCGCGCGAAGGCTTGGCCACGGTGCGTATCTGGCAGGTCAACACGCGCTCGCACATCGTGGCGCGGGTGCCGATGCTGGATGGTGAGGTACAGGAGGAAGGCGACTTCCTCCTCGATGGCGTGAGCTTCCCTGGCGCCGAGATCGAGTTGCAGTTTCCCGATCCGGGTGGCGAGGGTGGAGCTTCAGGCGCTGGCGGCCTGTTTCCAACCGGCCGTCCGCTGGACCGGCTCGACATCCCCGGCGTCGGCAGGATCGAGCTGACCCTGATCAACGCCGGCAACCCGGCGGTGTTCGTCGATGCGGCGGCGCTGGGCCTGCGTGGCGACGAGTCGCAGCAGCAGGTCAACGAAGACGCGGCCCTGCTGGCGCGCTGCGAAGCGGTGCGGGCCCACGCCGCCGTGGCCATGGGGCTCGCCGCCAGCGCGGAAGAAGCTACCGCCAGCCGTCCCGCCACGCCCAAGCTGGCTTTCGTTTCAGCGCCGCGTGATTACGTCGCCGCCGATGGCCGACAGGTCGAAGCGCAGGCCATCGATCTCAATGTGCGCATCCTTTCCATGGGCCGGCTGCACCACGCCATGACCGGTACCGGCGCGGTGGCGATCGCTGCGGCTGCGGCGATTCCCGGCACCGTGGTGCGGCGCTGTGCACAGCCGGATGCAGCGGGAAGACTACGCTTCGGCCATCCTTCCGGCACCATGACGGTCGGCGCCGAAGCTGCCTTGCAGGATGGGCAGTGGCAGGTCAGGCGCGTCAGCATGAGCCGCAGCGCGCGGCGGCTGATGGAAGGCGTGGTGCTGATTCCCGGATAGCAGGGAGCTAGCGCACCACGCGGTAGCAAGGCACGTATTCCTTACCCGCCAGCTTCATGCGGTGCTGCGCCACGAAGGATTTCAGCAGTTCGTCCATCGGCTCCATGATCGCGGCATCGCCGCGGATCTCGAACAGGCCGTGCTGTTCCACCGCGCGGATGCCGGCTTCCTTGACGTTGCCGGCGACGATGCCGGAGAAGGCGCGGCGCAGGTTTGCCGCCAGGTGGTGCGGCGCCTGGTCGCGGTGCAGTTCCAGGCTGTGCATGTTCTCGTGCGTCGGCGCGAAGGGCTTCTGGAATTCAGGGGCGATCTTCAGCAGCCAGTTGAAGTAGTAGGCGTCCTCGCGGCCCTTGCGGAAGTCGCGCACGCGCTGGATGCCGGCCACCACCCGGCGCGCCACCCGCTCCGGGTCGGCGACGATGATCTCGTAGCGTGCCTGTGCCGTCGGCCCCAGGGTTTTGCCGATGAACTGGTGGATGCGTTCGAAGTATTCGGCGGAGCGCGCCGGCCCGGTGAAGATCAGCGGGAAGGGAATCTCCGCGTTGTCCGGGTGCAGCAGGATGCCGAGCAGGTAGAGGATTTCCTCGGCGGTGCCGGCGCCGCCCGGGAACACGACGATGGCGTGGCCGGTGCGGACGAAAGCCTCCAGCCGCTTCTCGATGTCCGGCATGATCACCAGGTCGTTGACGATCGGGTTGGGCGACTCGGCGGCGATGATGCCGGGCTCGGTGATGCCCAAGTAACGGCCGCCGCTGATGCGCTGCTTGGCGTGGCCGATGGCGGCGCCCTTCATCGGACCCTTCATCGCGCCGGGACCGCAGCCGGTGCAGATGTCCAGTCCGCGAAGGCCCATCTCGTAGCCGACCACCTTGGTGTAGTCGTACTCCTCGCGGGAAATGGAGTGGCCGCCCCAGCACACCACCAGGTTGGGGCGCGTCACCGGGCCCAGGATGTTGGCGTTGCGCAGGATGTGGAATACCGCGTCGGTGACGCCCTCGGGCGATTGCAGGTCGAAGCGCGGGTTGCCGCTGATCTCGTTGCTGACGTAGATGATGTCGCGCAGCACCGCGAACAGGTGCTCGTTGATGCCCTTGATGATGTGGCCGTCGACGAAGGCCACCGCCGGCGCGCCCTTCAGCGCCAGGCGGATGCCGCGCTCGTTCTGCACCAGGCTGATCTCGAACGACTTGTAGCGGTCCATCAGCTCCTGGCCGTCGTCGAGGAAGCCGCCGCTGTTCAGCACCGCCAGCGAGCAGCGCCGGAAGATCTGGTAGAGGCCGCCGTGGCTGGTGTCGAGCAGCTGGCTGACTTCGGACTTGGACAGGATATCCAGCCGCCCGGTGGGCGAAATGCTGGCGTCGACGACGTCGTAGTCCATGGGTGTGCGTGTCCTCCGTGTTGATTTATGCGCCGATCCGCCGGACTGGGGCGGAATTGGGCGAGGCGGGCCGGATGTGTAGATATCCGCTGCAGGCCGCCTCCGGGATTATGCCTGAGGGGCATCGGGGGAGCCGGTTCCTCCGCTGAGGCGCGTTCGCCGTACGTAGGCGTATTTCCGCTTTCACCGGGCCGCCCGTTCTTGATTGGATGCCTTGAAGAACCAGCCACGAGCGGACGCGGTTCGATTCGCGGCAATGCCTCAATCAACAAGCCCGGGAGTAACCATGAGCGGTGCAGGAAGCGGTTCGATGAGCCGGCGCGAGCTGTTCCGCATGATCGGTGCCACCGCCGGCGGCGCGGCCATGTTCCAGGCCATGAGCAGCCTCGGCTTCAACGCGGAATCGCCCTACAAGGGGCCGATCGAGCTGCAGGGCACGCCCAAGGGCGCCTCGGTGCTGATCCTGGGCGCGGGCATCGCCGGCATGACGGCGGCTTACGAGCTGCGCAACGCCGGCTACAAGGTGCAGGTGCTGGAGTACAACAACCGCGCGGGCGGACGCAACTGGAGCCTGCGCGGCGGTGACAGCTATACCGAGCTGGGCGGCCTTACCCAGAAATGCGAGTTCGACAAGGACCTGTACATCAACCCGGGCCCCTGGCGCATTCCTTATCACCACCGTGGCCTGCTCAGCTACTGCAAGCGCCTGGGGGTGCCGTTGGAAGCCTTCGTCCAGGTCAATTACAACGCCTACCTGCACAGCAGCCAGGCCTTCGGCGGCAAGCCGCAGCGCTACCGCGAGATCAAGGCCGACTACCAGGGCCATGTGGCCGAGTTGCTGGCCAAGGCCACCCGGCAGAACGCGCTGGACGATTCGGTCAGCAAGGAAGACCGCGAGAAGCTGCTCGAGTCCCTGCGCGGCTGGGGCGCCCTCGACGGGAATTTCAGCTATGGCCCAAGTGAGGCGAGCAGCGACCGGCGCGGCTACGAGAAGGAGCCCGGCGGCGGCCTGAGCGCGCGGCCGATTCCGTCCAAACCCATCGGCCTGTCGGACGTGCTCGACTCCGGGCTGTGGCAGGGCATCCCCAACGGCGACACCTTCGACATGCAGACCGCGCTGTTCCAGCCGGTCGGCGGCATGGGCCGCATCGGCGAGGCCTTCGGCCGCGAGCTGGGCCCGCTGATCCGCTACAACGCCAAGGTCATCGATATCCACCAGGACCAACACGGCGTTACCGCCACTTACGAAGACCGGCTGGTGCCTGGCACCACGCTCAAGGCCAGCGCCGACTGGTGCCTGTGCACCATCCCGCTGCCGGTGCTGGCGCAGATTCCCATGAATGTCGGGCCGGCCCTGTCCGCGGCGATCTCGTCGGTACCCTACGCCTCCGCCATCAAGGTGGGCCTGCAGTTCAAGCGCCGCTTCTGGGAAGAGGACGAGCACATCTACGGCGGCATCAGCTACACCGACCTGCCGATCACCAATATCGGTTATCCCAACACCGGTTATCACAGCAGCGGCAAGGGCGTGCTGCTGGGTGCCTACATCTGGGGCCTGAACGCGATGGAGTTCACCGCCATGACGCCGCAGCAGCGGGTGCAGAAGGTCCTGGAATACGGCAGCCAGATCCATCCGCAGTACCCCAAGGAATTCGACAACGGCGTCGCCGTGGCCTGGCACCGCTCGCCCTTCACCATGGGTTGCTACGGCATGTGGAGTGCCGATGCACGGGCGAAGCATTACGACGACCTGTGCCGGATCGACGGGCGCATCGGCCTGGCCGGCGAGCATGCCTCCTTCCTCGGCGGCTGGCAGGAAGGCGCCGTGACCTCGTCGCTCGATGCCATCGGCCGCCTGCATCAGCTTGCGCTCGCGCAGGGAGGCAAGGCATGAAAAGCCCGTTCAAGTATTTCGCCGTATTGATGCTGGGTGCCGCAGCCTTCGCGGCCCACGCCGACGATTCCTCCTTCACTTCCAGCGCCGGCATCGGGAGCATCGGCGGCGAGGAGATCTACAGCCGCATCTGCCAGGGCTGCCACATGCCGCAGGGGCAGGGTGCCGTCGGCGCCGGTCATTACCCGAAACTGGCCGGCGATCCGCGGCTGGCTTCCTGGCAATACATGGCGCTGACCGTGCTCGACGGCCGCAATGGCATGCCGCCGTTCGGCCTGCCGGCGGACCAGGTGCGGGAGACCCGCACCGTGCACCTGAGCGACGCCCAGGTCGCGGACGTGGTCAATTACGTCCGCGGCCATTTCGGCAATGCCTACAAGGACAAGGTCACGGCAAACCAGGTGACGGCCCTGCCGCATCCAGGCACGCCCGCCGCGCCCTGACAACCGCCCGGCAACGCCGTCCCGAAAAGCGGAAAGCCCGGCTTGCGGCCGGGCTTTCCGTTGTGCGGCGCTCCGATGCAGCCGGAGCGGACCCGCGGGCTCAGGAGGCCTGCTGGGTGGTGGGGTGCGGCGAATACCACTCGGTCATGTCGTCGTACATCGCACCCTTGAACAGGTAGTACGGCGCCTTGTGGTAGATCTTGATGTCGTGGAACGGGTCGGTGAGGATCTTGGTGCCCCACACCAGGGCCGGCTGTGCGCCCTTGATGAAGAGCAGCTGGCCCATGCGGAACAGCACCGCGCCGATGCCGACGAACAGCCACAGGATCGAGGTGTTGTAGAGCAGGCCGCGAGCCACTTCCTGGGCGCTGAAGAAGCCGAAGAAGCTCGGCTGGAAGTACAGCACGAACGGCACGGCGAACCAGATGCTGAGCAGCACCACCTTGCGCTGCAGGTTGTAGCCCACCTTCACGCTTTCCTTGTACTCGTGCGTGGCGTCGTTGACCGTATCGTAGGTCTTCGGCTCGAAGAAGAAGTGGCCGATCTGGCGCAGGATCATCGCCAGCAGCCAGCCCACCATCACGGCGAGCACCGGGTTGGTGAAGATCAGCACGTAGCTGGCCAGGAAGCAGCAGGCGCTCACCAGATGCAGGGTCTGGTTGATGCGGCTGTGGTGATAGTAGCGGTGGTCATCCCAGCGTTGCTGGTGCAGTTCTTGGAGAAAGGTCATGGCGGCGACTCCTGGGTGATGGCGTATAGCGGTTGAATCAAACGGTCAGCGTGGCCGCTTCCATGGGAAGCGGGGCGAGTCCTGCGGCGGCGGTATCGGTCATCAGCGCCTGGCCCATGCGGATGGTGCGGCCCTGCTCGATGCCCTCCGCCAGGGCGTAATTGGAAGTGGCGAAAACGATGATGGTCGAGCCGTGCTGGAAGTAGCCCATCTCCTCGCCCTTGCGGTATTGCGCATGGCAGGGGATGCGGTTCGGGCCCCGGTACTTCAGGTCCAGTTCGTCCGGCAGGCAGTGGAACTTCATGCTGGCGACGAGAATGGCGGCCACCGGCACCAGGCAGATGTCGCCCGGACCGTCGAGCTGGGTTAGCGGCACCACCGCACGCTCGTTGCGGCAATACAGCTTCTCCACGCGCTTCAGCGCCACCGGGTTGACGTTCCAGGTGTCGCCCGAGATGTAGCGCACTTCCTCCACTGTGCAGTCCACCGGCGCATGGAAGCGGTGATACATGCTGGATTTCAGGCGCAGCGTGGCATAGCAGCCGTCGCGGTACTTTTCCTGCAGGCCGCGATCCGGAATCAGGTCGCCGATCTCGTAGGGAAAGCCCTTGGCCTGGAATACCGTGGTGCCGGCGATCGGCCCGCATTCGCCGACGACGGCGTCGCAGGGGCTGACCATGACCTCCGGGCGCTCATCCAGCGGGCGCATGCCGGGCTTCAGGCGCCGCGTGAAGCAGGCGTGCAGGCTGCTGAACTCGCGCTGCTCGGCTTCGTCCAGGTTCAGGTCATCGGCCAGCAGCTGCCAGGCGGCCATCGACAGCCGGGTCAGCGCCGGGCTTTCGATACGGCTGTACCAGCCCATGAACTGGGTCAGCGCGCGGCGCGGCACCCGGTTGGTGAGCAGGAAGTTGAGCTGTTCCTGCTGGCTGAGATGTCTTAGTGCCGTGGCCATGGTTCAAGCGGCGGAGCGCTGCTCCATCTCGGGTTCGGCGATCGGCAAGCCCATGTTGCCGAGGAACTGGCGCATGATCGGCTCGGCCTGGTAGTCCGCCACGCGCAGCAGGGCTTCGCGTCGCATGGCGGCATGACGCTCGCGCTCGCTGAAGTGCTGCACGATGCGCTCGGACATCTCATCGATGGTGTCGACGAGATAGCCGTTGCGGCCGTTCTGGATGATGTCCTTGGGGCCCTTGCAGTTGTAGGCCAGCACCGGCATGCCCTGCGAGAACGCTTCGAGGATGACGTTGCCGAAGGTGTCGAACTGCGAGGGGAAGACGAACAGGTCCAGGCCCGCGTAAATCTGCTCGATGCGCTCGCGGCTGACCCAGCCGAGGAAGGTGGCTTCGGGCAGGGCCGCGCGCAACTCGGCTTCGGCCGGGCCGGAGCCGGCGATGACCAGTTGCAGGTCCGGAATCTGCTGCTTTGCCGCCTTGTAGATCTCCGGCAGCTCCAGGACGCCCTTTTCCTTGCTCATGCGCCCGGCCATGAACAGCACCGGCGTGGCGGCGGTGGCGCCGGGGATCAGTTCGGACTTCTGCACCGGGACGACGTTGCGCCGCGACGGCTCGACGTGGTGCCCGGTGAGGTGGACCGCTTCTTCCGGCAGGCCGATCTGGCTGCCGGTGAGCCACTTGCGGTGATCGGTGTTGAGCACGAACACGCCCTGGAACTGGTGGTACAGCGCGCGCAGCAGGCGGCGGATGCGGTCGCGCTCGTGGTGGTCCAGGTTGGTGGTGTGCTTGACGAAGTCGAGCCAGTCCGTGTGCATGAAGAAGAAGGCCGGCACGTTGAACATGTACTTGAGGAACAGCGCCACCAGCACCATCGGGCCTTCGGTGGAGCAGACCACGCGATCGTAACCGCCGTTGTAGAAGATGCGGGCGATCTCCAGCACGTCGGGAATGCGCAGCTGCTGCTCGCCGAACTTGGGGAAGGTGATCTGCGTGATCGGACGCACCACGTGCAGGTGAGGCTCGGGCGCGGCGTCGGAGTGGCAGATGAGGAAGTCGACCGGGTAATCCCGGCGCTGGATCTCGGCCAGCTTGGCGGAGAGCGAGCTGGAGACGCCGTTCTTGTCGCGCAGGGTGTCGGTGAGATACAGAGCGCGCCGCGGATGGTGGTTGCTGCCGATGTGGTCGGCGAAGTCGTTGAGGAAGGAGCGGTTCTCGTAGAGCACGCGCGCGCTGGCGACCTGCGAGCCGGCCAGGACGCCGGCCATGATCAGCGGGAACGAGAGCTGATCCACCAGCTCGCCGAAATTGACGCCGGTGATGTTCTTCTTGTCGCGCGGCGCCTTGCCGAAGGCGAGCCCACGGATCTGGGTGGGGATCTCGAACTTGCGGATCAGAGTCTCGGTGGAGAATTCGTCCAGCGGCACTTCCGAATACTTCGAGGCGTACTTGCCCAGTCGGCCGGCGATGAGGTGGGTAAGGCCATTGAACAGGGCGGAGATGGCCTCGTTCACCATCTCCCTGGCCTGTTCCGGCGGCTTGTCGTGGCTGTCGGCGATGGTTTCTAGATGCTTGACGCAGAACTTGTAATCGGCTGAAACACCCCAGCGCAGCTTCCAGCCCGGCTTGGTGCCGTGCAGCGCGTCGTGGACGAAGCCGACGAAGCGCTGCGTGTTCTTGTGCTTCTTCAGCTCCAGCATGACGTTGGCGATGGCGAAGCAGGCCAGCTTGTCGTTGGTCTCGCCGCGATGCAGCATCAGGCGCAGCAGGCCCGGATCTTCCATGCGGGTGGCGATCTGGGCGAAGTAATCCAGCAGCGCCAGGCTCAGCTTCTGGTTCTCGCCGACATGGCCGTAGGGCGCGATGCGGCCGGCGCGGATGGCTTCCAGCGCCAGCTGCGACAGCGGCGTGGTCTTGCGCCGCTGTGCCAGGTTGGGCACGAACAGGGAGGAGCCGCACTGGCCGGCGGACAGGCCCATGTGGTCGTCCGAACCGCCGGTGAGCACCTTGGGCGCGCGCAGGCTGACGGCGAAATCGGCCGGGTTGAGCTTGTGCTTGTGGCCGTAGCGCACCAGCTTCTCTTCGGTCAGGCCGCGTGCCCAGTTCAGCACCAGCAGGCTCTGCCAGATGTCGCGGTGGCCGTTGAGCACTTCGAAGCGCTGGAACAGCACCGCGAACTTCTCGAACAGCTCCAGGCGGATGTGCGGATTGCGGGTGTAGAAGTACAGCGGATGCGGCAGCACCACCGGAATGTCGTGCTCGGCGGTGTAGCGCAGGAAGTCGTAGATGTCGCGCCGCTTCTTGTTCAGCACCACTTCCTGCTCCGGCGTGAAGCCGTAGGTGAGGACGTGGACGTAAAGCTCGTATTCCGGGAAATGGCAGGTGAACTCGGTGCCGACGACGACGTCATGCCCCTTGTCCAGCAGCTCCCAACAGGAGCGCGCATTGTTGTGGTTGGTGATGGTGATGACGTCGCTGCCGTTGCCCCGCAGGCACTTCACCAGGTCGCGGGTTTCGAGCCAGGTCTCGGGCAGGCCGAGGATGCGGCCCCACAGCTCATCGGGAATGTCGCTGTTCCGATCATGGCAGTGGAAGTCCATCCGGAGGCATTCCTCCGGGTTGAAGCGGACGGCCTCCTGCGTGAGATAGCGCTGGAAGTCGACATGCAGCTGCTCGCGGAAGGAGGTGACCGCTTTTTCCCTATGCCGATTCAGATTGAGCTCGATCATGTCGGATCACGTCCTCTAGCGGAGACTCGGTACGGGCTGGCCGGCCGGGGCCGGTCGTTCGGGCCGGCCGCGGAAACGCGCGGCCAGCATGTCCTTCAGCATCTGCCGCTTGATCCACTTGTTGCTCAGGTGGGGCGCGGTCCACCACCAGCCGTCGTTCTGCATCTGCTGCACCGCGCGCTGGAAGCGGCGCGCCACCTCCGCGAAATCCTCGTCGGTGTAGTTCAGGCTCATGATCATTCGCCCGCTGCCGATCCAGCTCAGTTCCAGGCCTTCGGCGCGCAGGTAGAACTGCAGCATCCAGTTGTAGCGGCAGGGCACGCTGTAGAGGATGGTGACGATGCTGTGCATATTGGCCAGCCGCACCGGCAGCCCCGCGGCGGCCAGGGTTTCGCTGAGCCCGGTCACGCGCGCGTTCCACAGCGCGTCGGCCCTGGCGTAGATGTCCTGGTATTCCGGCTGGCGGATGCGCTTGAGGAACACCGACATGCAGGCCATCACGTGTGGATGCGAGTTGAAGGTGCCGCGGGCGAACGAGATGTTCGCCGGCTCGGCTTCCTTGAAGCGCTTCATCAGCGCCGCGCGTCCGCACAGCACGCCCACCGGCAGGCCGCCGCCGAGGGTCTTGCCGTAGGTGACCATGTCGGCCTGGAAGGAGAAATATTCCTGTGCGCCGCGGTGCCCGAGGCGGAAGCCGGCGAAGACCTCGTCGGAGATCAGCACGATGCCGCGGCGGGTGCAGACTTCGCGGATGCGCCCCAGCCACTGCGTATAGGCCGCGCGGTCGAAGGCGGTGCGGCGCTCGCTGTTGACCAGGGAGGCGTCGCCCGGCGCGTCCGAATTCGGATGCAGGGCCTGGAACGGGTTGATCAGCACGCAGGCGATGTCCTTGCGCGTATCGAGGATGCGCAGGGTGTTGTCGCTGAGGTCGGCCAGCGTGTAGACGTCGTTGACCTGCCGCTGGTTGCCCACGCCCGGCTGCACCCCGTCCCACCAGCCGTGGTAGGAGCCGCACAGGCGTACGAGATGGGTCTTGCCGGTGTGGTAGCGGGCCAGGCGCACGGCCTGCATCACCGCCTCGGTGCCCGACATGTGAAACGAAACCTCGTCCAGACCGGAGATTTCCTTCAGGGCCTGCACGTTGTCGCGGATCACCGGGTGATAGGGGCCCAGCACCGGCCCCACGTCCGCCACCAGGGCGTAGCCCTCGCGCAGGCACTCCTTGTAGAAGTCGTAGCCGAAGACGTTGACGCCATAGGAGCCGGAGACGTCGTACTTCCAGTTGCCGTCCAGGTCGCAGAGTTGTGTGCCGCGCGTCTGCGTCACCACGCTGCCGAACTTGAACTCCGCCGGCAGCAGGTTGCGGTAGGGGAAGGGCACCCGGTAATGGCTGGTGAACTGCACGTCGGAGATGCCGCTTTCCAGCGACTGGCTGTAGCCCAGCGTCTGCGGAGCGGCCGCGGCGAAGCGCTGCCGCAGCTGCTCCAGCCCCGCCTTGCGCCGCGCGGCGATGTCCGCCGGGGCGAGGTCGCTGGAGAAATAGCGCGCCGCGTCATAGTCGAAGAAGCTGGTCAGGCGGGCCAGCCGCCGCGACATCTTGGAGTGGCCGCTGAGCGACGGATGCTTGGCACGGGACAGCAGCAGTCGCGTGTAAACTTTGCGGAGGAGCAGAAGCCCCAGACAGGCTAAAGCCA
>JAQGNS010000511.1 GCA_028291705.1 Nevskia sp.
GGGCCGGTGATCGCGCCGGTCGCGACGTCGATGCCGCTGGGGATGTCGACTGCAACGACCGGGATCGCGGCGTCGTCGACGGCGGCGAACACCTCGGCCGCGTCGGGCCGCAGCGGTCCAGACCCGGAGATGCCCACCACCCCGTCGATGACGAGGTCGGTCGTCTTGGCGACGCTGTCTACGATCCGGCCGCCGGCCTGGGTGAACGCTGCCAGACCCTTCTGGTGGGTGCGTTCCGGTTTGAGCAGTGCCGCGTCGGCGGCCGCGCCCCGGCGGCGCAGGAAGGTCGCCGCCCACAGCGCGTCACCGCCGTTGTCGCCCGAGCCGACGACCGCGCACACCCGCCGGCCGGCGACCCCGCCCGTGCGCGCGGTCAGCTCGGCGATGATCTCGGTGGCCAGCCCGAAGGCCGCGCGGCGCATCAGGGCACTGTCGGGGAGGCTGGCCAGCAGCGGCGCTTCGGCGTCGCGGATGGCCTCCACGGAGTAGTAGTGCCGCATCAACGCAAGCATTCCATGTCCGGGCGTATCCTCGCGCACGGCTCGGATCAAACGGCGGACAAGGGGAGCGCAGATGGCACGGACCGACAACGACACCTGGGACCTGGCGAGCAGCGTGGGCGCCACCGCCACCGGCGTCGCGGTGGGGCGCGCGCTGGCCAGTCGCGGCGAGAACCCACTGATCAGTGACCCGTTCGCCGAGCCGCTGGTGCGCGCGGTCGGCGTCGACTTCTTCACCCGGTTGGCCAGCGGCGAAGTGGATCCCGCCGAGGTCGACGACAACGCCGAGTTCGGCATGGCGCGGATGCGGGACATGATGGCCGTGCGCACCCGTTTCTTTGACGACTTCTTCATCGAGGCGACGACCGCGGGAATCCCGCAGGCGGTGATCCTGGCGTCGGGTCTGGATGCCCGGGCCTACCGGCTGGCGTGGCCGGCCGGGACCACGGTGTTCGAGGTCGACCAGCCGCAGGTCATCGAGTTCAAGACCGCGACGCTGAACGAGCTGGGCGCCGAACCCACGGCTGACCGGCGTTCGGTGGCCATCGATCTGCGCCACGACTGGCCCGCGGCGCTGCGCGAAGCGGGACTGGACCCCGCCAAACCCACCGCGTGGAGCGCCGAGGGCCTGCTGCCGTTCCTGCCACCGGAAGCCCAGGATGCGCTGCTGGACAACGTCACCCTGCTCAGCGCGCCGGGCAGTCGGTTGGCGACAGAGAACCTGCCCGACGCCAGCCGTTCGGTGCCGATGATGGCTGACCGGATGCGGGAGGCCACCGATCGCTGGCGTGAACACGGCTTCGACGTGGAGATGACTGACCTCTGGTACGGCGGTGACCGCAACGACGTCGTCGAGTACCTGAACGCCCACGGCTGGGCAGCCACCACCACGAGGGCGATCGATCTGCTTGCAGCGCAGGGTATATCGACGCCCGGCGTGGATGGGGAGGCGACGTTCGCCTCGCTCGGCTACGTCACCGCGATCCGGGCCTAGGCGCGGTCAGGCGCCGCGACCGAGGCCTTGGGCGGCGTTGAACGCCCGGGTCAGCCATTCGCTCATGGCCGCCGCCAGCGCCGCACGGTTCTCCCGCTTGACGATCCCGTGCCCGTCGTCGGTGAACAGCAGGTAGCGCACGTCGCGACCGGCGCGGCGCAGCGCCTCGACGACCTGGTCGGATTCGCTGACCGGCACGTTGGTGTCGTTGGACCCGTGCACGACCAACAACGGCGCGGTCAGCGCGTCGACCCGGCGCAGCGGAGACAGTCGCTCGAGCAACTCGCGGTCGTTGACCGGGTGGCCGTACTTCGCATATGCGGCGTCGGCGAGCCACGGTTCGGTGTTGCGGTAGAACGTGGTCAGGTCGCTCATTCCGCAGATCGTGATGCCCGCAGCGAACAGGTCCGGGTGAAACGTCAAGGCGGCCACGGTGAGAAAGCCGCCGTACGACCAGCCCGCGCAGGCGATGCGCGCCGGGTCGGCGAGGTCGTTGTCGACGAGGAAGCGCGCGCAGTCGGCGACGTCGTCGATGGCCCCGAATCGCTTCTCCTTGTCGTCGGCGTGCACGAAAGTCCGACCGAAACCACCGGAGCCGCGGACATTGGCCGCCAGCACGGTGATCCCGTCGCTGACCAGCCGGGAGAAGATCTCGCTGTAGCGGGGGCGGGCCTGGCCTTCGGGACCGCCGTGCAGGTACACGACCGCGCCTGCCTGGAATCCGCCCGCAGGACGGTACAACCACGCATTCAGGTTCAGTCCGTCGCGTGCGGTGATCGTCTCGCACGCCGCCGCGGCGGAGAACCCGGGGATCACCGGACCGCGGGAGGGTTCGCGGTCGACGGACTCCCATTGCCGGGAACGGGGGTCGACCAACTCGACGGTCCGCGGCAGCGACGGCCCTTCGACAGTCATCGCCACCATCGAGCCACCCGCGCTGATGGACAGCTCGGTGGCTACCGGGCCGGGCAGCGGGATCGGCTCGGTAAGCGTGTAGTCGGTGTACTCGAGGATCTGTAACTCGCTGCGGCCCTGCAGGTTCCACAGCAGGGCGACGGTGGACAGGTCGTCACTTACGGCGAACTCGTCGAGGTCGCAGTCTGGACGCTCGGCCACCACGAAGTAGGTGACGCCGTCCGGGGTAACCGTCACCTCGAGGAGCCGGGCGTGCTCGCAGCCATTGTCGCTGCGGACCAGCGCCCGTACGTAACCGCGGCCCCCCAGGTCCGGGTAGTACAGCTTGGTCAGCTCCCCCGTCGGGCCGTAGCGGACGCGGCGCGGATGGTGGTCGTCGAGGATGACGCCGATTTCGGTGCAAGACCCGGGATCGGATGGCAACAGGGCGATCTCGGTCTGCCCGTGCAGCATGATCATCTCGCGGTAGCCGCGCGGACCGACCCGAATGAGCGACGCGCTGGCCCACGCGTCGACGAGTTTCCCGCCGGATCGGCGGTCCAGCACGGTGCAACGGCCATCCGTCGGATCGATCAGGGAGGACTGCCCAACTCCGTCCTCACCGGTCAGGATCGCGGCGACCCGGGTGCCATCCCACCCGATCAGCTCGGCAGTCCCGGCCTCCTCGCCGTCGATGCGCCGGGCCATCCGGTCATCGGGATCGGTGGTAACGACCCAGATCTGGGTTCGGGTGCTCCCCTCGGGTGCCACCTCACAGGCCAGCCAATGGCCGTTCGCCGAGTGGATGACACGAGAAACCGGGCCCTCGACAGGGAGCTCGACATCCCGGGACGAGCTGGCCCGCCAGCCACGCAGGAAGCGTTGTACCGCACGGGGATAGCCGCCGTCGTCGATGAGGTGGGCGAACGCGGTGGCGTCCGGGGACAGGGACGCGCCATACAGCGCGCGTACCTGCTCTCCCATTGCCTCACCCTTCCATGCTCTGCAGCCACATCTCGAGCACCGCCAACTGCCACAAGGCGTTTGAGCCGAGCGTGGTCCGGGTCTCGTTCGGCGCGGCCAGGAGGTTGGCTACGACGTCGGCACGATACAGCCCGCGGCGCCTCGCGGCATCGTTGGTCAACGCATCGCGCACCATCTCTAGCACCTCGCCGTGCAGATGGCGGATGCCCGGCACCAAAAAGTGGCCCTTGGTCCGGTCGATCACCTCAGACGGTAGCAATGCCCGCGAGGCCTCCTTGAGCACGCCCTTTCCGCCGGAGGCCAGCTTCAGCCCGGGCGGGCAGGCAGCGGCCAGCTCGACGAAGTCGTGGTCGAGGAATGGCACCCGCGCCTCCAAACCCCACGCCATGGTCATGGTGTCGACGCGTTTCACCGGGTCGTCGACGAGCATGACCTGAGTGTCCAGCCGCAGTGCCGCGTCGACGGCGGACTCGGCGCCGGGCGCGGCCTGATGCTCGGCCGCGAACCGGCAGCTCACGTCGTCGTCGATTCCGTACTCCGGGGCGAGGATCGACAGCACGTCGTCGTGGCTGCGGTCGAAGAACACTTTCGCGTAAGCCTCGGTGGTCTGTTCGCGCGCGACGGTGGCCAGCGGCGGGTACCAATCGTAGCCGGCGAGAATCTCGTCGGCGCCCTGGCCGGACTGCACCACCTTGACCGACTTGCTGACTTCGGCCGACAACAGGTAGAAGGCCACGCAATCGTGGCTGACCATCGGTTCGCTCATCGCGGCAATGGTTTTGGGCACCGCCGGGACCAGCCGGGAGCCGTCGATGTGGATCTTGTGGTGGTCAGTGTCGAAGGTCTTGGCGATCAGGTCGGAGTAGAGGTACTCATCGCCGGATTCGCCGTCGGCCGAGTCGAATCCGATGCTGAACGTGGCCAGCCCGCGCTGGCCCTGCTCGGCGAGCAGCGCCACCACGATCGAGGAGTCGATGCCGCCCGACAGCAGCACCCCGACGGGCACGTCGGCGATCATCCGCCGTCGCACGGCGGTGCGCAGCGCATCCATCAGCGCGGTCTGCCAGTCGCCCTTCGACCACGAGGCCTTGTCCGGATCGCGCCCGAATCCCGCTGTCCAGTACACGGTGTCGGCGTAGGCGCCGTCGGGCTGGATGACCCGTACCGTTGCGGGCGGAAGCTTGCGCACCCCGCGGTAGATCGTCCGCGGCGGCGGGACCACCGAGTGGAAGGTCAGGTAGTGGTGCAGCGCGTGGCGGTCCAGTTCGGTGTCCACGCCGCCCGCGTCCAGCAGCGCCCGCACAGTGGACGCGAATCGCAGCCGGCCGGGCGCGGCGGCCAGATACAGCGGCTTGATGCCCAGCCGGTCGCGCGCCAGCGTCACGACCCCAGAGTCGTGATCGACGACGGCGAACGCGAACATCCCCTTGAATCGGTCGACGCAGCGGGCACCCCAGTGATGGAACGCTTTGATCACGACCTCGCTGTCGGCGGTCGAGAAGAACCGGTACCCGGCGCCCTGCAGCTCTTCGCGCAGCTCCGGGTAGTTGTAGATGCAGCCGTTGAACACCAGGGTCAGCGCGAGTTCGCTGTCGACCATCGGCTGCGCGCCCCGGGTGGAGAGGTCAATTATCGACAACCGCCGATGGCCCAGGGCGACCGGGCCATGCGCCACGACGCCCTCGTCGTCGGGCCCGCGCGAGGCCATCGCGCCGGTCATCCTGGTGACCGCGCCGACGTCGGCAGCCCCCCCGTCCCAGCGGATCTCACCGCAGACGCCGCACACGTTAACGGCCGCCCGCGGTTGAGCCGGTGCGAAGCCAGGTGACCTTGCTGCCCCCGCCGGACGACGAGTTGACGATTCGCGAGCCCCGGCTCGCGACTCGGGTCAACGCCACGGGCAGCACGTGCGCCGACACCGAGCCGCCGGTGGTGGCCCGCAGGTGAACGAACGCGCGGAGGTCTACGTGATGCGGGTATACGCCGTCACCGTCGAAGGTCGGATGAGTGGACAAGGCGACCGTCTCCTGGGCGATGAACCGCTCCGGTTGGGTGACCAGCTCGCGCCGGCGCGCCTCCAGCGCCGCCTCGGAGGCCTCCGGCCCGATCAGCACGCCAGTTCCGCCCAGGCCGTCGATGGGCTTCACGACCAGGTCGCCGAGGTTGGCCAGCACGAAGTCGCGCTGCTCGCGCTCGGCGCAGATCCAGGTAGGAACCTGGGCGAGCAGTGGTTTTTCGCCGAGGTAGTACTCGATGATGGCGGGCACGTGGGCGTAGATCGCCTTGTCGTCGGCCACTCCGTTCGCCAGCGCATTGGCGATCGTGAGGTTGCCGTCGGCGATCGCGGCGAGCAACCCCGGCCGCAGCGGCGCGCCGTCGTATCCGGCGGAAGACAGCAGCATGTCCTCGTCCATCCGCGCGTAGACGACGTCGATGGGCCGTACGCTGGAACCGATGTGCCGCACCAACTTTCCGTCGCGCACCGCCAGGTCGGACGGCTGCACCAACGCGACGCCCATCTCCTCGGCCAGGAAGGTGTGTTCGAACCACGCCGAGTCTTCCCATCCGGCGGACAGCAGCACTACGGCCGGCTCGTCGCCGACGTGCGCCGGTGCCGCCGCCCGCAACGTATCCAACAGTAGCTGCGGCGCCTGGTCGCCGTCCTCGATCGCGGCGGGCGGTTGCAGCTCGGGGACGTGCTTGCCCAGCAATCGCTGGTTGACGATCGCGTAGGCGGCGCCCGACGGCACCCGGAGATTGTCCTCGAGAACCATCCATCGGCCGGGCCCGTCGCAGACGATGTCGGTGCCGCTGATGTGCGCGCGCACCGTGTCGCCGGCCAGCCGGCCCGTCGAGCGGAACCCCGGTGCCCGGTCCAGAGCCTGCATGCCGATGACGCCGTCGGCGACGATCGTGTGCTCGGAGTAGATGTCGCGCAGGAACGCGTCCAGCGCCCGGGCCCGCTGAGCCAGGCCTTCACACAACTGCGCCCACTCGTCGGCGGCCACGATGCGCGGCACCAGATCGACCGGGAACAGCTGCGCCCGGCTCTGACCGCTGACCCGGAAAGTGATGTTGTCGGCGCGCTGCTCCTGCTCGATACCCGCCTCGCGGGACCGCAGCTGCGCCGCGCCGAGGCGGGCGAGGGTGTCGAGGATCGACCGATACTCCTGCCGCGGGCGGCCCTCGGCGTCGACGGCCTCGTCATAGCCGGCGTCGACGGTACCCCGGTAGGCATGGAACAGCGTCGGCTCGCCCGCGGCTTTAGCGCTGGCCGGCCAGTGGCCGGCGGTCTCGGCGATCAGCTGATCGACGACGTCGGTGAGGCGCCCGCGCCGGCGCAGCGCCCGGCGTTGCCGTGCCGACGACGTGCCGGTGACCAGTGCCCGGCTCGCTGATTCGCTGACGATTTCCCAGTCACCGCTGTCCTCCAGTTGCGGCCGCAGCGAGTCGACCAACTCGTTGACCACCTCCGCCGCGGCCCGGCCGGCCGGGCCGTTGACGTCGACGAGGTCGCCCTCCAGCCCCGATCGCGCGGCGCGCCACAGGGCGGCCCGGGCCAGTGCCGGGGACAGCAGCGTCGCGGGACGGCCGGCGCGCAGCGCCCTGACCTCCCGTTCCACCAGCGCCCGGAACAGCCCGGCGATCAGCACGACGGTGTCCACGGACGGACAGCCGTCGCACACCCGAAGCTCGAGCGTCGGCGCGCGGGTCGCCGGGCGGACGTCGAAATACACCATCCCGGCGTCGGTGATGACTCCGCTGGCCACCAGGTCGTTGACCAACCGGTCGTACTCCTCGGCCGACTGCACCGGGGCCGCCGGCCCGGTCGTCGGCCAGCGCTGCCAGATCAGCGTGCGCATGCTCGAGTAGCCGGTGTCGGAGCCGTCCGACGCGAACGGCGAGCTGGCCGACAACGCCAGCAGCGTGGGCAGGTACGCCGACAGCCGGTGGCCCACCGCGACCGCTTCGTCGCGGTCGTCGATGCCGACGTGCACCTGGGTGCCGCAGATCAGCTGCTCGCGCGCCAGCAGCTGGTAGTCGGCAAGCATCTGGCGGTACCGCGGTGTGCTGGTGACCCGCATCTCGGCCGGCACCGCCAGCGGGACCGACCCCGCGGCCACCACCCCCATGCCCAGGCGGTCCGCCGCCTCGGTCAGGACGCGGCGGTGGGTGACGAGTTCGACGCGCAGGTCGTCAAGCGAATCGATGACCCGGCTGTTGGTCTCGATGACGCAGCTCTGCAGCTCGGCGACGTAGTCCCCGGTCAGCCCGGCCAGCAGTTCGGGGGCCCGCGCGGTCAGCCGCCTTGTCTTCAGGTCGACAAGGTGGAACTCCTCTTCGGCGCCCAGCGTTCGAGGCGACTGTTGTCGCATGTCACCCACGCTATGGGCACGTCTTTACCGCCGCGTTAACCGCTTCATGCTACAGAAGGGCCGTTAGTCCGACGGACCGGAAGAGCGGCGTCGCCGGATGGCGGGCCCGATCTCCGCCGGATTCAGCTGCCTGCCGCCCCTGGCGCGGGCCATCGGGTAGAAGCAGAGCCCGATGAGGACGCAGGTGAAGTGCCCGATCGCGGTGAAGTTCAGCTCGACGCGGTCCATCGTGATCAGCGGGAACCCGAAGATGATGAACAGCACCCCGAGATAACCCCACCGCCAGGGCCGCGCGATGCGATAGGCCAGCACCGCGATCACGCCGACCAGGAAATAGCTAACCCCGATATCGCGGGCGTGGATCAGCCGCTCCGAGGCATCGTGTTCCTCGATCGCGAAATAGAGCAGGCCCTCGCTGATGTAGGTGGCGAGGATGTGTGAGCTCAATCCCACGGTTAGCCATCGCACCTGCCCGAGCCAGTGTTCGGCGGGCGCCAGGAACAGCGTGAACAGCAGCAGGTATGGCTCAAGACTCCTGCCGTCGATCCACAGCAGGCTGGAAAACAGCACATTGAGCGGATCCGTCGCCAACGCATGGATGTTGGTGGAACGGTGCAGCAGCGCCGCGTGCAGCTGCCGCCTGGGAAGCTCGTGCTGGATGATCGTCGTGATCAACAGCACGAACAGCCAGCCGTAGGTCAGCGGCGCACCGCTGACGAAGTGCCACACCGCGAGCCCCATGCTGCGCAGGCCAGCCCGCACGGATGTGTTCGCCACGGCTTGACCCCGGTTATTCGACGGTGACGGACTTGGCCAGGTTGCGCGGCTGATCCACGTCCGTGCCCTTGAGCACCGCCACGTGGTAAGCCAATAGCTGCAGCGGCACGGTGTAGACGATCGGCGCGATGTAGGCATCCGCGTGCGGCATCGGAATCACCGTGGTACCGGGCTCATTTGCCAGCCCGGTGGCAACGTCGGCAATTACGAACAACTGCCCGCCGCGCGCGCGCACCACCTGGATGTTGGACTTGAGCTTGTCCAGCAGCTCGTTGTTCGGCGCCACCACCACTACCGGCATGTCCTCGTCGATCAGCGCCAGTGGGCCGTGCTTCAGCTCGCCGGCGGCATAGCCTTCGGCGTGGATGTAGGAAATTTCCTTCAGCTTGAGCGCGCCTTCCAGGGCCACCGGGAACATCGGGCCGCGGCCGAGGAACAGGGTGTGGTGTTTCTCCACGAACAGCTCGGCCAGCTTCTTGATCGCCGGGTCCATCTCCAGCGCCTGTTCCACCGTGCCCGCGGTGCTGTACAGCTGCCGTACGACTTCGGCTTCCAGTTCCTTCGACAGTCCGTTGTAGCGGCCCAGCATCGCCGCCACGATCAGCACCGCCAGCAGCTGCGTGGTGAAGGCCTTGGTGCTGGCCACGCCGATCTCGGGACCGGCATGGGTCAGCATCACCAGGTCGGACTCGCGCACCATCGAGCTCTGCGCCGAGTTGCAGATGGTCAGCAGCGCCACGTAGCCGGCATTGCGCGCATAGCGCAGCGCCGCCAGCGTATCGGCGGTTTCGCCGGACTGCGACAGCGTCACGAACAGCGTATCCGCCGGCACGTTCACCGTGCGGTAGCGGTACTCGCTGGCCAGTTCGACGCTGCATGGCAGCTTGGCCAGTTCCTCGATCCAGTACTTGGCGACGAGGCCGGCGTGGTAGCTGGTGCCGCAGGCGACGATGTGGATATTGCGCGCCCGCCCCAGCAACTCGGCGGCGCGCGGCCCCAACGACTCCGGCAGCACGTGGTTATTGGCGATGCGCCCGCCCAGGGTGGCCGCCAGGGCCTCCGGCTGCTCGAAGATTTCCTTGAGCATGAAGTGGCGGTACTGCCCCTTCTCCGCGGCTTCCGCACGCTGCGCGATGTCGTGCACCTTGCGCTCGCGCTTGTGGCCGTCGGCGCCGAAGATGTACACGGCTTCGCGCGTAATCTCGGCGATGTCGCCTTCTTCCATGTAGATGAAGCGCTGCGTCACCGGCAACAGGGCGGAGACGTCGCTGGCGACGAAATTCTCGCCAAAGCCCAGGCCGATCACCAGCGGGCTGGCGATGCGCGCGACGACGAAACGGTCCGGCGCCTGCGCGTCGAACACCACGATGGCATAAGCGCCGGTGAAGCGGCGCACCGCCTCGCGCACGGCTTCCGCCAAACCCACGCCCTGCTTGAGGTTGTCGTGCACCAGGTGGGCGATGACCTCGGTATCGGTCTCCGACTTGAAGGCATAGCCCTTGGCCTGCAGCTCGGCCTTGAGCGGCTCGTAGTTCTCGATGATGCCGTTGTGGATCACCGCGACGCGGTCACCGGAAACGTGCGGATGCGCGTTGGCCTCGGTGACGCCGCCATGGGTGGCCCAGCGTGTGTGGGCAATGCCGAGCTGGCCATTCAGCGGGTCGACGGCGAGCCTGGCCTCCAGTTGCGCCACCTTGCCCACCGCGCGGCGCAGGCCGACACGGTCGCGGTCCAGCACGGCGATGCCGGCCGAGTCATAGCCGCGGTATTCGAGCCGGCGCAGGCCTTCCAGCAGGATGGGGGTGATATTGCGTTGCGCAACGGCGCCGACGATTCCGCACATGGAACTAGGTCCTGAAGAGGGGCCCAGGCGGGAGCGTAGGCCTCGATTCCCCTATTTTACTAGGGTCTGTGGATAACCATCGGGTTGCCACGTTATGGCAGTTGTAGTTGTAGGGCGGGCCGTGCCCGCCGCTGCGCCACGGCCGAATCGAACGGCCGGCGGCCACGGGCCGCCCTACTGCTTCACGTCAGCGTTTCTTCGCCGGCTTCTTCCAGCCGGGGAACGACTTCTGCTCGCGCGCCCGGCACACCGTCAGGGCGTCCTCCGGCGCATCCTTGGCGATGGTGCTGCCGGCTGCGATATAGGCGCCGCGGCCGACGATCAGCGGCGCCACCAGCTGGCTGTCGGTGCCGATGAAGGCATCGTCGCCGATGATGGTGGCGTGCTTGTTGACGCCGTCGTAGTTGCAGGTGATGACGCCGGCGCCGATGTTGACCCGCGCGCCGACAGTGGCATCGCCGATGTATGCCAGGTGATTGGCCTTGGTCCCCTCACCCAGCGTGCTCTTCTTGATCTCGACGAAGTTGCCGATGTGCACCTGGTCGGCAAGCTGCGCGCCGGGCCGCAGACGTGCGAAAGGACCGATGCGGCAGTTGCGGCCGGCTTCGGCCGAATCCAGTACCGAATGCGCATCGACGCGCGTGCCCGCGTCCAGCTTCACGTCGCGCAGCACGCAGTAAGGGCCAATGCTGACGTTGTCGCCGAGCTCCACCTTGCCTTCCAGCACACAGCCCACGTCGATGAACACATCACGGCCGAAACTCAAGGAGCCACGCAGGTCGAAGCGCGCCGGATCGGCCAGGTGCAGGCCCTCCCGCTGCAGCCGCAACACCTGGGCATGCTGATAGCGGCGCTCGACCTGCGCCAGCTGCACGCGGTCGTTGACGCCTTCCACCTCGTCGATGCCAACGGCGGCAACACTCTGCACCTCGATGCCGTCCTTCACCGCCAGCGCCACCACGTCGGTGAGGTAGAACTCGCCCTTGGCGTTGTTGTTCTTGACGTGCGACAGCCAGCGCTTGAGCCGCCGCGCCTGCGCCGCCATCAGGCCGGTGTTGATCTCGGTGATGGCGCGCTGCTGCGGCGTCGCGTCCTTGTCTTCGACGATGCCGGTGATGCGGCCCTTGGCGTCGCGCACCATGCGGCCGTAACCGGCGGGATCCGGCGTCTCCGCGGTGACCACCGCCATGCCGTCCTTCGCCGCCGCAACCAGCTTGCGCAGGGTTTCGGCGGAGACCAGCGGCACATCGCCGTAGAGCACCAGCACCACAGCGCTGTCCGGCACCTGCGGCAGGGCCTGCTGCACGGCGTGGGCGGTGCCCAGCTGCTGCTCCTGCACCACTGTGTCGATGCCCTCGCCCATGCCGCCCAGCCATTCGCGCACCTGCTCCGCGCCATGGCCCAGCACCACGTGACAGGCGCCGACCTCGGCCGCCCGCGCCGCGGCCAGCACATGCCCCAGCATCGGCGTACCGCCGACACGGTGCAGCACCTTGGGCAGGGCCGACTTCATGCGGGTGCCCTGTCCCGCGGCAAGTATGACGGCGTGGACTTTCATGCCGTGATCCTTTGATTCATTGAAAATGACAGGGCCATGATAGTGGTCCGCGCCCAAAATCGCCCGTCCTGCCGGTCCGGCTTGCCCGCAGCGCCCGCGGCTGCAACGATAAAGGCCGGTCGAAAAGGGGGGATGCGGCTTGGACGACTTCGCTCAGATGACCCAGGATTGGGCGGCCTTCTTCAGCGCGCTGGCCCAGGTCAGCGGCAGCCTGGTCGGCCTGGTTTTCGTGGCCCTTACCTTCAACGCCAAGGCGCTGGGCGTGGGCGGCAATCCGATGCTGGGGGCACTGGCGCAGCAGACCTTTGCCGACTTCTTGCTACTGCTGCTGATTTCGCTGTTGATGCTGGTACCGCACATCAGTGCGGGCAATATCGGCGCGCTGTTCATACTCTTCAGCGCCCTCGACACCCTACGCATCGTGCGCAACCTGCTGCGCTTGCGCGCGCATCTGCGCACCCCGGGGGGAGGCTGGCAGGTGACACGGCGCTACCTGCTGTCCGGCCTGGCGCATATCCAGTTGCTATGGTTCGGGATCGATCTGATCCGCGGCAGCAGCAACGCCTCGCTCACCTTCAGCCTGCTGTTCAGCGGGATTTTTCTGCTGCTGATCTCGGGCTGCCGCAGCGCCTGGCTGCTACTGGTGCACCAGGGAGAATAGCGGCGCCCCCTTTCGGGTTTTTCAGGCGCCGCGTGGCGATCAGCGCTTCTTGATCTTGTCGAGGAACTGCATCAGCGCCGCGGCCTGGACCAGTTCGGCCTGAGCGCGGGCGAGATCGACCTCGCTCTTGGCGTTGCTCATGGCTTCTTCGGCGCGCTGCTTGGCCTGAGCCGCGGCGGCTTCGTCCACGTCCTTTGCCCGCAGGGCGGTGTCGGCCAGCACCGTCACCAGGTGCGGCTGCACCTCGAGGATGCCGCCGCCGACGAAGAACGCCAGTTCCTCGCCGCTCTCCGTCTGCACCCGCACCGCACCCGGCTTGAGCCGGGTCAGCAGCGGGGCATGGCGCGGCGAAATGCCGACTTCGCCCATTTCCGCCGGGGCGAAGACCATCTTGGCCTCACCCGTGTGGATCTGGCCTTCGGCGCTGACGATGTCGACGTGGATGCTCATGGTGCTCACTTAGCGCTGGTCACTTGAGGCCGATCAGACCTTCTTCGCCTTCTCGACCGCTTCGTCGATGCCGCCGACCATGTAGAACGCCTGCTCCGGCAGCGCGTCGTGCTTGCCGTCGACGATCTCGCGGAAGCCGCGGATGGTCTCCTTCAGCGAGACGTACTTGCCCGGCGAGCCGGTGAACACTTCGGCGACATGGAACGGCTGCGACAGGAAGCGCTGGATCTTGCGCGCGCGGGCCACGGCGCGCTTGTCGTCTTCCGACAACTCGTCCATGCCCAGGATGGCGATGATGTCCTTCAGTTCCTTATAGCGCTGCAGCACGCCCTGCACGTCGCGGGCGGTGTTGTAGTGCTCGGCGCCCAGCACGTTCGGATCGAGCTGGCGGCTGGTGGAGTCGAGCGGATCCACGGCCGGGTAGATACCCAGGGCCGCGATGTCGCGCGACAGCACCACGGTGGCGTCCAGATGCGCGAAGGTGGTGGCCGGGCTAGGATCGGTCAAGTCGTCCGCCGGCACGTACACGGCCTGGATCGAGGTAATCGAGCCGTTCTTGGTGGAGGTGATGCGCTCCTGCAGCACGCCCATTTCCTCGGCCAGCGTCGGCTGATATCCCACCGCGGAAGGCATGCGCCCGAGCAGCGCCGAGACTTCCGTGCCGGCCAGGGTGTAGCGGTAGATGTTGTCGACGAAGAACAGCACGTCGCGGCCTTCGTCGCGGAAGTACTCGGCCATGGTCAGGCCGGTCAGCGCCACGCGCAGGCGGTTGCCCGGCGGCTCGTTCATCTGGCCGTACACCATCGCCACTTTCGATTCCGGCAGGTTGTCGCGCACGATGACCTTGGCGTCGGACATTTCGTGGTAGAAATCGTTGCCCTCGCGGGTACGCTCGCCCACGCCGGCAAATACCGACAGGCCCGAATGCTCGGTCGCGATGTTGTTGATCAGCTCCAGCATGTTCACCGTCTTGCCCACGCCGGCGCCGCCGAACAGGCCGACCTTGCCGCCCTTGGCGAACGGGCACAGCAGGTCGATGACCTTGATGCCGGTTTCGAGCAGGTCGGTCGAGCCGGACTGGTCTTCATAGCTCGGCGCATCGCGGTGGATGGCCCAGTGGTGCTCGGCCTTGACTTCGCCGGCCTCGTCGATCGGCTCGCCCAGCACGTTCATGATGCGGCCCAGGGTGGCCTTGCCCACCGGCACCGAGATCGGCGCGCCGGTGTTGTGCGCGATCAGGCCGCGCTTGAGGCCGTCGGAGGAGCCGAGCGCGATGGTGCGCACGACGCCGTCGCCCAGCTGCTGCTGCACTTCCAGCGTCAGGGCGGTGCCCTCGATCTTCAGCGCGTCGTAAATCTTGGGGATCGCATCCCGCGGAAATTCGACGTCAATAACTGCGCCGATGATCTGAACAATCTTGCCGGTGCTCATCGCTTGTCCTCTTACCCAATTCTGTTGCGTATGTATCGTTAAACTGCTGCTGCGCCGCCGACAATTTCCGCCAGTTCCTTGGTGATGCTGGCCTGGCGGGCCTTGTTGTATGCAAGCTGCAGACTATTGATGATCTTGCCGGCGTTCTCGGTGGCGGCTTTCATCGCCACCATGCGCGCCGACTGTTCCGAGGCGGAGTTTTCCACCACCGCTTGGTACACCTGTGATTCGAGATAACGGCCCAGCACCGTGTCGAGCAGTTCGCGCGCGTCCGGCTCGTAGATGTAGTCCCAGGGGAAGCCGCCGCTGCTGCGCTCGCCTTCCTCGCCCGCCGTCACCGCCAGCGGCAGCAGCTGACGGATGGTCGGCTTCTGCGTCATGGTGTTGACGAACTGGTTCGACACCAGGAACACGCGGTCCACCTCGCCGGAGCGGTAAGCATCGGTCACCACCTTGATGGTGCCGAGCAACTGCTCCAGGTGCGGCTTGTCGCCCAGGTGCGAAGTCTGCGCCACCACCTTGCCGCCGACGCGCTTGAAGAACGCCACCGCCTTGTTGCCGAACACCGCGTACTCGGCCTCGACGCCTTTTTCCTTCCACTCGCGGATCGAACGGATCGCGGCGCGGAACAGGTTGGTGTTGAGGCCGCCGCACAGGCCGCGATCGCTCGACACCACGATGAAGGCGACGCGCTTGACCGCGCGGTCGACCAGGAACGGATGCTTGTATTCCGGGTTGGCCTGCGCCAGGTGGCCGACGGTGCGCAGGATCTTCTGGGCATAGGGGCGCGCGTTGATCATGCGCTCCTGTGCCTTGCGCATCTTCGACATCGCCACTTTTTCCATCGCACGCGTGATCTTCTGCGTGTTCTTCACGCTCTTGATCTTGGTGCGGATTTCCTTTGCGCCGGCCACTGTCTATCGCTCCGGGATCAGATCGCGGACTGCTTGACGTAGGCGTCCATCGCGGCTTTCAGTTCGCCCTCGATGGCACCGTCCCAATCACCGGTGTTGACCTTGTCCAGCGTACCCTTGTGGCTGCTGGCGAGGAACTGGTGCAGGCCGGATTCCCAGGCCAGCACGCTCTCCACCGGCACCTTGTCGATGTAGCCCTTTTCCACCGCGTACAGGGTGGCGGCCATCTGGCCGACGGACAGCGGCGCGTACTGCTTCTGCTTCATCAGTTCCGTAACGCGCTGACCGCGTTCGAGCTGCTTGCGGGTGGCTTCGTCCAGGTCCGAGGCGAACTGCGCGAACGCGGCCAGCTCACGGTACTGGGCCAGCGCCAGACGCACGCCGCCGCCGAGCTTCTTGATCACCTTGGTCTGGGCCGCGCCACCGACGCGCGACACCGAAATGCCGGCGTTCATGGCGGGACGGATACCGGCGTTGAACAGGTCGGTTTCCAGGAAGATCTGGCCGTCGGTGATGGAGATCACATTGGTCGGCACGAAAGCCGACACGTCACCGGCCTGGGTCTCGATGATCGGCAGCGCGGTGAGCGAGCCGGTCTTGCCCTTGACGGCGCCGTTGGTGAACTTCTCCACGTATTCCTCGTTGACGCGCGCGGCGCGCTCCAGCAGACGGGAATGGAGATAGAACACGTCGCCGGGGAACGCTTCGCGGCCCGGCGGGCGGCGCAGCAGCAGGGAAACCTGGCGGTAAGCCACGGCCTGCTTGGACAGATCGTCGTAAATGATCAGCGCGTCTTCGCCCTTGTCGCGGAAGTACTCGCCCATGGTGCAACCGGAGTACGGCGCGATGAACTGCAACGCGGCGGCTTCGGACGCGGTGGCGGCGACGATGATGGTGTGAGCCATCGCGCCATGCTCTTCCAGCTTGCGCACCACGTTGGCGATCGAACTGGCCTTCTGGCCGATCGCGACGTAGATGCACTTGATGCCGGTGGTCTTCTGATTGATGATCGCGTCGACGGCCAGAGCGGTCTTGCCGGTCTGGCGATCACCGATGATCAGCTCGCGCTGGCCGCGGCCGATCGGCACCATCGAGTCGACCGACTTGTAGCCGGTCTGCACCGGCTGGGTCACCGACTGGCGCGTGATGACGCCCGGCGCGACCTTTTCGATCGGCGAGGTGCCGGAAGCCTTGACCGGGCCCTTGCCGTCGATCGGACGACCGAGCGCATCGACCACGCGGCCGAGCAGGCCTTCGCCCACCGGCACTTCGAGAATGCGCCCGGTGGTCTTCACCGTGTCGCCTTCCGCCAGATGCTTGTAGTCGCCCAGCACCACGGCGCCGACGGAGTCACGCTCCAGGTTCAGCGCCAGGCCGTAGGTGACTTCGCCGCTGGCATTGGCCGGGAACTCGAGCATTTCGCCCTGCAGCGCGTCGGACAGGCCGTGGATACGGACGATGCCGTCCTGCAGCGAGACGATGATGCCGGTATTGCGCGCTTCGGCGCCGGCCTCGAAGTTCTTGATGCGGGCCTTGATCAGCTCGCTGATCTCGGAAGGATTCAGTTGCATGGTTGTTTTGCTCAGTTGCTCAGCTTGTTAACTGTTCAGCGGGACGCGTCAACGCCCCGTACTTCAACTAGTAATCACAGCCTGGCGCAGCTGCGCCAGTTCACCCGCGATGGAGCCGTCGATGACCAGATCGCCGGCGCGGATCACCGCACCCGCCACCAGCGCCTCGTCGGTCTTCCACGTCACCTGCACCTCACGCGACAGCCGCTTGCGGATCGCGCCGATCAAGGCCTGCTGCTGCGTTTCGGCAACTGCGGTGGCCGTGGTGATTTCCACGTCCACCCGCTTCTCCGCCGCGGCGCGCAGCGTCTCGTACTCGTCGGCGATGGCCGGCAGCGCGGCGATGCGATTGTTCTCGGCCAGCAGGCTGAGGAAATTGCGGCCCTGCGCATCCAGCTTGTCGCCCAGCACCTGCCCCAGCAGCCCCACCACTTCGCTGCGGGACAGACGCGGATCGCTCAGCAGCGAGGACACGCGGCTGTCGGCGACCACCGTGCTCAGCGCCTTCAGCGTCTCCGACCAGCGCGGCAGCGCGCCGGCTTCCTGCGCCAGTTCGAAAACGGCCTTCGCGTACGGACGCGCCAGAGTGTGCAGTTCGGCCATGGACCTTAGACCTGCGCCGCCAGTTCGTTCAGCACGTCGGCGTGGGCCTTGGTGTCGATCTCGCGCTTGAGGATGCGGGAAGCGCCGGCCACCGCCAGTTCACCCACCTGCTTGCGCAGCGAGTCCTTGGCCTGCGTCACTTCGCGCTCCACTTCGGCGTGGCCGGAGGCGACGATGCGCGCCTTCTCCGATTCCGCGTCCTGGCGTGCCAGGTCCACGATCTGCGTCGCCTGCTTGTTGGCGGCGCCGATGATCTCCTGCGCCTGGACGCGGGCGACCTTGAGCGCTTCTTCGCTCTTCAGTGCGGCGTCGTGCAGAGACTTCGAGCCCTTCTCGGCGGCGGCAAGGCCGTCGGCGATTTTCGCCTGGCGATCATGCATGGCCTTGATGATGTAGGGCCACACGTAACGCCACATGAGCGATACGAACACCAGGAAGGTGAAGCTCTGAACGAGCAGAGTTGCGTTGAGATCCATCGCTTGCTACCCCGTCGGGAGGATTGTTCGGCGATTAGCCGCCGGCCGCAGCCTTGACCGCCGCCGCGAACGGGTTGGCGAAGACGAAGAACATGCCGATACCGATGCCGACGAAGGTCACGGCGTCGAGCAGACCGGCGACCAGGAACATACGGCCGAGCAGCATGCCGCCGAGTTCCGGCTGGCGCGCGGTGCCTTCGATCAGCTTGCCGCCGAGCAGGCCGAAGCCGATAGCCGTGCCGGCGCCGCCGAGACCGAGGATGAGGCCGACCGCGAGCAGGGTCGAGGCGTCGATTTGGGCCAGCATGTGAGCGTATTCCATTGAAGCAACTCCTGTGAACGGTTAGACGTGGGTACGACGGTGGGTGGAATTAGTGTTCTTCGCCGTGGCTCTGCGCCGCGGACGCGAGATAGACGATGGTGAGAATCATGAAGACGAAAGCCTGCAGCGGGATGACCAACAGGTGGAACCCGGCCCACACCAGCTGCGTGACAAACCCGGCGAAGCCCAGCGCGGCACCGCTGGCGGTGCCGTTGAAGGCCTGGCCCGCCATGATCGCGATCAGCACGAAGATCAGCTCGCCGGCGAACAGGTTGCCGAACAATCGCAGCGCCAGCGATACCGGCTTGGCGATGTCCTCGACCAGGCGCAGGATCACGTTGACCGGAATCAGCAGCACGTTCAGCACCATCAGCGGTCCGGAGGGAATGAAGAACGGATGGGTCAGGAATTCCTTGCCCAGGCCGATCACGCCCTTGTACTTGAAGCTGAAGATGTACATCAACACGAATACCGACAGCGACATGCCGAAGGTGATGTTGATGTCGGTGCTGGGAACGATGCGCAGATGATGCAGGCCCACATGCTTGCCGAGCAGCGGCAACCAGTCGATCGGCACGATATCCATGAGGTTCATCAGCAGGACCCAGGCGAAAATCGTCAGGCCCAGCGGCGCCACCAGCGAATTGGCGTGCGGATAGATGTCCTTGACCTGCCCTTGCACGAACTCCACCAGCATTTCAATGAAGTTCGTGACACCGGTAGGAACCCCGGTATTGGCCTTGCGAGCCACGCGGATCATGAAGAACAGCAGCAGGGCACCGAGAATCACCGCAAAGGCGATGCTGTCGATGTTCAGGACCCAGAAGCCAGTGGCATCCGGATCGATCTTCATGCTCCGCAGATCCAGCTTGAGGTTAGTCAAGTGGTGCAGAACATATTGTCCTGAGTCTTCGCGGGCTTCTGCTGCTGCCATAAATCAGAACTCTTTCGTCTCGTCGGTCCAGTCAAACCCCAGCCAGGCCAGCACCAGCCAATAGGCCAGCAGGCAGGCGGCGTAAGTCACCATCAGCGCCAAAAACTGCTTTGCAAACAAGGCCACCCCGAACCAGAACATCACGGCGGTCAGGCCCAGCTTGCCGAACTCCCCCAGGTAAAACGCGCCGAGCATATGGCCCGGGTCCTGGGTCCTGCGTCTCGCAAACACGCGATAGGCGAAATATGCCGTGGGGATTACAGCCACCAGCCCGCCGTACAACGCGGCGATCGCTTGCTGTCTCCCCCATATCGCGCCAGTCATTGCGGCGGCGACTATGAGTATTCCCAGTTGCACCAGGCATACCGCCCGAGCGATCGCTGCACCGCGCAATTGGGTTCGCATTATCTATCAGCCCGCGGTGACGATTGGTTTACGTCGCCCCTAGCGAAACTCACCAGCGGGATTGCGATTTTAACGGCACGGAACGAGGGTGGTCAAACATTGACCCCGGTCAAGAAATGTCGCAGTGCATGTGTCAAAACGGATACAGCGCGATTCCGCCGGTAATTTTCAATGTTTCATGAATTTTCCGACCGCCAGCGTCAGCCAGGGCCGCGGCGCCAGCCGCGTGAAGACCGAGCTGGCCTTGCTCATAACGCCCGGAATCACCAGGCGATTGCGCCGGCGCAGGCCGGCCAGCGCCTCGTCCACCACCAGTTGCGCGCTGACCACGCTGCCCTTGGGTACGGTTTCGCGCAAATGGCTGTCGCCGGTGGCCTCGAAGAAAGCCGTATCCACCGGCCCCGGGCACACCGCCATGACATGCACGCCGCGGCCGCGGCACTCGCCCCACAGCGCGTCGCTGAAGGACCAGACGAAGGCCTTGGTGGCGCCGTATACCGCCATGAAGGGCAGCGGCTGGAACGCCGCCATCGAGGCGACGTTGATGATGGCGCCGCTTTTTGCCTCCAGCATCGCCGGCAGGAAGCTGCGCGACAGGTCCACCACCGCGCCGACGTTGAGCAGGACCTCCTGCTGCTCGCGGTCCGGATCCAGTGTCTCGAACGGGCCGGTGGTGCCGAAGCCGGCATTGTTGATCAGCAAGTCCACCCGCAGGCCGAGCGCGTCCACCGCCTGCTTCAGGCCGGCGCCGGGCGAGGCCGTGGCGAGGTCCGCCGCCATCACCTCCACCCGCCGGCCGTGCTGCTGCGACAGCTGTTGCGCCAGGGCCTTGAGCTTGTCGACCGAACGCGCCACCAGGATCAGGTCGCAGCCGGCGGCAGCCAGGGTCGAAGCAAAGGCGGCGCCGATGCCGCTGGAAGCGCCGGTGATGAGAGCGGTCTTGTAGGCAATGGTCATGTTTTTCGGCTCGAAACCGGTGGGGGGCGGCCAAATGTTAAGTGAAACTTAACCGTCACCCCGGGTGTAGCCGGAAGTCCGGCCGGATTTTTCGCTGCGCCCGGGCCAAAGCGGCGGTGCGCGCGGCGCTGCGGCCGGCAAAACTCAGCGGAGGATTTTCAGCAGCCGCTCCAGCTCCTGCTTGTCGCCGAAGCCGATGGTCAGCTGGCCGCGGCCGGCCGAGCTCTGCTTGAGCTGCACCGGCAGGCCGACGCGCTCGCTCAGCTCCAGTTCCAGCGGGCTGCGCGCGGGTTTGCCCGCCGCGCCCTTGGCCGCAGGCTTCTCACCCGGCTTCTGCGCCAATAATTGTTCGGTCTGGCGCACCGACAGGCGCTGCTCCACCACCTGCCGCGCCAGCGCCACCTGGCGCTCGCCGGTCGCGGCCAGCAGCACCTTGGCGTGGCCCAGGGACAGCTTGTCGTCGCGCACCAGCTCCTGCACCTCGGCTTCCATGTCGAGCAGGCGCAGCAGATTGCTCACCGCGGCGCGCGAACGGCCCACCGCCTCGGCGGTAAGCTCGTGGGTCAGGCCGCATTCGTCGATCAGGCGGCGCAGCGCCTCGGCTTCTTCCAGAGGATTCAGGTCGGCGCGCTGGATGTTCTCCACCAGCGCCACCGCCATGGCGGTGCGGTCGGGAATCTGCCGCACCACCGTCGGGATGGTCTTGAGGCCGGCCATCTTCGCCGCGCGCCAGCGCCGCTCGCCGGCGACGATCTCGAAGCGGCCGTTGGGCTGCGGGCGCGCCACGATCGGCTGCACCACGCCCTGCGAACGGATCGAATCGGCCAGCGACTGCAAGGCTTCCGGATCGAACTTGCGGCGCGGCTGGTGCCGGCCCGGGGCCAGCAGCTCCAGTTCCAGTTCGCGCAGTTCCTCGCCCGTTTCGGCCTGCGCCGGTGCCGGTGAGACGCTGCCGAGCAGCGCATCAAGTCCCCGGCCAAGTCCCCGTTTCTTTGTACTCATGGCCGCTAGTTTCCGGTTTCCGCCTGCCAGTTTCCAGTAAGGGCCCCAGCAAGGGTCTTGATAAGGACCATTGCGCGGGCAGGTTTACCCCGCTTTGGCGGCCCCGCGACCGGGCTCAGCTCCCGCTGGTGGACTGGGCGGCCGTGGCGGCATTACGGAAATCCAGCGGCCGCGCGATGTTGGGGATCGACTCCTGGCCGCCGCCGGTGCCGTGGATCACCAGGGTGCCGTAATTGAGCAGGCGCCCCGGAATGCTCTGGTGCACCGACAGGCTCTCGATCTTGCGGTGCAGCATCTCGGTGGTGCGGCGGCTGATCAGGCCATGCTTGGCGATGATGCGCACCGAGGTGACCACCAGCTCGGTGGACCAGGCCGAGAGCAGCGCCGGGATCGCCGCGAGGCCGCCCACGGCGATCGCCACGGCGCCCCAGATCCACAGCTTTTCGGGCACCTGCATGACGGCGGGGAGCACCAGCAGGAACAGGCCGAACGCCACCAGCAGCAGCGGCTTCAGATAGATGATCCAGTGCAGGCTGCCGGTGCAGAGTACGGTTTCGCCCGGCAGCAGGTTTTTCGCGACATAGGACATGGCAGTCGGTATCCGGGAATGTGGGGTGCCGCGGGAACGCGCTTGTTGAGACAGCTCGGAACGGCTTTACGTTCTCCCGCCGCGCCGGGTGACGGGGTGCCTGACCGCAGCGTAACCCACCGCAGCTCCGGCACCAATGGCGGGTTGCGCGCCTGGCGGCGCGCCGCACTCAGCCCCGATCTCAGCCTAGAGGTAGTTGTCCGCCGTCATGCCGCCGCAGCACCTCGCCCGCCAGCGCCAGGTAGGCCTTGGCGCCGCTGGAAAGCGGGTCATAACCGATCACCGGCAGGCCGTGGCTGGGCGCCTCGGCCAGGCGCACATTGCGCGGCACCATGGTGCGGTAGACCTTGTCGCCGAAATGTTCGAGCAACTGCGCCGAGACGTCGTTGGCCAGGTTGTTGCGCGGATCGTACATGGTGCGCAGCAGGCCCTCGATCTCCAGCCTGGGATTGATCACCCGGCGGATCTTCTCGATGGTGTCGACCAGGGCGGTGAGGCCTTCCAGCGCGTAGTACTCGCACTGCATCGGGATCAGTACACCGTCGGCGGCGACGAAGGCGTTGACCGTCAGCTTGGACAGCGCCGGCGGGCAGTCGAGGAAAATGTAGTCGTAGTCGGCGGCCACCTGCTCCAGCGCCAGCTTCAGCGCGAAATCGCCGGCGGCGACGTCGCGCAGCTTGATCTCCGCCTCGGTCATGTCGCTGTTGGCGGGCATGATGGAGAAGCCGAGGTTGGGCAGGAACAGGATCACGTCCGCCGGTCTGGCCTTCTCCAGCAGCACGTCGCGCGTGGTCTTGACCAGCTTGTACTTGTCCACCCCCACGCCCATGGTGGCGTTGCCCTGCGCGTCCAGGTCGATCAGCAGCACGCGGCGCTTGGTCGCGGCCAGCGAGGCGGCCAGGTTGATGGCGGTGGTGGTCTTGCCCACCCCGCCCTTCTGGTTGGCGACCGCGATGATGCGGCTCATGCGTGTAAGCGCGCGGCGATGACCAGGTGGCGCGCTTCGGCGAGCCCCGGCACTTTGAGTTGTTTGGTGTCCACGATCCCGACTCCCGCGGGCAGATCCTGCGTTTCCTGGGTGTCGAGCTTACCTTTCATCGCCAGCCATTGCCCGTCCCGCGCCAGCAAGTGGTCGGTCAGCCTGAAGAAATCACCCAGCGAGGTGAAGGCGCGCGAGGTGATTGCCGCAAACGGCTGCGCCGGCACGTAGTCCTCCACCCGCGCTTCCACCACCGCCACGTTGTCCAGCTTCAGCGTGCGCACCGCGTGGCGCAGGAAGCGCGCCTTCTTGCCGTTGCTGTCCAGCACCGTCACCGCCAGCACCGGGTTGGCGATGGCCAGCGGGATGCCGGGCAGGCCGGCACCGCTGCCGACATCGAGCAGCGGACCATGGATGTACGGTTGCAGCACCAGGCTGTCGAGGAAGTGCCGCGTCACCATCGCCCCCGGCTCGCGCACCGAGGTGAGGTTGTAGGCGGCATTCCACTTCAGCAGTTCATCCAGGTAGGCCAGCAGCGGCTCCGCCAGCGATGCCGGCAGAGCCAGCGCCGCTAATCCCTGTTCGAGCAGGACATGGGACGCACCTGTGCTGTCACGTCCCATGCCCCAACTTCCCAGTTCTTCGATCAGACCACAAACAGCGACACGAAATCCTGCACCGGCGTCGCTTCCAGGCGGGCCTGGTCTTCGGCGATGTGCATGATCTTCGCGGTGTTCTTCGGCGCGATCTTCAGCGCCAGGTTGCTCTTGAACTTCTCCACCAGCACCGGGA
>JAQGNS010000549.1 GCA_028291705.1 Nevskia sp.
CTGTATTGCGTCGGCGTGGGCGAAGTGGATTTCGAACGCTCTGAAGTTTTTTACGATGTTTACGCGGTCAACTGAATAATGCGCGGAGACGGCTCATGGTGAATGAAGGGCAGTTGCTGTGGACCCCGCGGCCCGAGTTCGCGGAAAGCTCCAAGCTGACGCGCTACATGCGCTGGCTGAAGCAGACCCGGGGCAAGGATTTCACGGACTACGAAAGCCTGCGGCAGTGGTCGGTGACGGACATCGAGGACTTCTGGGCCTCGATCTGGGACTACTTCCAGGTGCAGTCCGACCAGCCCTACCTGCGCGTGCTGGATCAGCGCATCATGCCCGGCGCCAAGTGGTTCGAAGGCTCGCGCCTCAACTACGCCGAGCACCTGCTGCGCGCCGAGGCGGAAGGCGAGGGGCGCACGGTGTTCCACCACCTCACCGAAAACCGGCCGCTGCAGACCATGAGCTGGGGCGAGCTGGGCAAGCAGGTGCGCATCCTGGCGACACAGCTGCGCTCGCTCGGCGTGGTCCCCGGTGATCGCGTGGTCTCCTACATGCCCAACGTGCCGGAGACGGCCATCGCCATGATGGCGACCATCGCCATCGGCGCGGTGTGGTCCTCGGCGGCGCCGGAGTTCGGCGTCAAGACGGTGACCGAGCGCTTCAGCCAGATCCAGCCCAAGATCCTGTTCGCCGCGGACGGCTACCGCTTCGGCGGCAAGGACTTCAAGCGCGAAAGCGAGGTGCGCAGCATCATCGCCGACCTGCCGACGCTGGAACGGGTGATCTGGCTGCCCTACCTGAATCCGAAGGGCGAGGTACCGCAGGCCCTGCCCAAGGTGATGTCATGGACCCGCCTGATGGACCGCGAGCCGGTCTCGCGCGACAAGTTCCGTTTCGAGCGGGTGGACTACGACCATCCCCTGTGGATCGTGTTTTCCTCCGGCACCACCGGCCTGCCCAAGGCCATCGTGCACAGCCACGTCGGCGTCCTGCTGGAGCACCTCAAGCTGATGCACTTCCACCTCAACCTGGGGCCGGAATCGGTGATGTTCTTCTACAGCACCACCGGCTGGATGATGTGGAACCTGTTGCTGGCCGCGCTGGTCACCGGCTCCGCCGCGGTGCTCTACGACGGCAATCCGGCCTATCCCTCGCTGGATTTCCTGTGGAAGCTGGCGGCCGATACCGGCGCCACCTCCTTCGGCGCCAGCCCGACCTATGTGCAGATGATGGAGAAGGCCGGGCTCAAGCCGGGCGAGTTGTACGACCTGTCACGGCTGGAGGGGGTCCTCGTCGCCGGTGCGCCGTCCACGCCGGAAACCTTCGACTGGTTTTACCGCTGCGTCAAGAAAGACCTGTGGGTCACCTCGCAGTCCGGCGGCACCGAGCTGTGCAGTGGCTTCGTCGGCGCTACGCCGCTGCTGCCGGTGCACGCCGGTGAAATCCAGACCCGCATGCTGGGCATGGACGTCCATGCCTGGAGCGACGACGGCAAGGAGCTGTTCGACGAAGTCGGTGAACTGGTGGCGACCAGCCCCTTCCCCTCAATGCCGATACGCTTCTGGAACGATACCGGCGGCAAGCGTTACCGTGAATCCTATTTCGAGGTCTATTCCGGCGTCTGGCGCCACGGCGACTTCATCAAGATCAACCAGCGCGGCGGCTGCTACATCTACGGCCGTTCCGACTCCACCCTGAACCGCTACGGTGTGCGCATCGGCACCGCCGAAATCTACCGCGCGGTGGAACAGGTCGAGGAAGTCGCCGACAGCCTCATCGTCTGCTGCGAACTACCCGGCGGCCACTTCTTCATGCCCCTGTTCCTGCGCCTCAAGCCCGGCGTGCAGTTCGACGACGCTCTGCGCGACCGCGTCACCGCGCGCCTGCGCAGCGACTGCAGCCCGCGCCACGTTCCGGACCGCATGTACCAGGTGGAAGCGGTGCCGTACACGCTCACCGGCAAGAAGATGGAAGTCCCCGTGCGCAAGATCCTGATGGGCTGGCCCCTGGAGAAAGCCGCGAGCCGCGACGCCATGATGAACCCCGAGGCGATCGACTACTTCGTGCGCTTCGCCCAGGAGTCCATCGATTACCGCTGGCGCCCGACCGATCCGCAACTCAGCTCCGCGCGCGGGTAATCCGATGGATCTCCAGACCAATACAAGGATGAACCCATGAAGCGCGTACAAGACAAAGTCTGCCTCGTCACCGGCGCCGCCCGCGGTCTCGGCCTCGCCGCCGTCGAAGCCCTGCTGCACGAGGGCGCCAAGGTAATGCTTACCGACGTCGATGCCGCCGCCGGCGAAGCCGAGAAGACCCGCCTGGCCCGGCTCGGTTTCGAAGTCCGCTTCATGCCGCAGGACGTGACCAGGGCCGCGCAGTGGAACGAAGTGCTCGAGCACACCACGGCCGGCTGGGGCCCGCTCGACGTGGTGGTCAACAATGCCGGCGTCGCCGCGCTGGCCGACGTGGAAAAGGAAAGCCTGGAAAACTGGAAGAAGACCCTGTCGGTCAATCTCGACGGTGTCTTCCTTGGCACCCAGGCCGCCATCGCCCGCATGAAAGGCCGCGGCGGCTCCATCATCAATATCGCCTCCATCGAAGGCTTGATCGGCGAGCCGCTGATCCCTGCCTACAACGCCAGCAAGGGCGGGGTGCGCCTATTCACCAAGTCCTCGGCCATCCATTGCGCCCGCGCCGGCTACAACATCCGCATCAACAGCGTCTGCCCCGGCTTCGCCGAAACGCAGATGGTCGGCGCCGCCGTCGCCAGCCTGCCGCCGGAAGAGGCCAAGGTCTTTGTCGAGCGCACCCTGGCGCGCATCCCACTGGGCCGCTTCGCCCGGCCGGAGGAGATCGCCAAGGCGGTCCTGTTCCTGGCCTCGGACGAAGCCAGCTACATCACCGGTTCCGACCTCGTCGTGGACGGGGGCATGACCGCATAGGCGGGCGCTTCGCCCGCAGCAATCGATTCAAGAAAATGCTGTTTCAACCAGTCACCGATCACGCACAAGAATGAGAGGAGCATCATCATGAGCAGCAAGAAACCCGTCGTCATCTACGGCGTGACCGGCTACACCGGCCGGCTGGTCGCGGAATACCTGCGCGAGTATCGCGTCCCCTTCATCGCCGCCGGCCGCGACGGCAAGCGCATCAAGGAAGTGATGGACAAGGTGCCCGGCATCGAGAACGCCGAGTACGAGATTGCCGAGGTCGAGCACACCACCGAGGCCCTGACCAAGCTGTTCAAGGGCGCCAAGGTCGTCTGCAACATGGTCGGCCCGTTCATGAAATACGGCCCGGAAGCGGTGGAAGCCTCGCTCGCCGCCGGCTGCCACTACACCGATACCAACGGCGAGCAGAACTGGATGATGCACGCCGAGGAAACCTGGGGTGCGAAGTTCGCCGCCAAGGGCCTGCTGCTGTCACCCGGCATCGCGCAGATGTACACCACCGGCGAGATCGCCGCCAACATCTGCCTGGAAACGCCGGGGCTGGATACGCTCGACATCCTGGTGCTGTGGAAGGGCTTCCCGACCTACGCCTCGACCCAGACCATCTTCAGCATCCTCACCGCCGACTTCTTCCACCTCGAGCAGAACCAGTACGTGCAGTGGTCGCCGTTCGCGAAGGCCGAGGTGCAGGTGCCCGGCCAGCACGCGGTGGCCATGGCGCTGCCCTGGGGCGGCACCGCCCATCCGGTCTGGTTCAAGAACGATCCGCGCGTGGCCAACTGCAAGGCCATGGGCGGCGTGTTCGAGCGCAGCGTGATGGAAGGCGTGGTGCAGATCACCACCGTGGTCGAGGAGCAGATCAAGAAAATGCCCAAGGCCCAGCAGGAGAAGGCGCTATCCGACATGGCGGCGAGCCTGCAGGCCGGCATGCCGCCGCGCGAGAACCCACGCATCAACACCTCGGTCGACTCGGTCCACGCCAGCGGTCCGCTCGGCCGCGTCCACTGCGTCATCCACGGCACCTGCAACTACAAGCAGACCGGCCTGCTTCAGGCCTATGCCGCCTACCACCTGCTACAGGCCCCGCCGCGCCGCGCCGGCTTCGCCTCGGGTTGCCAGGCCTTCGGCCACCGTGAACTGCTCGGCGTCCTGCAGAGCTTCGGCCTGTCCGGCAAGCCGGTCGTCACCAGCTACACCTGAGCGAAGCACGCTGATCAAAGTCCCGGCTGCCGGATGTCCACCTCCGGCTGTCGGGCTTTGCTCCAGGGTTTCATCGGGCAAGGGCGTGCTGTGTCATCATCGGAGGACTAAAGCATCCTTCCATGAAAGCACTGACCTTTTCCAGCTTCGGCGGCCCGCACGTCCTGCGTTATACCGAGATCGACGATCCACAGGCGGCGTCGGGCGCCGCCATCGTCGAGACGCGCGCCATCGGCCTCAACTTCGCCGACGTCTACCGCCGCCAGGGCCGCTACCACCTGCGCGGCGCGCCGCCTTACATCGCCGGCTATGAGGCGGCGGGCGTCGTCGTCGACGGCGACATCGAAGCCTTGCAACAAGCTGGCCTGGACATCGGCAGCCGTGTCGGCTTCGCCGACAGCCCCTACGCCAATGCCGAGCGGGTCGCGGTCCCCGTTGGCCACCTCGTCGCCTTGCCGGATGGCTGCAGCTTCGACCTCGCCGCCGCCGTGCTGCTGCAGGGTCTCACCGCGCAATACCTGACCGAGGATTCATATGCAGTCCGCAGCGCCGATACAATCGTCGTGCATGCCGCTGCGGGCGGGGTGGGGCTGCTGCTCACCCAGATGGCCACGCGGCGCAGCGCCCGCGTGATCGCCCTGGCGTCCAGCCCCGAAAAGCGCGCCGCCGCGCTCGAAGCGGGTGCCGATACCGCCATCGCCTCCGGTGAGGGCTGGACCTCGCGGGTCCGCGAGGCAATGGACGGCGCAGGTGCCGACGCAGTCTACGACTCCACCGGTTCAACCCTGCAGGACAGCCTCGCCGTGGCCCGCGACCGCGGCACCGTGGTCTTCTACGGCATGGCTGGCGGTGATCCGCCCGCTGTCGACCCCCGCGTCCTGATGGACCGCTCCCTGACTCTGGTGGGCGGTGATCTATGGAGCTGGCTGAACAGCGCCGCCGAACGCCGGACGCGCGCCGCGCGGCTGCTGGACGCGGTGGTACGGGGGCAGCTGCAGGTCCGCATCGCCGCCCGGGTGCCGCTGGCCGAAGGCCGCCGCGCCCACGAACTGCTCGAATCCCGCGGCGTCATCGGCAAGATCATCTTGATTCCCTGAGGCCCCGGGGATTCGGCCGTCCGCCCGATGCCGCTTGTCTGGTTGGGGAAAAAGGACGGATGGGGTACAGTCTTGCGCACGGCAACAACAAAAATGTCCGCGGCAGACTGGGCGCTCCCGGCGTCCCGCAGCAGCGGCACTCGGGGGAGATTCATGTCGAAGGCTTATCATTTTGCGGCATTTGCCGGCCTGTTCCTGTCCTGCCTCGCAGGCTGCGGCGGCAGCTCCGCCCCGGCAGTCAATTCATCCGGTACCGACGCCGTAGCCACCGCCCAGTGCGGCGCCGGCTCGCTGCCGGAGACCGCCCTGCAAGGCGAGGTGCCGCTGGCCGACCGGCAGAGCGGCCGCAACCTGCAAGGCTACCGCTGCAACCTGGAGATGGTCGGCCAGTACCAGGGCACCGGCGCCAGCGTGGTCAGCCCTTCCACCAGCACCTGCGCCTACATGTCGACCAGCGGCACGCTGCTGGATCCGCTGCAGCTCCTGGAGCCGTCGCCCGGCGCACTCGTGGTGGACGCCTCCAACCCGGCCCAGCCGGTTCAATCGGCCAACCTCACCGGGCCGTCCATGCTCATCGGCACCTGGGAATCGCTCAAGGTCAACGAGACCCGCAAGCTCCTCGGCGGCGTCGCCGTGGGCCCCGTGGTCGGCGGGGTATTCTTCGACGTTTACGACATCACCGATTGCGCCCACCCGGTGCAGACCAACGCCATCGCCGGCACCAGCCTGGAGCTGCCCGACAACGTGCTGGGCCATGAAGGCAACTGGTCGCCCGACGGCAAGACCTACTGGGCCACCGGCACCGCCGCCGGCTCGATCACCGCCATCGACGTCAGCAACCCCAAGTCGCCGAAAATCGTCTACACCGGCCTGGAAGGATTCCCCGCCAACCACGGTGTGGAACTGAGCGCTGACGGCAACACCCTCTACCTCGCCACCTGCCTGCCCGGCGGCGTGCAGGTCCTGGACGTGAGCGATATCCAGAGCCGCAAGGCCACGCCTTCCATCCGCCAGATCGGCTCCGTCACCTGGAACGCCCTCAGCTGCGCCCAGCACGCGCTGCCGGTCAGCTGGGGCGGCAAGCCCTACCTGATCGCGCCGGACGAGTTCGACTCCGAGGGCGTCCACATCATCGACATCTCCGACCCGACGCAGCCGAAGATCGTCAACCAGATCCAGTTGCAGATCCAGCTGCTGAAGAACGCCGCGCTGCGCACCGCGGACACCGTGGGCGACGGCGCCTTCGGCTACGAATCGCACTACTGCACCGTCGACACGACCACCGATCCCAAGGCGCTGGCCTGCGGCTATTTCCAGTCCGGCATCCGCGTCTTCAACATCGCCAATCCGCTGCAGCCGCGCGAGGTCGCCTACTTCAATCCCCCGGCCCAGACCGGCAAGGGTCTCAGCCTCCAGCATTCGCTGCATGCCTGGATCGGCGGCCTGCTGCCGCCCATCTCCGACCTCTATACCTCCACCTCCGGCGTCAGCGTCGGCACCGGCACCATCGACCTGCGCTACATCGGCGGCTTCGTCGCCGATCTGCCCGCCCTCCTCGCCAACGCGGGCAAGGGGCCGGTCTCCGGCAACCTCAGCGCCGACTGGTGCAGCTCGCCGCCGCGCTTCGTCGGCAACCAGCTCTGGGTCACCTGCATGGACAACGGCTTCATGGCCCTGCAATTCACCAACGGCGTCTACCCGATCCAGTGAAGGTTCGGTACATTGCCGGCGCGGTTCTGCTCCTGCTGGTCGGTGCCGGGCTGACCGAAGCCGGCCACCGCTTTGCCGCCGCACATCCGGCGCAATCCATCACCACGCCGGGCCCGGTGGACATCGGCTTCGCCCAGTTCATGCGCGGCCATCATGACCAAGCCGTGGTCATGACCCGCATCCTGCTGGACCACGGCCCGACCAGGCTGGTCGGCCTGGCGCGGTCCATCCAGTCCGCGCAGCTGATCGAGATCGGCGAGATGAAAGGCTGGCTGCTGCTGTGGGGCAAACCCCTGCTGCCGGCCACCGCCGCCATGAACTGGATGCTGCTCGGCCGCACGCCACCGGACGCGACCCTGACCCGCTACCTTGCTGACTGCAACTCGGCCGGCGGTATGCCGGGCCTAGCCACCAGCGACGAACTCAATCAGCTGCGTAGCCTCGACGGCGACCAGCGTGACCGCCTGTTCCTGCAACTGATGACGCGCCACCACCAGGGGGCCCTGCCGATGGCGCACTTCGCCGCACTCAATGCGGAAACTCTCGCCGTGCGTGCCCTGGCGGCGCAGATCGAAGTGCAGCAGATGGAAGAGCTGGGCGCCATGGCGCTGCTGGCGCGCGGGCAGTAACGCTCCGGCGTCAGTCAATCACAAACTTGCAGTGCGGTCGATTGCGGCAACCGTCAACAGCGCAAGATCACTCGGACGTGACTGCCCGCTGAACCCAGTGAATCGGCACCTCCCGCACCACCTCGTAGCCGGGACAGTCATACCGTTCGATGTCGTGGGCGCTCAGCGGAAACGATCCGCAGTTGGAGAAGCGCCGCAGGGGCGAGTGATAGATGCCGCACAGGTATTTGTCGTCGGGGGTCTTTTCCAGGAACACGCAGCGCTTGTCCAGGCAGCAGTTGCCGCACTGGGTACAAGAGCCGCGAATTTCGGCGGGAACGCTGGTCTGCCGTCCGACCACATCCTGGAGATAGTGATGCACCGGCCCTTCGCTCAAGGCCTGTATGTGGATCAGCATCTTCTTGAGCGTGTGCCGATAGTGCACAACGTACTTCCTGCGGAAGAAGACCACGCTGGCAAGTAAAGGCGATAGCGGCAGGAGCAGATACATGCCGCCGATCAGCGCCAGCGTTCCTGCGCGAACAAGATATCTCTTCAGTGCGGCTGTTTCGGGAAATTCGGGGTGCTTGAGTGAAACGCTGGTCTGGGGCTGCATGTATGGTTCGCTGGTGGTTCTTTTGAATGCCGATGAATGCCGACTGATTGCTGACCCCGTTTGGTGCAATTTGTGCGCCGGCGGCTGAAAAATACGCCCCCAGGGCGGAGTTTAGTTGCGCAGCATTAACATTTTGTGACCTTGCGTCAGGATGCCTGCCGGCCGACGTTGAGTGCGGGGCCAGAGTGAATGGCCCAGCTTGTTCGCTTACGGGGTTCCATCTCTTCCACTCCGCTTGGGCAGGCATTCCCTTCCAGGCCTTGGGTGCCTGCTTTCAACCCGATCAGGTCGGTGGCGAGTGTCGGCTTTCGGGATGCCAAGCCCATGTCCGCAAAGACGGCCCGAAGCGGACGTGCTGCGCTTGGCTCGGACCGGAGCAGGCTGGCCGATTGCGGATGATCGAAATTTTCTCGCGACGGCGTGAACTCGGCCAGCGGACAAGCGCGGCAGCGGCCGGACAGGTCGTTTTCGAGCCAGGGCGCGAACGGTATGGATGAGTCTTTGGAAGTGCGAGACTGCTTAGCGGGCGCCCTGCCGGCGCAGATAGTCCTCGGTAAACATGTCAGGCTTGAGTTTGCCTTCCTTGGCAGCGAGCCAGTCAACTGGGTCTTTTTCGGCAATGACGATGTTGTCGCCGAAGTAGCGGCCACTTGGCAGGTCGTAGCTGACGATCTCCTCCTGAATGCAGGCGCCGAGTTCCCAGGCCGGCAGAATCGCGCCCTGCATCACACGCTGAATCCTGCCCTGTGCGTCGTAAAGGTCCTCGACCAGCACCGCCCAGGTATCTTCGTCCAGATAGAACACGCGATGCGGCGAGGCGTGGCGCTGGCCGGGCCGGACATTCGCCTCCACTTTCCACACCCGGTGCAACTCATAGCGCATCGCGTCGGGGTTGACGTAATCCTGGCCGAACAGCGTCTTGATGGTGAAACGCTTGGCATCGCGAAGGGCAAAATTGTTGTACGGGATGACCATCTCCTGCTTGCCGATCAGCTTGTAGTCGTAACGGTCGAGCATGCCGTTATACATATTGGCCTGATCGACGTAATAGGTATTTTCAAGCCCGATAAGCGGAGCATCGTAAGCGTAGGTGGACAACCGGCGTACGCGACGCTGACCGGAAAAGTACTGCCAGCCTTCGTTCAACTTCTGCAAGTAGTAGACGCCGGCCTGTAACGTACCGGCGAGCGCCGGTGGGCCCACGGTCTCGACGTAGATGTACAGTTCCACGCCTTTGGCGTCGGCGATGGTTTTCGTGTCCGGCGACTGGAATGGCACCAGATTCCTGTAGATGTATTCAAACTGCGTGAATTCCGAACTGCCTTTGGCCGGAGAAAGCACCGTGATGTTCGGTTCGATGCGGCCCTCGCCCTGATAGCGCAGCTTGTGGTTCCACATCGCCTCGACCCCGCTGCCGGGCAGCGGAAACGGAAAGCCGGACCCGGTGGCAGCGCCGAGTTCGAAGCCATCGGCGGCAATCTTGGCGATTCCGGCGTTCTCCCTGCTGCGCTGATAGACGATGTCCGGGTAGCCACACGAGCGGTGTGTTGGATAGACATCCATGCGGTAGCCCTTGAGTACCTTCAAAAGCTCGATCTGGCCGGGAGAAAGCTTGTCCTTGTATTGATCGAGATTGGCGGCGGTGATCGAAAATCTGGGCTTGTCGGACAGGTAGGGGTCGGGCCGCGCCTTCGTCGAGTCCCATTTCGCAGGCGCCTTCATCTCGCCACCCGTCCAGGACGAGATGGTGCCATCCTTGTTGCCGGCCTTCTCCGCCCCTACGGGCGTCAGATCCTGGCCGAGGCGTGCGATCTGCGCATCCGTTGCCGCCCAGGCTGTGCCGTAAAGCAGCAGCGACGATGCGGCGCAAGCCGACCATTGCACCAGTTTGCTCATGTCCATGTCTCACGTCCTCTCGCGCGACGTGCCTCGCCGTGGGCACGCTCGGCGGCCGCGAAGATCGCGACCGCAGCCCACTATCGCCCGACGTTGCGTCGGGCGACTTGGCTTTTCATGCCAAGGCGAAAGAACTACCGGTTGCGGCGGAACGCCCGGGGACTACGCCCCGACCAGCGCCGGAACGCGCGGCTGAAGGTGCTGAGTTCGGCGTAGCCGAGCAGATAGCCGATTTCGGTCAGTGAAAGATGCGCCTGCTTCAGATAGTGACTGGCCAGTTCAAAACGTGTGGATTCGACCAGTTCTTCGAAAATCACTCCTGCCGCGGCCAGCCGCCGCTGCAGTGTGCGTGTGCCGAGCCCGAACGCCGCAGCGCAGTCGTCGATTGAGACATGTCCCTGCCTGAGCGCCCGGACGATGTGCAGGCGCAGCTCTCCGGCCAGGTCCAGGTGAGTATCGCTCGCCTGTTGCGCGACCGGTTCGACCGGTGCCGGCGCAATGCCTGAGTGGCTGCGGTTGATGCGATGATTCAACAGCTCCCTTGGAAAGACGAGTCCATTGCAGGCCTGGGAAAAGTACACCGGTGCGCCAAACAGTTTCCGATGCTCCGACGTGTCACGCGGCGCCGGATGCTCGAAATACACCGCAGCCGGGCTCCAGTCAGATCGTCCGGCAATCGCGCGCGCGAAGCGCAACATCTTGGCCACCGAAAGCTCCGCGTCCTGCCGATAGTTGAGCAGGCCGGGGTCGCGCACCGAGTACGAGAGGATCGCGTGGGGTCCCTCGAGGCCGAGCTTCAGCCGCGCGCCTTCCTGATGCAGCGGAAGGTGGTCGATGCCGCATTGGATCGCGGCGCCGACATCGGATGCCCGCAGATACATGTCGCTAAGCACGCCCACCGTCGTCAGCGGCTGCTGATAACCCAAGCGCAGTCCCAGTGAATCATCATGGCTCTGCCGCGCGGCCGACTCCAGAAGAGCAACATAGCTGCGCACTTCCATCCGCGAATCCGGGTCGCCCAGGGCGATGGGGTCCACGCCAGCCCATTCGCACAGGGCCGGTGTCTTCACGCCGCTGCGCTGCAGGAAACCGTCGAGTCCCGATAATGCACCGCAGCGGATAGTCGGACCCGGGTCACGCCTTTGAAGACTCTCTGCAGCCATACCGCTCCTCCTCTTCCAACTCGGCCCTGGCGGAGTCCGGTGGACCGTCGCGCGAAATGCCGTTGGCTTTACCTGAAGATGTCTTAGGCATTTAACGTGCCGGCCGGCCGTTTATTTAATGTGCCGACCAGTCGGTACCTTAAGTTAACCGCGCATGGCTGGGAAGCCCTGTCCTGGCAGCGCGGCGGCCGGGCGGGGAATCGCCTGATGGAAGATGTCGCCGCTGTCGTCATCTGCCAAGCAGGATCACGCTGCGGCCCTTAGATTCCTCACACTTCGTCGAAAAGGGACTGCGCGCAACGTGTTGACAGATCTGGAAATGCCGCTGGATGCGCGTCCGGAAGTCCTGTTGCCGACTGGTCTCGAACCGGACAGGCAAGGGTCCTTTACTTCAACGGCTTTCGAGGCCGACCGCTATCGGCGGGCGGCGCGGGCGATTTCCGGTCAATCATTGCCGGCGGCCGTGCTGGATCTCGATGCACTCGAGGCGAATGCGCGCGCGATGCTGCAGCGCGCCGGGCACCTGCCGGTCCGACTCTGTTCAAAATCGATACGGTGCGTCGAAGTGCTGCGCCGCATTCAGGCCTTGTCTCCCCGTTTCAAAGGCCTGCTGTGTTACTCGGGACGGGAGGCCGCCTGGCTCGCGGCCCAGGGTTTTGATGATCTGGTTGTCGCTTATCCGACAGTCGACGTCGCCGATCTCGATGCCGTCGCCGCACAACTAATTCACGGGAAGCGCATCGTATTGATGGTTGACGATCAGGCCCAGCTCGAAGCGATTGCCGCGCGGGGCGCCGCGCTGAACGTCGTGTTTTCACTTGCGATCGATCTTGATTGCTCGACGCTCCATCCCAGCCTCTACTTCGGCGTGCGTCGTTCGCCCATCAACACGCCGGCCGCGGCTTTGGACCTGGCCCGGGTGATCGCCACCCGGCGCAGCACCCTGCGGCTGACCGGTTTGATGGGATACGAAGGCCAAATCGCCGGATTGCAGGACGCGGTTCCCGGTCAAGCCTTGAAAAATCACATACTGCGTTCGCTGAAGCAGCGCTCGGCGCGTGAACTCTGCAAACGACGCCGCACCACGGTTGCAGCATTACGAGCGGCGGGGTTTCCGCTCGAATTCGTGAATGGGGGAGGTACCGGCAGTCTGGAGATTACGGGGACCGACCCTTCGGTCACCGAGCTTGCCGCCGGCTCGGGCCTCTACGCACCGGGTCTGTTCGATCATTTTCATCAATTTCACCATGCGCCTTCGCTGTACTTTGCTTTGCAAGTGACGCGCAAGCCGACTGCCGGCATCGTTACCTGTCTCGGCGGCGGCTATATCGCCTCGGGTCCGGCGGGCGTGGATCGTCTGCCCCGGCCCTATCTGCCGGATGGCATGACGTTGCTGAAGCGGGAGGGTGCCGGCGAAGTTCAGACGCCGGTGAAATTGCCCCCGGGCATCGATATTCCGATCGGGGCGCCACTGTTTTTCCGCCATGCCAAGGCAGGTGAACTGGCAGAACGATTCACCAATTTTTTGCTGCTGCAGGGCGGAAAAGTCGTAGGCCGGGCATCTACCTATCGAGGCGACGGGCAGTGTTTCATCTAAGCAACGCTCAACCATGAACGGCACATCCGACAAGGTCATCTTTATCACCGGGGCGGCCAGCGGCATTGGAGCCGCCACCGCGCGACGCGCGGGCGAGTTGGGGCATCGCGTAGTGCTGGCTGACATCAACCTGCCGGGCGCGAAAGCGCTCGCGGACCAGATCGGCTCGCGGGCCCTGGCACTGCAGCTCGATGTGTGCTCTGCCGAGCAATGGGGCGCGGCGCTTGACGCAACCTGGCAGCGCTTTGGCCGGCTCGACGTCCTGGTCAACAATGCCGGGATCGTCCATACCGGCTACGCGCGCGACGTCTCGCTCGAGCAGCATCGCCAGACGATCGAGGTCAACCTGCTGGGGCCCCTGACCGGGATGAAGCTGGCGTTGCCGCGGTTGCAGGCGCAAGGCAGTGGCCACCTGCTGACAGTCTGCAGCATGACCGCGTTCCTGCCGATGCCCGGCATGGCCAGCTACGCCGGCACCAAGCATGCACTGCGCGCCTTTCATCACGGCCTGGCCCTGGAAGAGCGCGACGGCCCGCTTCATTTCACCATCATCCATCCACCGGCGACCGAGACGGCAATGCTGGAGCAGGAGGCCCATGACGATGCCGCGATATTGGCGTTCACGACGAAGTCGGTAGCACCAGAGGTTGTCGCCGCCGCGATTATCCAGGCAATCGTCGAGCGGCCCGTGGAGGTGGTGATGCCCACCTTGTTCGGAAATCTCCTGCGTTTGTTCGGGGCCCTTCCCGGCGTCATGCGCCGCTCCATCGATGGCGCGGAGGCAAAGGGGCGCAAACAGCTTGCGGTGCGGCGGCGGAACGGTCAGGTCGGATGATAAGCATCGAGTGCGGCGCAATCGACGAGTCGACGACATGATCCTACTTGTGATCGCGGTGATTCTGGCTGCCATTCTGTATTTTCTGTTCTGGCCCACACGAGTCTCGCCGCAGGCCTGGAACCCGCCGCAGGCGCCATCGCTCGCGGAAGAGCCTTACCGGCTGAACGACAAGTTGAAAGCATTACAGCGCATCGCCACAGTTGGTGCCGTGGGGCCGGAGGGCATCAATCTTGACGCCGAGGGGCGCATTTACGCCGGCTATCTGGATGGCCGCGTGATGCGCTTCGCCCCGGATGGAGGCAGTGGTGAAGTATTGGCAAACACCGGTGGCCGTCCACTGGGCATGGCCCCGCTGGCCGATGGGCGCCTGTTGGTCGCCGATGCGATCAAGGGCCTGGTGCAGATCGACTCTTCCCGTGGTGTGACAGTGCTGGCAACGGAGGCCGACGGTCTTCCTTTCGGCTTCACCAACGATCTCGATGTGGCGGAATCCGGAGAAGTCGTGTTTTTCAGCGACTCCTCGCACAAATGGGGCACCGGCCAGGACATCCAGGATATCGTCGAGCATGGCGGCCATGGCCGCCTGCTGCGCTACGACTTCCGCACCCGCAAGGCATCCGTGCTTTTGAAGGGGCTGCAATTCGCCAACGGCGTCGCGATCGGCCCGAACGAGGACTACGTCCTCGTCACCGAAAGCAGCGAATACCGGGTGCAGCGCTACTGGCTCAAAGGCCCCAAGGCTGGTTGCGCGGAGATCTTCATCGATAATCTGCCCGGATTTCCGGACAATATCTCCTACAACGGACGCGACCGCTTTTGGCTGGCCATCGCCGCGCCGCGGCATCCATTGATCGATTTACTGGCGAACAAACCTTTCCTACGCCAAGTCCTTTCACGCATTCCAGCGTCGCTGCAACCGAAACCCGTACGCCATTGCATCGTGCTGGCCCTGGATCTCGGCGGCAAGGTCGTGGCCAATCTGCAGCACGCCGGCCCCGACGCCTATTGGAAGATCACCAGCGCCTGTGAATTCGGGCCCTGGCTATACTGCGGGTCTGTTGACGAGACGGCCATAGGGCGCATGCCTCTTAGCGATATCTTCGCGGATGCGCCGCCATCGGCGGTGCCACAGCAAAAAGCGGTGCGTACAGCACCGGCCTTGGAGTGATCGGGTGTTAACGGAGCCATTAGTTGCGAGCGTTATACCTGGCAACGAGCCGCGCAGCTACTGGCCCGCAGTCATTTCCTACGCATTTGCCGTATCCGCGGCAATGGCGCTGCAGTTGACATTTGCGCCGATTACCACGGTTGCGGCTGAGCACCTGAAAGTCCCGGTACAGGCCATTGGATGGCTGTCGCAGGTGTTCACGCTTTTCTATGTGGTGCTGGGATTGCCGATGGGCGTAGCGTTGGACCGCTGGTTTCGCGGCAGCCTTGCGGCAGGGGCGCTGGTCACCATCTTGGGAGCGGCGCTCCGCCTATGCGGAGATCATTTCGCCTGGATTTTGGCTGGCCAGCTGGTTGCGGCGGTTGCCCAGCCGCTGTTGCTCAACGGCGTGACGAAGATTGCCGGCGAGTACCTGAGCGAGAAGGATCGCCCGGCGGGTATCGCGCTGGGCATGGCGAGCCTGTACGCCGGTGAACTGATTGCAATCGGTGCGGGCACGGTGTTTTCCCGGCCGGAGCAAGTCCATGATGTGATCCTGATCAACAGCGTCTTCGCGATCGTTTCGATGGCGGCCTTGCTGGTATTCCTTCGTCGCCCAGGAGAATTCCGGGTCTTGGGCGCCGCGCCAGCGGGGCTGGCCTCGGTGCGCGAGCTCTGGCGCGATCCTTTCATGCGTACGGTCGCAGTGCTGGCATTCCTCGGATTCGGAACCTTTACATCTTATATGACCTGGCTCCAGGCCTTGCTTGCCCCGGCTGGCATCGCCGCCGATGCAGCAGGGGGGATGCTGCTGGGCTTTGTGCTTGCCGGCATTGTCGGAGCCATGGTGATCCCGGCCTGGGTTGCCAGGCACAAGCGGGAGTTTGCGCTGATGCTCGCCGCGGTTGCGGTGGGTTGCATGGTTTGTCTCCTCCTTGCCGTGGCGCCGCGGGTCAGCCTGGGCATTATCGGCATGCCGCTGATTGGGCTGCTGCAGCTCAGCACACTGCCCGTGATCATGGAAATGACCGAGCGACGCGCGGGTCCTGCGGCCGGAACCGCTTCGGCGCTGGTGTGGATGGCTGGCAATGCCGGAGCAACCGTAATTTCCATCGCCATACAGAATATGATCGGCCGGCCTGGTCTGGCATTCCTGTTTCTGGCCTCGATCACCTTGGCATCCGCTCCGCTCGTCCGGATATTGCGAAGGTTCGTTTTGATTCAGCCGGTCCGGGCAATCGTCGTCAGCAAATAGGCATCAATATCCTTGCGATCCACGTCGGTATGGGCAGATCTTCCACTGCGAGGCAAAATCGGAGTTTCCCTTCGTGCCCATCGCGGAGATTATCGTCATTGTTGATTCCTTTGTTGGCGGTCGGAAGCAATGCGACCTGAGGTCGCTGATGCTTCCTACGCGAACCAGACGCGGATTCGACTCCCGACGTTTGCCAGAACTCGGTGGGACAGGCCCTTTTGGGGGCATCACGGCAGCATGAAGTGAACGCCCGGCGCCGTAAGGAAGATAATCACTATGAACAAAGCTGCAAAGGAAAGAGCGGCAGGACTGGTGGGAACGACTTCTTCCGGTGCCAATTCTTTGCGAAGCCTGCGAGCGACCGGTGTGACAAAGAGAAGGATGGCCTGCCCCATCAGGCTTGCGGGCAGCACGGAAATTAGCATTAGATATGTTCCGTGGGGGATCCGAAGGCCCGCAAGACAGAAGATAAATGTTGCCGAAGCGTATGGGACCAGAGCGATTCGGCTGAGGCTCTCAGGGAACGTGCTAAAGAGCG